>NZ_AVCH01000152.1 GCF_000747075.1 Arenimonas malthae CC-JY-1
GGCCAACGCGGCGTCGGCCTGGCGCGGCAGCAGGCGCGCCACTTCGCGGCGGGTGGAAGACGGCGCGGCGTGCAGCAGCTCGGGCAGCGTGGCCAGCGCGGCGGCCAGGGCCTGCCGAGGGCCCTGTGGCGCCAGCAGCTGCACGCGGCCGCCGCACACCACGCCGGAAGCCGGTGGCAGCAGGCCGGCCAGGGTGTGCAGCAAGGTGCTCTTGCCGGCGCCGTTGGCGCCGACCAGGCCGGTGAAACCGGGTTCCAGGGAATCGCTGGCGCTTTCCAGCAGGGTGCGCCCGTCGGGCGCGCGCAACACGAGGTCGCGGAAGGTGGGTGTCGTCATGGCAGGCCTCCGCCGGGGTGCGGCGGTTGAAGTCGGGGGCCGGTGCGGGGACCGGGCGGTCGCGATTTCAGGCGTGCTGGCGCATGGCACTCACGGGGGTGGGAACGGCGGCATTCTGCCACACCGTGGCGGCGCGGCGCCGGTTCGGACATCCTTGGGGCTTCCCGTACCCGCCCCGGAGCCGATCCATGCGCAAGGCCGTTCGTGTCGCCACCCGCCTGCTGGCTGTGCTGGTCATCGCGGGGGTGCTGGCGGCGTTCTGGGCCTTGTGGATGGTGCGCGGCAGCCTGCCGGCGATCGAGGGCGAACTGGCCCTGCCCGGCCTGTCGGCGCCGGTGACGGTGAGCCGCGACGCGCTCGGCATCGCCACCATCGAAGCCGCCAACGAAGCCGACGCGGCCCGTGCGCTCGGCTTCGTGCACGCGCAGGAGCGCTACTTCGAAATGGACCTGCTGCGCCGCTCGGCGGCCGGCGAACTGTCGGCGCTGTTCGGCCCCATCGCCATCGAACGCGACAAGGAAATCCGCGTGCACCGCCTGCGCGCCCGGCTGGCCGAAAGCTACGCCAGCGTCGCCGGCGACCGCCTGCCGGTGCTCGAGGCCTACCGCGACGGCGTCAACGCCGGCGTGGTGGCGCTCGGGGCCACGCCCTGGCCCTACCTGCTGCTGCGCACCGAACCGCAGCCGTGGACGCTGGAAGACACCGCACTGGCCGGCTACGCCATGTTCTTCGACCTGCAGGACGAATCGAACTCGCGCGAGCTGGCGCTGTGGCGCATCCGTGAAGTGGTGCCGGCGCCGCTGCATGCGCTGCTGTCGGTGGACGGCAGCGAGTGGGACGCGCCGCTGCTGGGCGAAGCGCGCGGCAATGCCGTGCTGCCCGGCCCGGACGAACTGGACCTGCGCCAGCTGCCCGTGCCTGCGCCGAACGGCGACTACGACGTGTCCGAACCCGCGGCGCCCGGCAGCAACAACTTCGCCGTGTCCGGCCAGCGCACCGCCGACGGCCGCGCCATCGTCGCCAACGACATGCACCTGGGCCTGCGCGCGCCGAACCTCTGGTTCCGCGCCCGCCTGAAATACGCCGACGCGCGCGCGCCCGGCGGCCAGGTGGACGTCAGCGGCTTCACCCTGCCCGGCATCCCGGCGGTCATCGTCGGCAGCAACGGCCACGTGGCCTGGGGCTTCACCAACAGCTACGGCGACTGGCTGGATTTCTACCGCGTGGAGTTCACCGACGCCGACAAGCTCAAGTACCGCGTACCCGGGGGCGAAGCCGCGCTGCGCGTGGACAGCGAATGGATTTCGGTGAAAGGCGGCGAGCCGGTGGAGCTGAAGGTGCGCGAGACGCGCTGGGGCCCCATCACCGTGGACCTCGACGACGGCAGCGCGCTGGCCCTGCGCTGGACCGCGCAGCTGCCCGGTTCGCTCAACTTCGGCCTGGCCGACCTGGCCCACGCCGGCAACCTCGACGAAGGCCTGGCCGCCGCCGACACCGCCGGCATCCCGGCGCAGAACCTGATGATGGCCGACCGCCACGGCCGCATCGCCTGGCGGCTCACCGCGCAGATGCCGCAGCGCGATGGCGACTGCGAGCCCACCGCCCCGCTGCGGCCGGAGCAGGCCTGCCGCTGGAGCGGCTGGCTGCCGTCCACCGAAAATCCCAGTGTCGTGGACCCCGCCGACGGCGTGCTCTGGACCGCCAACGCCCGCGTGGTGGACGGCGCCGCGCTGGCCCTTGTGGGCGATGCCGGTTATGCCAATGGCGCCCGCGCCCGGCAGATCCGCGACGCGCTGCGCGCCAAGCCGGTGCTGGAAGAACGCGACCTGCTGGCCGTGCAGCTCGACGACCGCGCGCTTTTCCTAGCGCGCTGGCACGAAAAGCTCCAGGCCGAAGCCAAGCGCAGCGGCGACGCCGACCTGCAGGCCCTGGCCGCCGCCAGCACCGAGTGGACCGGCCATGCCAGCGTCGATTCCGCCGCCTACCGCATCGTGCGCGCCTGGCGCCTGGCCGTCATCGAACGCATCCAGAACGGCCTGACCGCGCCGGCGCAGGCGGCGCTGGGCAAGGCCTTCGTCATGCCCGACCTGCCGCAGATGGAAGCCGTCGCCTGGCCACTGCTGGAACAACGCCCGGACCATCTGCTGCCGCGCAAGTTCGAAACCTGGGACGCGCTGCTGGCCGACGCCGCCCGCGACATCCGCGGCCAGCTCGAAGCCAGCGGTCCGCTGGCCGAACGCACCTGGGGCGAGCGCAACACCGCGCGCATCTGCCACCCGCTGGCGGGCGCCCTGCCCGGCCCCCTGCGTGGCCCGCTGTGCATGCCGGCCGAACCGCTGCGCGGCGACGGCAACATGCCCCTGGTGCAGGGCCCGGAGTTCGGTGCCAGCCAGCGCATGGTGGTGTCGCCGGGCCGCGAGGCCGAGGGTTTCGCGCACATGCCCGGCGGCCAGAGCGGCCACCCGATGTCGCCGTTCTGGGGTGCCGGCCACGCCGCCTGGGTGCAGGGCGAAGCCACGGCTTTCCTGCCCGGCGAAACCCGGCACGTGCTGGCCCTGCGCCCGGAAATGTGAACCACCTCACATTTCCAAACCAGGAACCTGACAGCCGTCACGATTTGCGCCATAAACGGATCACTGCCCGGTGCGCTCCGCCGGGCAGAGGACGGAGGGATCGCCGTCAGGGGGAGCGATCTACCACCCGGGTTTCCACTTCGGCGAGGTAGGTTGGATGGACATGTTGATCACGCTGCTGGTGCATTGGCGCCGGCACACCCTGCACAAGCAGGCCGCGGCCGTTCGCAAGGCCGTGCACGCGCTCGATGGCGCGCAACGCAAGCTCGTCGTGGACCAGACCCTGGCCGAGATACAGGCCGCCGCGGTGCTGCCCCTTCCCCACCTGCATGGCGACAGCGACCCGGTGATGTACCGGCCCTGGAGCCCGGTGGCGGCGGTGGCAGCCAGCCGCGTGCGCGACCGCTCGATCCTCCTGCGCCAGCGTTCGATCGCGCTGTGGCTGGCGGTGGTCTACCACGAGACGCGGCAGTCGCCCGAGGCCGGCCTGCAGGCCGTGCACCGCGAGGTGCTGGGCATCCTGCGCGAGCTGCGCGACGCGCGGCCGCTCACCACCACCGAATCGGCCTGGTTCAAGGCCGCGGCATAACCGGACACCGGGGAGGAAGCGGGAGGCTCAGGCGAGAAGCAGGCGCTCGGCGATGGCTCGGTAAAGCGCGGGGAGGCGCGCGAGCTCATCAATGGCGACGCGTTCGTTGACCTTGTGGATGCTGGCGTTGATGGGCCCCAGCTCCACCACCTCGGCGCCGAGAGGCGCGATGAAACGGGCATCCGAGGTGCCGCCACCGGTGTTTTCCTCGGGCACCACGCCCAGCTGCTCGCGCAGCACCGCGCGCGCGGCGGCGCGCAGCCGGCCTTCGCCGGTGAGGAAGGGTTCGCCGCCGCGGTGCCACAGCAGTTCGTATTCCAGGCCATGGCGGGCCAGCACGGCCTCGACCTCGGCCTCCAGCTGCGCCGCCTGCCAGCCCGGGTTGAAGCGGAAGTTGAACACCACCTCGCAGTGGCCCGGGATGACGTTGTTGGCGCCGGTGCCGGCGTGGATGTTCGAGACCTGGAAACTCGAGGGCGGGAACTCGGGGTAACCCTCGTCCCAGCGCCGCGCGCACAGCTCGGCCAGCGCCGGCATGGCCTGGTGGATGGGGTTGCGGGCCTTTTCCGGATAAGCCACGTGGCCCTGGATGCCCTTCACGGTGAGCACGCCGGAAAGCGTGCCGCGGCGGCCGACGCGCAGCAGGTCGCCCAGCGTTTCCTTCGACGAAGGCTCGCCGGTGATGCAGTAGTGGATCGGCTGGCCGCTGGCCTTGAAGTGTTCGGCCACCTTGCGCACGCCGTCGATGGCGTCGCCTTCCTCGTCCGAGGTGAGCAGCAGGGCCAGCGTGCCCGGGTGCCCCGGGTACGCCGCGACGAAGTCTTCCGCGGCCAGCACGAAGGCCGCCACGCTGCCCTTCATGTCGGCGGCGCCGCGGCCGTAGAGGTAGCCCTCGCGTTCGGTCGGCACGAACGGATCGCTGTCCCAGGCGTCGCGCGGGCCGGGCGGCACCACGTCGGTGTGGCCCAGGAAACACAGCACCTCGCCGCCGCTGCCATGCGTGGCCCAGAGGTTGCGCACGTCGCCGAAATCGATCTGTTGCACCGTGAAGCCGGCACGACGCAGGCGTTCGCCCACCAGCGCCTGGCAGCCGGCATCGTCGGGCGTCACCGAGGGGCGCGCGATGAGCTCGCGGGCCAGGGCCAGCACCTCGCTCACTTGCCCACCCCGAACCGCGCCTTGAAGGCATTGTCGGTGAATCCCACGGTGACCACGCCGTCGGCCGTCACCACCACCGGGCGCTTCACCAGCGCCGGGTATTCCTTCAGCAGCAGGGTCCACTCCGGGTCGCTGCCCGGCGACTTGCGGCCCTCGGGCAACTGGCGCCAGGTGGTGGAGGCCTTGTTGACGAGCTTGTCCCAGCCGCCCAGCTGGCCGGCCCAGGCCCTGAGCGTTTCGGCCGGCACGCGCCGGGCGCGGTAGTCCACGAATTCGTGCGCGACCTCGAAGCGCCTGAGCCAGTTGCGCGCCTTCTTGCAGGTGTCGCAGTTGTCGAGGCCGTAGACCGTCACCATCCGGGGAACTCCGTCATTTCGGGGCGGCACCGCCGATATGACGGGCCAGGAAGGCCAACAGTTTGCCGTAGTACTCGGCGCGATGCTCCTCGGTGTAGAAACCGTGGCCCTCGTTCGGGTAATACAGGGTCTCGACCGGCACGCCGGCCTTGCGCAGGGCCTTTTCCATGCGCTTGGTGTGCGCCACCGGGGCCACGCGGTCCTCGCCGCCGGCCGCCAGGAACACCGGCACCGTGATGCGGTCGGCCAGGCGGTTGGGGGAGACGTCGGCCAGGCTGCCGGCCTCGCCCACCCACTGGCGGGCGAACACCGAGCCGGCGCGGCTGTCGCCGCTGTCCTCGCGCACCATCATGTCCAGGTCGTAGACGCCCACGTAGCCCACCGCGCAGCGGTAGAGGTCCGGTTCGCGCGCAACGCCCATCAGCGAGGCATAGGCGCCGTAGCTGCCGCCGTAGAGGCAGATGCGCTTCGGGTCGGCGATGCCCTGCTCCGCCGCCCAGCGGGTGGCGTCGGTCAGGTCGTCCTGCATGGCCTTGCCCCACTGCTTCGCACCCGCCTCGTGGAAGGCGCGGCCGTAGTTGCCCGAGCCGCGGAAGTTCACCTTCAGCACGGCATAACCGGCCCGGGCGAGCATCTGCGCTTCCTCGTCGAAGTGCGGGGTGTCGAATACGCCGAAGGGGCCGCCATGCGGGTTCACGACCAGCGGCAGGTCCTTGCCGTCCGAACCGGGCGGCAGGGTCAGGTAACCGTGCAGCGGCAGGCCGTCGCGGGCCTTGAAGCTGACCGGGCGCACTTCGCCCATCTGCTCCGGGTCGATCCACTCGCGCCGGCTCAGCAGGTAACCGGCCTTCTTCGTGGCCACGTCGAACAGGTAGAAATCGCCCGGGTTGGTGCCGCTGGTCACCTGCACCAAAGCCAGCTTGCCGTCCCGCGTGGTGGAAGTGACGTACACCGCCTGGCCGGCGAAGGCAGCCTGGAGCATCTTGTACAGGCGGGCCTCGGCCGAGGCGTCGTCGAAGAACTGCTGCTCGACCTTGTCGCCGATGAACTGGGCGCCCACGGGGATGTCCTGTTCGCCGAGCGTGTAGAGGATGGTGAACGGGTCGACCTTCTCGTGCTGCAGCAGCGGGCGGCGGCCACCCGACTGGGTGTCGAAGGCGACGACCTTGTCGGTGCCCTGGCGGTCTTCCACCAGCAGGTAGGCGGTGCGGTTGTCGGCGGCGAAGCCGATGGGGTGTTCCACCCGGCCGGTCTTGGACTGGTCGTTCACCAGCTGCCATTCGGCATCGTCGCCACTGCGGTGGTAGAGCATGCTGGCGTTGTCGGCGCCGATGCCGCGGGCGAAGCGCACCTGCCGGGCATGGTCCACCGTGAACTCGGCGCGCTGCACCGGCGCGCGGGTGACCGGGCGACGCCGGCCGGTGCGCACGTCCAGGGTTTCGACGCGGGTGTAAGGGTCGTCGTGGAAAGGCCAGACCTCGATCAGCACGGTGTTCGGGTCGTCGGGCAGCGTGTCGATAAGGTAGGCGGCGACGTCTTCCTGCGTGCGGCCCTGGATGCGGGTGCCGGCGCCGTTGCCCTCGACCCGGAAGCCCACCAGGTTCTTGATGTTCTTGCCGTCCGCGTCCACCACGTAGATTTCGCCGGTGGGGCTGGGCTCGTCGTCGGAGCCGAAGGCTTCGGCCATGCCCAGCAGCAGGCGGTCGTCGGCAACCCACTCGAAGTCGTCGATGTGGGTGTCCTTGCCCAGGGCGAAGCGCGCGGTCACCGCGTTGTCGGCGCGCCGCAGCACCACCAGGCCGGTGCGGTCGCCCAGCGGCACGGTGGCGGCGTAGAACTCGCCGGTGGGCGAGATTTCGATGTCGGTGAAGCTGTCGGGCTTGGTGAAGGTGGAGACATCCACCTGCGCGGACGCGGGGGCTCCCGCCAGCGAGGCTGCGCACAGCAGCCCGGCGGCGACGTGGGACAGCTTCGGCATGGGGACTACTCCGGGTTGGCCAGGGGTGGGGTCACTCCACGGCGCCGCGCAGCAGTTCGTTGACGGACGTCTTCGCGCGGGTCCTGGCATCGACCTGCTTGACGATGACGGCGCAGTACAGCGAATACCGGCCATCCGACGAGGGCAACGAGCCCGACACCACGACGCTACCCGCGGGAACCCGCCCGTAGGTGACCTCGCCGGTCATTCTGTTGTAGATGCGGGTGGATTGGCTGAGAAAAACTCCCATGCCGATCACGCTGCCCTTTTCCACCACCACGCCTTCCACCACCTCGGCCCGGGCGCCGATGAAGCAGCCGTCCTCGATGATGGTGGGGCTGGCCTGCAGCGGCTCGAGCACGCCGCCGATGCCGGCGCCGCCCGAGATGTGGCAGTGCTTGCCCACCTGGGCGCAGCTGCCCACGGTGGCCCAGGTGTCGACCATGGTGCCGGCGCCGACGTAGGCGCCGATGTTCACGAAGCTGGGCATCAGCACCACGTCCTTGCCGATGTGGGCGCCCGAACGCACGATCGCGCCCGGCACCACGCGGGCGCCGAGGTCGCGGAAGTCGCCTTCGTCGAAGTTGTCGAAGCGCAGGCGCACCTTGTCCCAGTAAGGCGCCGGGAAGCCTTCCATCATCTGCATGTCGTTGACGCGGAAGTAGAGCAGCACGGCCTTCTTGAGCCATTCGTTCACTTCCCACTTGCCGCCGCTGGGCGCGGCCACGCGCGCCTTGCCGGATTCCAGCAGGGCGATGGCCTCTTCCACCGCCGGGCGGGTGGAGCCGTCGATCTCGGCGGCGGTGAGCGTGGCGCGGCGTTCGAACGCGTCCTCGATGATCGCCTGCAGCTGCTCGGTGCTTGCCTTCTTTCTTGCCATCTCAGTGTTCTCCATCCACGGCGGCCACGATGGCCGCGCGCAGTTCGTCCAAAAGGGCCTGGTCGCCGACCGGCTGGTCGCGCTCGTCGGTGAGCAGGAAAAAGTCCTCCACCTTCTCGCCGAAGGTGGCGATGCGGGCGTCGTGCACGCGCAGGCGGAACCTGCGCAGCACCTGGGCCACGCCCGCCAGCAGGCCGGGCTGGTCGGTGCAGACCAGGCTCATGCGCGTGCGGCGGCCGTCGGCCGACAGGTCGAAATCCACCCGCGCCGGCACCCGGAAGTGGCGCAGCTGGCGCGGTGCCGCGCGGCGCGGCGGGCGCACCTTGGCCGGGTCGCGCAGCGCCGCCTTCAGCGCCGCTTCCACCGCCGCGGGTTCGGGCGCGTGGCCCTGGGGCGCGATCAGCTGGAAGTTGTCGAGCGCGTGGCCGTCGCTGGAATTGAGCACGCGCGCCTCGAGCACGTTCAGGCCCAGGCGGTCGAAGGTGGCCACCAGCGCCGCGAACAGTCCGTCGCGGTCGGGCGTGCGCACGAACACTTCCAGCCCGCCGTCCTGCAGGTGCGGGCGCACCATCACCAGCGTTTCCGCGCCGCCCGATTCGGCGATGCCGCGCGTCTGCCAGGCGATCTGCTCGGGCCGGTAGCGCAGGAAACCCACGTCCGGGTAGGCGGCCCAGATGCGCCGGACCGCGGCCTCGTCCAGGCCTTCGCCGAGCAGGCGCTCCATGGCCACGGCGCGGGTCTCGGCCATGATCTCGGTGGCGTGCACGGGGTTTTCCAGGCCGCGGCGCAGGGCGAAGCGGGTGGCGGCGTACAGGTCGGCCAGCAGCCGGTCCTTCCAGGCGTTCCACAGCTTGGGGCTGGTGCCGGCGATGTCGGCGCAGGTCAGCAGGTACAGGTAGTCGAGGTGCTCGCGGTCGGCCACCTTGTTGGCGAAGCGCGCCACCACTTCCGGGTCGGAAATGTCCTGGCGCTGGGCGGTGACCGACATCAGCAGGTGCTGCTCGACCAGCCAGGCCAGCAGGTCGGTGTCGGCCTGGGGCAGCGCGTGCGCCGCCGCGAACTCGCGCGCGTCCACTGCGCCGAGCTCCGAATGGTCGCCGCCGCGGCCCTTGGCGATGTCGTGGAACAGGCCCGCGAGCAGAAGCAGGTGCGGCTTGCGCAGGCGCGGCTGCACTTCGTGGGCGATCGCGAAACGCTCGTCGGCGCGGCGCGCGAAACCGTCCATGTGCGCCAGCACGGTGAGCGTGTGCTGGTCCACGGTGTAGACATGGAACAGGTCGTACTGCATGCGCCCGGACACCTTGCCGAAGGCCGGCAGGTAGCGCGCCAGCACGCCCAGCCGGGCCATGCGGGTGAGCGTGGCCACGGCCAGCGGCGACTGCAGCAGCTCCATGAAGCGTTGCCGCAGCGCCGGCGGCTGTTCCGGGTAGGGCCGGATGGCACCCAGCGATTCGCCCAGCGCGCGCGCGGTTTCCGAATGCAGGCCGCGCACGTCGGGCAGCGCGTCCCAGGTGGCCAGCAGCTCGAGTACCGGGCCCAGGCCCTCGCGCAGGCGGCCCGGCCCGACCATGGCCAGGTAGCCGTGCCGCAGTTCGTAGCCCTCGCCCGCCGGCACCGGCGCCTCGCGGCCCGACAGTTGCTCCTCGAAGCGCTGCAGCAGCCGGTCGTTGATGCGCATCACCGTGGCGGCGCTGCGGAAGAAGCCCTGCATCATCTGCTCGACCGCCAGGTTGTCGCGGCGCTCGTCCTTCAGGCCCAGCATGGTGGCCAGGTTCTTCTGGTAGTCGAAGCCCAGGCGCTCCTCGCGCCGGCGCGCCAGCAGGTGCAGGCCGAAGCGCAGGCGCGCCAGCACGCGCCATTCGCGCTCGAGGCTGGCGCATTCGTCTTCGCCCAGCAGGCCCAGCGGCACCAGGGCGCGCAGGCCGGGCACGCCGTACAGGCGCATGCCCATCCAGGTCACCGTCTGCAGGTCGCGCAGGCCGCCCGGGCCTTCCTTGATGCTGGGTTCGAGGTTGTGGGCGGTGTCGTGGAAGCGGGCGTGGCGCTGGCGCTGTTCCGCGCGCTTGGCTTCGAAATAGGCGGCCGGCGGCCACAGCGCCGGCGGCGCCAGCGCGGTGGCCAGGGCCGCCGGGGCCGCCGGGTCGCCGGCGAGGACGCGGCATTCCATCAGCGCGGTGAGCACGGTGATGTCGCCGGCCGCGGCCTCCACGCACTGGGCCAGCGAGCGCACCGCCTGGCTGGTGTGCAGGCCGGCGTCCCAGAGCAGGGAGAAGAAGTGGCCGATGGCGGCCTCATGGGCCTTCTGGAGGCCGGGTTCGCCCAGCACCAGCAGGTCGAGGTCGGACTGCGGGTAGAGTTCGCCGCGGCCATAGCCGCCGGTGGCCAGCAGGTCGAGCCCGGCGCCGGCGGGCAGGCAGCGGGCCCAGGCCGAGCGCACGACGTCGTCGGCGGCCTCGCAGCAGCGGGAAATCAGCCGGTCGATGGCCTCGCCGGCCTCGAAGCGCTGGCCCAGCGCGGCCCGGTTCGCGACCAGGCCGGCCTTGGCGGCCTCGCGCCAGGCGGCATCGTCCGCGGCCGAGGCCAGGCGGGCCGCAAGGGTCAGTTCGGGCGGGGTCGGGGCGGCGCTCACCGGCCGGCCCCGGTCACAGCTCGTTGTCGTCGCCGGGCAGGCGGGTCAGGATCTCGACGCCGTCGTCGGTCACCGCCACCGTGTGCTCCCACTGCGCCGACAGCGACTTGTCGCGGGTGACCACGGTCCAGCCGTCGCCCAGCAGCTTGGTGTGGCGGGCGCCCTCGTTGATCATCGGCTCGATCGTGAAGGTCATGCCCTTCTGCAGCACCACGCCGGTCTGCGGCTGGCCGTAGTGCAGCACCTGCGGCTCCTCGTGGTAGATCCGGCCGATGCCGTGGCCGCAGTACTCGCGCACCACCGAGAAGCGCTCGCCCTCGGCGTACTTCTGGATGGCGTGGCCGATGTCGCCCAGGGTGGCGCCCGGGCGCACGGCGCGGATGCCGCGGAACATGGCCTCGCGGGTCACTTCCACCAGGCGCCGGGCCTTCACGCTCGGCTCGCCCACGAAGTACATGCGGCTGGTGTCGCCGTGCCAGCCGTCCTTGATGACGGTGACGTCGATGTTGATGATGTCGCCGTCCTTGAGCACCTTGGCGTCGCTGGGGATGCCGTGGCAGATGACGTTGTTGACCGAGGTGCAGACCGTGGCCGGGAAGCCCTTGTAGCCGACGTTGGCCGGGATGGCCCCCTGCACGTTGACGATGTGGTCGTGGCAGATCCGGTCGAGCTCGGCCGTGGTCACGCCCGGCTTGACGTGGGGGGCGACGACCTGCAGCACCTCGGCGGCCAGGCGGCCGGCCACGCGCATGCGCTCGATGTCCTCGGGACTCTTCAGGGTGATGTGCATGGGCCCGATTATCCCTCAGTTGCGGCCAATTGGGCCAGCGGGCTATACTCCCGCGGCTCGAAACCCCGGTCCACCGGGCTTCGGCCGCCCACGCCGGGCGTCACCGGCGAATACACACACCAGGCCATCCCCCGTCCCGGGGTGCCCCGGAACCACGGTTCCAGGGTTCGAGACGGCAGCCTGGTGGAGGCCCAACCCCGGAGCTTCGAAGCCGCCAGAGCGCGGCCGGCTCCCTGTCGTGAAAGGAATACAGGAATGTCCCAGGTCACCATGCGCCAGATGCTGGAAGCCGGCGTGCACTTCGGCCACCAGACCCGCTACTGGAACCCCAAGATGGGCCCGTACATCTTCGGCGCCCGCGGCAAGATCCACATCATCAACCTGGAAAAGACCCTGCCGCTGTTCCAGGACGCGATGAACTTCATCTCGGCCATCGCCCAGAAGCGCGGCACCGTGCTGTTCGTCGGCACCAAGCGCTCGGCCCGCGAGTCGATCAAGGAAGAAGCCATCCGCTGCGGCATGCCGTACATGAGCATGCGCTGGCTGGGCGGCACCCTGACCAACTTCGCCACCGTGAAGAAGTCGGTCGCCCGCCTCAAGGAGCTCGAGGCCGCCGAGACCGACGGCACCTTCGAGAAGCTGGTCAAGCACGAGGTGCTCACCCTGCGCCGCGAGCGTGACAAGCTGGAAGCCTCGCTGGGCGGCATCAAGGAAATGAACCGCCTGCCGGACGCCCTGTTCGTGATCGACATCGGCCACGAGAACATCGCCGTGCAGGAAGCCAAGAAGCTCGGCATCCCGGTGATCGCCGTGGTCGACACCAACTACGACCCGAACCTGGTGGACTACGCCATCCCGGGCAACGACGACGCCATCCGCGCCGTGCAGCTGTACGTGCGCGCCGCCGCCGACGCCGTGCTCGAGGGCAAGGCCGCCTCGCCGCAGGCCCACGTGGCCGCCGACGACTTCGTCGAGCTCGACGCCGAAGGCAACCCGGTCGCCAAGGAAGAAAAGAAGGCCGCCCCGCGTGGCCCGCGCGCCCCGCGCGACGACGCCAAGCGCGCCCCGCGCCGCCCGGCCGGCGACAAGCGCTAAGCAACATCCGCGTCATGCCGCGGCGCCAAGCTGCGCCGCGGCTCCCCTTTCGTGCGTGCCGGCCCGCCGGCGCGCCCAATCAATCCAGTTGGAGATACCCATGGAAATCACGGCTTCCCTCGTGAAAGACCTGCGCGAGCGCACCGGCGCCGGCATGATGGAGTGCAAGAAGGCGCTCACCGAGAACAAGGGCGACATCGACGCCGCCGCCGAGTGGCTGCGCAAGCAGGGCCTGGCCAAGGCCGACAAGAAGGCCGACCGCGTCGCCGCCGAGGGCCGCATCGTGGCCGCCAGCGAGGGTGGCAAGGCCGTGCTGGTCGAGATCAACTCCGAGACCGACTTCGTGGCCAAGGACGACAACTTCGTCTCCTTCGCCACCGCCGTCGCCCAGGCCGCCCTGGCCTCCGGCGCCGCCGACATCGACGCCCTAAAGGCCGCCAAGCTGCCGTCGGGCGAGACCGTCGAGGAAGCCCGCGCCGCCGTCATCGCCAAGGTCGGCGAGAACGTGCAGGTGCGCCGCATGGCCAAGGTCGACAGCGCCAACCACGTCGCCGCCTACATCCACGGCGGCCGCATCGGCGTGCTGGTCGAGCTCAAGGGCGGCGACGTCGAGCTGGCCCGTGGCATCGCCATGCACGTGGCCGCGATGAACCCGCCGTACAACAAGGCCGCCGACGTGCCGGCCGAGTTCCTGGCCAAGGAAAAGGAAATCGAGCTGGCCAAGATGTCCGAGAAGGACAAGGCCAAGCCGGCCGAGATCCTCGAGAAGATCATCAGCGGCAAGGTCGCCAAGATCGTCAACGAGGTCACCCTGTACGGCCAGCCGTACGTGCTCAACACCGACCAGTCGGTCGAGCAGGCCGTGAAGGCCGCCGGCGCCGACGTGGTGCAGTTCCAGCGCCTGGCCGTTGGCGAGGGCATCGAGAAGGTGGTCGAGGACTACGCCGCGGAAGTGGCCAAGGCGATGGCGGTCTGACCGACCACCCCGCCCGGCGCCAACCCGGCATGGAGAAACCCGCGGGCGACCGCGGGTTTTTTCTTGCGCCGCCGCCGGCCGCGCGCCGATCGGCTAGAATCCCGCTGTTTGCCCTGCCACCGGAGAGACCATGAGCGCCCAGCCCCTGAAGTACCGCCGCATCCTGCTCAAGCTCTCCGGCGAAGCCCTGATGGGCAACGAGGACTACGGCATCGACCCGAAGGTCATCCAGGCCCTGGCCGCCGAGATCGTCGAGGCCCAGCGCGCCGGCGCCGAGATCGGCCTGGTGATCGGCGGCGGCAACATCTTCCGCGGCGCCGGCCTGGCCGCGGCCGGAATGGACCGGGTCACCGGCGACCACATGGGCATGCTGGCCACCGTCATCAACGCCCTGGCCATGGCCGACGCGCTGGAGAAGGCCGGCGGCTTCGCCCGGGTGATGAGCGCGATCAAGATCAACGAGGTGTGCGAGGACTACATCCGCCGCCGCGCCATCCGGCACATGGAAAAGGGCCGCATCGCCCTGTTCGCCGCCGGCACCGGCAACCCCTTCTTCACCACCGACTCGGCGGCCGCGCTGCGCGCCAGCGAAGTCGGCGCCGACCTGCTGCTCAAGGCCACCAAGGTCGACGGCATCTACGACGCCGACCCGAAGAAGAACCCCGGCGCCAGGCGCTACGACCGCCTCACCTACGACGACGTCATCGCCCGCAACCTGCAGGTGATGGACACCGCCGCCTTCGCGCTGTGCCGCGACAACAAGGTGCCGCTGCGCATCTACGACATGATGCAGGCCGGCGCGCTGATGCGGATCCTGCGCGGCGAGCCGCTCGGCACCCTCGTCGACGCCGGCTGAGCGCCTCCCCGGCCCAACGCCTATAATCCCGGGCCTGCCCCGGAACCCAGCCCGACACACGCGGAGCCCGCGATGCTCAACGACATCAAGAAAGACGCCCAGACCCGCATGACCAAGTCCGTGGAGGCCTTCCGCCACGACCTGACCAAGCTGCGCACGGGCCGCGCCACCACCGCCCTCGTGGACCACCTGAAGGTGAACTACTACGGCTCCGACATGCCGCTGACGCAGGTCGCCACCGTGTCGGTCGCCGATGCCCGCTCGCTCACCATCACGCCCTGGGAAAAGGGCATGGTGGGTCCGGTCGAGAAGGCCATCCTCGCCTCCGACCTGGGCCTGACCCCGAACACCGCCGGCACGGTCATCCGCATCAACCTGCCGCCGCTGACCGAGGAGCGCCGCAAGGAGCTCTCCAAGCACGTGCACGCCGAGGGCGAGAACGCCAAGGTCGCCATCCGCAACGTGCGCCGCGACGCGATCCAGCACGTCAAGGAAATGCTCAAGGAAAAGCAGGTCACCGAGGACGACGCCCGTCGCACCGAGGAAGAAATCCAGAAGCTCACCGACAAGCACGTCAAGGACGTGGACGAGGTGGTGAAGGCCAAGGAGCAGGAGTTGATGGCGGTTTGAGCCAGGCCGCCCCGATGACCGCCGCGCCCCCGCAAAGCCGCCTGCCCCGACACCTGGCCGTCATCATGGACGGCAACGGGCGCTGGGCGCAGCGCCGCAACCGCCCGCGCACGCTCGGCCACCGCGCCGGCGCCAAGGCCGTGCAGGTCTGCGTCGACTTCTGCCTCTCGCGCGGCATCGAGGCGCTCACGCTGTTCGCCTTCTCCAGCGAGAACTGGAACCGGCCCGAGGAAGAAGTCGGCGCGCTGATGAAGCTGTTCCTGCGCATGCTCGACAGCGAAGTCGGCGAACTCAACCGCCGCGGCGTGCGGGTGGCCTTCATCGGCGACCGCACCGGCTTCCCCGAGGCGATCCGCGAGCGCATGGCCCAGGCCGAAGCCCTGCGCCCGGCCGACCAGAAGCTCGTGCTGACCATCGCCGCCGGTTATGGCGGCCGCTGGGACATCACCCAGGCCTGCCGCAGCCTGGCCGCCGACGTGGCGGCCGGGCGCCTGTCGCCTGAAGACATCACCGAAACCCTGCTCGATAGCCGCATCGGCCTGGCCGGGCTGCCCGCGCCGGACCTGTTCATCCGCACCGGCGGCGACCTGCGCATCAGCAACTTCCTGCTCTGGCAGCTGGCCTACACCGAGCTCTGGTTCACCGAAACGCTCTGGCCCGACCTCAGCGACGAGGTCCTGGACGCCGCCCTGGCCGCCTTCGCCGACCGCGAGCGCCGCTTCGGCCTCACCAGCGCCCAGGTGGCCGGGGGCGCGACGTGAGCCGGCGCCAGCGCATCACCACCGCCCTGTTCCTGGCGCCGCTGCCGGTGCTGGCGGTGCTGTTCCTGCCCACGCCCTGGCTGGCCGCGGCCCTGGCCCTGGTTCTGTTGGCCGGCCTGTGGGAATGGACCGCCTTCGCCGGCATCCACGACCGCCTGCCGCGCGCCGCCTTCCTCACCGCCAACGCGCTGCTGATGGCCGCGCTCATCTGGGGCGGCGGCCCCAGCCTGTTCACGCTCAAGCTGCTGAGCCTGGTGGGCGTGCTCTGGTGGGTGGCCGCGGTGCCGCTGTGGCTGGCGCGCCCGGCCTTCGCCAGCGACGACACGTCCGCCAACCGCGCCCTGAAGCTGATGGCCGGCACCCTGGGCGTCGTGCCGGCCTGGTGCGCGCTGGGCTGGCTGCATGCCGAAGACCCGCTGGGCCCGCGCTGGACGCTCTATGCCCTGCTGGTGGTGTGGATCGCCGACAGCGGCGCCTATTTCGCCGGTTCGAAGTTCGGCAAGCGCAAGCTGGCGCCGTCGATCAGCCCCGGCAAGACCTGGGAAGGCGTGTACGGCGGCCTGGCCGCCACCGCCCTGCTGGCCGTGCTCGGCTTCCCGCTGCTGGGCCTGGACTGGACCGCGCTGCCGGCGCTGCTGCTGGCCACCCTGCTGGTGGCCGGCATCTCGGTGGTGGGCGACCTGTTCGAGAGCCTGATGAAGCGGCATTCGGGCGTGAAGGATTCCGGCGCCCTGTTCCCCGGCCACGGCGGCCTGATGGACCGGCTCGACAGCATCCTCGCCGCGCTGCCGGTATTCGTGGTGGCCAAGGCATGGCTGGGCCTCTGAAAACCATCGCGCTGCTGGGAGCCACCGGTTCGATCGGCGGCTCCACCCTGGACGTGGTGGCCCGGCACCCGGACCGCTTCCGCATCGGCGCGCTCAGCGCCAACGGCCGCGTGGACGAGCTGCTCAAGCTCTGCGCCCGCTTCCGCCCCGACGCCGCCGTGGTAGCCGACGAAACCGCCTGGCCCGCCCTGCGCGACGGCCTGGCCGCCCTGGGCCTGGGCACCCGCGCCCTGGCCGGCGCGGCGGCGCTGGAGGAAGTGGCCGCCGACCCGGCCAACGACACCGTTGTGGCTGCCATCGTCGGCGCCGCCGGGGTCGCCTCCACCCTGGCCGCCGCCCGCGCGGGCAAGCGCCTGCTGCTGGCGAACAAGGAATCGGTGGTGCTGGCCGGCGACCTGCTGCTGCAGGCCGCGCGCGCAGGCGGCGCCACCATCCTGCCGGTGGACAGCGAACACAACGCCATCTATCAGTGCCTGCCGGCCGACGGCGGCCGCCAGGGCGTGCGCCGCCTGCTGCTGACCGCTTCGGGCGGCCCCTTCCGCGGCCGCCGCCGGGCCGACCTGGCCAATGTCACCCCGGACCAGGCCTGCGCCCACCCGAACTGGTCGATGGGCCGCAAGATCTCGGTCGATTCCGCCACCCTGATGAACAAGGGCCTGGAGGTCATCGAAGCCCGGCATCTGTTTGGCCTGCCTGCCAGCCAGATCGAGGTGGTGGTGCACCCACAAAGCGTCATCCATTCGCTGGTGGACTACGTGGACGGCTCGGTGCTGGCCCAGCTGGGCAACCCCGACATGCGCACCGCCCTGGCCTACGGCCTGGCCTGGCCCGAACGCATCGATTCGGGCGTGGCGCCGCTGGACCTGGCCGCGCTCGCCCGCTTCGATTTCGAGAAGCCCGACCTCGACGCCTTCCCCTGCCTGGGCCTGGCCTACCGCGTGCTCGAGGCCGGCGGCGCCGCGCCCGCCGTGCTCAACGCCGCCAACGAAGTGGCCGTTTCAGCCTTCCTTCAGGGCAAACTGGGCTTCCTTGGCATTCCGGACCTGATCCAGGCCTGCCTCGACGCCCACCCGGGCGGCCCGGCCGATTCCCTGGAGCAGCTGTTGGAAACCGACGCCGAGGCCCGGCGCCTGGCCGGTGACCTGATCGCGAGGATGCGGCGCCCATGACGGAATTCTTCGGCTCGGTGTGGTGGCTCATCGTGAGCCTGGGCATCCTGGTCACCTTCCATGAATTCGGCCACTACTGGGTGGCCCGGCGCTGCGGCGTGCGCGTGCTGCGCTTTTCGGTCGGCTTCGGCCGCCCGCTGTGGAAGCGCGTGGGCAAGGACGGCACCGAATACGTGGTGGCCATGCTGCCGCTGGGCGGCTACGTGAAGATGCTCGACGAGCGCGAGGTCGAAGTGGCCCCGCACGAGCGCCACGAGAGCTTCAACGCCAAGACGGTCTGGCAGCGCATCGCCATCGTCGCCGCCGGCCCGCTGGCCAACCTGCTGCTGTGCATCGGCCTGCTCTGGCTGATGTTCGTGATCGGCAAGCCCGACTTCCAGCCCGACATCGGCCGCGCCGAGGGCATCGCCGCCGAGGCCGGTTTCCAGCCGGGCGACCGCCTGCTGGACGTGGCCGGCCGCCCCACCCGCACCTGGACCGAAGCCGGCATCGCCCTGGCCACGGCCGCCATCGACCGCGAATCCACCCCGGTGCGGGTGCGCACGGCCGAAGGCGAGGAGCGCGTGCGCATCCTGCCCCTGGACCGCCCGGGCCTGCAGGTTAGCGAGGAGCGCCCCTTCACCGACCTGGGCCTGCGTCCGTCCTGGCCGCCGGTGGTGGGCAGCGTCGCCCCCGGCTCGGCCGCCGAAGGCCGGCTGCAGGCCGGCGACCGCCTGCTGTCCATCGACGGCGAGCCGGTGCGCAACTACGACGAAATCGGCCCCCTGCTCCAGCGCCTCGCCCGCCCGGACGGCGAACTGGCCATCCGCGTCGAACGCGCCGGCGGCGAAACCACCGTGGCCGTGGCCCCGCGCCAGGCCGAGCGCGATGGCCAGCGGGTGTGGCAGCTGGGCATCCTGGCGGCCGCGCCGGCCGAAGACGCCCTGCTGCGCTTCGGCCCGCTGCAGGCGGTCCCGGCGGCCCTGGCCGAAACCCGCCAGATGACCTCCGACGTGGTCGGCATGCTCTGGCGCATGGTCACCGGCCAGGCTTCGCTGAAGAACATCTCGGGCCCGATCACCATCGCCCGCGTCGCCAACGGCAGCGCCAGCCTGGGCCCGGCGTGGTTCCTCAACTTCCTCGCCGTGCTCTCGCTGAGCCTTTTCATCATGAACCTGCTGCCCATCCCTGTCTTGGATGGGGGGCACCTGCTGTATTACCTTATCGAATTGGTCAAGGGCAGCCCGGTCGGCGAACGTGGTCTCGCGGCGGGCCAGTACATCGGCCTGGCCCTGCTGGCCGGCCTGATGGGACTGGCCTTCTACAACGACATTCTCCGCCTCGGCTCCTGACCTCCACCCTTTGCGCGGCCGTTCCCCGCCCGCCTTCCACGGATTGATGATGACGCGACCCACTGTCCGCCGCTGCCTCCTGAGCATCGCGCTCGCCGCCGCCCTCGCCGGCCCCGCCCACGCCCAGAACTTCGAGGCATTCCAGGTCGCCGACATCCGCGTCGAGGGCCTGCAGCGCATCTCGGCCGGCACGGTCTTCACCTACCTGCCCGTGGAGCGCGGCGACCTGCTCGACCGCGGCCGTTCCAGCGAAGCCATCCGCGCGCTGTTCCGCACCGGCTTCTTCAGCGACGTCAGGCTCGAGCGCCAGGGCGACATCCTGGTGGTGGTGGTGGCCGAGCGCCCCGCCATCAACACCATCACCCTGACCGGCAACAAGGACATCAAGTCCGAGGACCTGCTGGGCGGCCTGCGCAGCATCGGCCTGGCCGAGGGCGAGACCTTCAACCCGCTCAACCTCGACCGCGTCACCCAGGAACTGATCCGCCAGTACAACAACCGCGGCAAGTACAACGTCTCGATCCAGCCGACGATCTCGAACCTCGACCGCAACCGCGTCGACGTCAACATCATCATCGCCGAGGGCAAGGCCGCCCGAATCCGCGACATCAACATCGTCGGCAACGAGACCTACATCGAGGAAGACCTGCGCGCCGGCTGGGAGTCGAACACCAGCAACTGGCTGTCCTGGTACCGCCGCGACGACCAGTACTCGCGCGAAAAGCTCTCGGGCGACCTCGAGAAGCTCAACAACTACTACCTCGACCGCGGCTACGTCGACTTCAACGTCGAATCCACCCAGGTCGCGATCAGCCCGAACAAGCGCGACATCTTCGTCACCGCCAACATCGCCGAGGGCGAGGTCTACACCATCGGCGACGTGAAGGTCAGCGGCGACACCATCCTGCCGGTCGAGGAGCTGGAGAAGCTGCTGATGGTGGCCGAGGGCGGCACCTTCTCGCGCGCCCGCATCGAGCTCACCACCGACGCCATGATCGCGGTGCTGGGCAACATCGGCTACGCCTTCGCCCAGGTGAACCCGATCCCGGACATCGACCGCGAGAAGCGCGTGGTCGGCCTGAACTTCTTCGTCGAGCCGGGCCCGCGCGTGCAGGTCCGCCGCATCGTGTTCAAGGGCAACACCGGCACCGCCGACGAGGTGCTGCGACGCGAGATGCGCCAGTTCGAGGGCGCCTGGTTCTCGCAGGCCGCGGTGGACCGCTCCAAGGTCCGCCTGCAGCGCCTGGGCTTCTTCGAGGAAGTCGACATCGAGACCCCCGAGGTCGCCGGCGCGCCCGACCAGGTGGACGTCGTGGTCAACGTCAAGGAGCGCAACTCGGGCCAGTTCACCTTCGGCCTGGGCTACCAGCAGACCTACGGCCTGATCACCAGCCTGCAGCTGGTGCAGAACAACTTCCTGGGCACCGGCAACCGCGTCTCGGTGGCCGTGCAGAACAACTCGTACTCCAAGCAGTACTCGCTCGGCTTCACCGACCCCTACTTCACCGACAGCGGCGTCAGCGTCGGCTACAACCTCAGCCACAGCGACTACAGCTACTCGCGCCAGGACGCCAACCTGGCCCAGTACAACAACGCCGTGTCCGCGGCCGAAGTCCTGGTCGGCCTGCCGCTGACGGAAACCGACTCGGTCCAGTTCTCGCTGGGCATCGACCGCAACCAGATCACCACCCAGGACGGCTTCACGCCGGAACCGCTGATCCAGTACCTGGTCAGCACCCTGGGCGACCGCCAGCGCTTCCCGCAGTTCCACATCGACGACGACAACAAGCCCGAGACGCCGCCGGAGAACGACGACAGCGACCCGACCACCACCGACCCGCTGCAGTCCGGCGGCTCGCGCAAGTGGAACATCAACGCCTGGCGCCTGCAGACCGGCTGGGTGCGTGATTCCCGCAACGACTACCTGCTGCCGACCCGCGGCACCTACCACCGCATCAGCGGCGAGTTCGTGCTTCCGGGCAGCGACCTCGAGTACTACAAGCTCGGCTACAACTTCGAACACTACGTCCCGCTCACCCGCTGGATGGTGATGAAGATCGGCGCCGAGCTCGGCTACGGCGACAGCTACGGCGACACCGGCGGCAACACCTGCCCCTCGTTCGACAACGAGGGCGACATCATCACCACCAGCACCAATTGCGGCCTGCCGTTCTTCCGCAATTACTACGCGGGCGGCCCGAACTCGATCCGCGGCTTCGAGGTCAACACCGTCGGCCCGACCTACCAGTTCACCCCGGACGGCTACCGCCAGCCGATCGGCGGCTCGCTCAAGACCGCCGGCACCGTGGAGTTCTATTTCCCGACCCTGTTCGACGGCAAGGGCACGCGCCTGTCGGCCTTCGTCGACTACGGCAACGTGTACAACGGCTTCGACGACTGGGAAGCCAAGACGCTGCGCATCTCCACCGGCGTGGCGCTGCAGTGGCAGTCGCCGATGGGCCCGATCCAGATCAGCTACGCCCTGCCGATCCAGCGCGAGCGCTCGGACCAGATCGAACGCCTGCAGTTCACCTTCGGCGGCAGCTTCTAAGGCCACCGCGATGTCGGCGCAGGCCCCGGCACCGACCCTGGCCGAACTGGCGGAACGCTTCGGCCTGGAGCTTCGCGGCGACGGCGCCACCCGCATCCGCGGAGTGGCGACCCTCGCCGGCGCCGGCGAGGGCCAGCTGTCCTTCCTGGCCAACCCGCGCTACCGCCGCGACCTGGCCGGAACGGCCGCCGCGGCGGTGGTGCTGTCGGAGGGGGACGCCGCGGACTGCCCGGTGCCCTGCCTGGTGGCCCGCTCGCCCTACGTGGCCTTCGCGAAGATCGCGGCGCTGTTCGAATCCAGCCCGGCGCCGGTGCCCGGCATCCATCCCTCGGCGGTCGTCGCGGCCGATGCCGTGGTGCATCCCAGCGCGGAAATCGGCCCACTGGCCGTGGTCGGCGCGCGCTGCCAGGTTGGCGCCGGCGCCGTCATCGGCCCGGGCTGCATCCTCGGCGAAGGCAACGTGGTCGGCCCGGGCTGCCAGCTGCTGGCGCGCGTGACGCTGGTGACGCGGGTGCGGCTGGGCGCGCGGGTGCGCATCCATCCGGGTGCGGTGCTCGGCGCCGAGGGCTTCGGCCTGGCCATGGACGCCGGCCGCTGGATCAAGGTGCCGCAGCTGGGCGGCGTGGTGGTCGGCGACGACTGCGAGATCGGCGCCAACACCACCATCGACCGCGGCGCCCTCGAGGACACCGTGCTCGAGGAAGACGTTCGCCTCGACAACCAGATCCAGGTCGGCCACAACGTGCGCATCGGCGCCCACACCGCCATGGCCGGCTGCGTGGCCGTGGCCGGCTCGGCCCGGATCGGCCGCTACTGCCTGGTCGGCGGCGGCGTCGGCATCACCGGCCACCTCGAGGTCTGCGACAAGGTCACCATCACCGCCATGAGCCTGGTGACGGCCTCGATCACCGAGCCGGGCGAATACTCCTCAGGCATGGCCGTGCAGGACAGCCGCAGCTGGCGCCGCAACGCGGCCCGTTTCCGGCAATTGGACCAGCTGGCGCGTAGAATGGGCCCCCAGCCCAAGGATTGAAGTTCAAGGACCCCCAGGATGAGCGAAGACGCCATCAAGATGCCCGTGGATGTCGCCTGCATCCTGCACCTGCTTCCCCACCGCTATCCGTTCCTGCTGGTCGACCGCGTGGTCGAGCTCGAACCGCACCAGCGCATCCGCGCGCTCAAGAACGTCACCTTCAACGAGCCCTTCTTCCAGGGCCACTTCCCCGGCCGCCCGGTGATGCCCGGCGTGCTGGTGATCGAAGCCATGGCCCAGGCCGGCGGGCTGCTCACCCAGCTCTCGCAGCCCAAGGGCAGCGGCGGCGAAGGCAAGCTGTTCTACCTGGTGAAGGTCGACAACGCCCGCTTCAACCGCATGGTGGTGCCGGGCGACCAGCTCGACATCGAGGTGGTGCTCAAGCGCACCATCCGCAACATGGCGCTGTACGAGTGCGTGGCGCGGGTGGACGGCAAGGACGTCGCCAGCGCCGAGATCCTCTGCGCCGAGGGGAAGGAGTGACATGGTCCACCCGAGCGCCCTGATCAACCCCGGCGCCCGGATCGGCGCCAACGTCACCGTCGGCCCCTACGCCATCATCGGCGCCGACGTCGAGATCGGCGACGGCTGCCGCATCGGTCCGCACGCGGTGATCACCGGGCCGACCCGGATCGGCCGCAACAACACCATCCATTCGCACGCCACCCTCGGCAACGACCCGCAGGACAAGAAGTTCGCGGGCGAGCGCACCGAGCTGGTGATCGGCGACGGCAACACCATCTTCGAGTTCACCACCATCAGCCGCGGCACCGGCGACGGTGGCGGCGTCACGCGCATCGGCGACGACAACTGGATCATGGCCTACGTGCACATCGCCCACGACTGCATCGTCGGCGACCACTGCATCCTGGCCAACAACGCCACCCTCGCCGGCCACGCCGTGCTCGGCGACTGGGTGATCCTGGGCGGCTTCGCCGGCATCCACCAGTTCTGCCAGATCGGCGCGCACGCCTTCGTCGGCATGGGCAGCCTGGTCAACGCCGACGTGCCGCCCTTCGTGATGGTGGCCGACAAGTACGCGGCGCCACGCGGCATCAACGCCGAGGGCCTCAAGCGCCGCGGCTTCGACGCCGAGCGCATCGCCGCCATCAAGCGCGCCTACCGGGCGCTGTACATGTCCGGCAAGCCGCTGTCCGAGGTGCGCGAACAGCTCGCCAACGGCGAATCCCGGGACGTGCAGCTGATGCTCGAATTCATCGAGCGCAGCGAGCGCGGCCTGTTGCGCTGACGCCGCCATGGCCCCCGGCACGCCGCGCCGGCTTCGATTCGCCCTGGTGGCCGGCGAAGCCTCGGGCGACCTGCTGGGCGAAGGCCTGGTCCGGCAACTGAAGCAGCGTTTCCCCGATGCCGAGTTCGCCGGCATCGGCGGCCCGCGCATGCGCGAGGCGGGCTTCGACGTCTGGCACGACTACGGCGAACTGGCGGTGATGGGCCTGGCCGAAGTGCTGCGCCACCTGCCCCGCCTGCTGCGCCTGCGCCGCGGCCTCGCGCGCCGCCTGCTCGCGTGGACGCCCGACGTCTTCATCGGCATCGACGCGCCCGACTTCAACCTCGGGCTCGAACGCCGCCTCAAGCGCGCCGGCATCCGCACCGTGCACTACGTCAGCCCCTCGGTCTGGGCCTGGCGCGAGGGCCGCGCCGCGAAGATCGGCCGCAGCGCCGACCGCGTGCTGTGCCTGTTCCCGATGGAACCGCCCATCTACCAGCGCCACGGCGTGGACGCGCGCTTCGTTGGCCACCCGCTCGCCGACGACTTCGAAGCGGTGCCCGACCGTCGCGCCGCGCGCGAGCGGCTCGGCCTGCCGCAGGACGCCCCCGTCCTGGCCGTGCTGCCCGGCAGCCGGCTGGGGGAAATCCAGCGCCTGTGGCCGGTCTTCATCGACGCGGCCCGCCTGGTCACCGTGCAGCAGCCGGGCCTGGTGGTGGCCGTGCCCGCCGCCAACCACGCCTGCCGGGAAGCCATCGAACAGGGCCTGTCGAAATCGCAGCTGGCCAACATCGCGCTGTTCGACGGCCGGGCCCACGACGTGATGGTGGCCGCCGACGTGGTGCTGCTGGCCTCGGGCACCGCGGCGCTCGAAGCCATGCTGGCCAAGCGGCCGATGGTGGTGGGCTACCGCATTTCCGCGCTCACCTACCGCCTGGTCATGCTGCTGGGCCTGATGAAGGTCAACCGCTACAGCCTTCCGAACGTGCTGGCCAACGAGCCGATCGTGCCCGAGCTGATGCAGGGCGACTGCACGCCCGAAAACCTCGCCGACGCCGTGATGGGCTGGTTCCGCGACCACGAGGCGCGCGCTGCGCTGCTGCCGCGCTTCGAACACATCCACGCCAAGCTGCGCGGCGACGCCTCGGTGGCGGCCGCCGAAGCCGTGGCCGGCCTGTTGCCGCCGGCGCCATGAGCGGGCTGCGCATTGCCGGCGTCGACGAAGCCGGCCGCGGCCCCCTGGCCGGGCCCGTGGCCGTGGCCGCGGTCATCCTGCACCCGGACCGGCCCATCGCCGGCCTGGGCGACTCCAAGGCCCTGTCGGAAGCGCGCCGCGACGCACTCGAGCCGCTCATCATCGAACACGCCTGGGCCTGGCACGTGGAATGGGTGCTGCCGGCCGAAATCGACCGGCTCAACATCCTGCAGGCCACCCTCGCCGGCATGTCGCGCGCGCTGCGCGCGCTGCAGCCGGCGGCCGAACACGCGCTGGTGGACGGCAACCGCCTGCCGCGCGACCTGCCCTGTCCCGCCGAGGCGCTGGTGAAGGGCGACGCGCGCGAACCGGCCATCATGGCCGCGTCCATCCTGGCGAAAGTGGCGCGCGACCGCCTGATGCGCGAACTCGACGACCGGTTCCCCGGCTACGGCTTCGCCGTGCACAAGGGATACCCGACGCCGGACCACCTCGAGGCCCTGCGCCGCCTCGGCCCCTGCGCGCAGCACCGCCGAAGCTTCGCGCCGGTGCGCGCCTGCCTGCAGCCGACCCTGCCGGGCTGAACGACCCGGCACTGGACAGCCCATTTCCGCGGGCGTAAACCACGCTTGCATCCCGGTGGATGCGGCTGCCCGCGGCGAACGCCGACCGGCCGCGGCCACGCTCCCACCCAGGCCGGCAGCGAGTACTGCCATGCGCCACGACGCCCCCCTCCCGGCAGGCACTGCCCTGCCCCTCCCCCGCACGCCCCGCCACGACGGCCGCCCCGGCGACAGCCCGGTGCCGCTCGCGCCGGCCGCGATCGCCGAGTTCAACGACCTCCTGCACGAGCTGCACCCCGACGCCCCGCACGTGGACGAAGACGCGCTCGCCAGCGTCGCGCGCTGGCTGGTGGCGCTGCCGCCGGCGCAGGGCGACGCGCTGCTGCAGGCGCGCCTGGGCCGGCTGAAGGAGCTCTCGGAACTCGCCGCGGACCGCGACTGGGCGATCGAACCGGCGCTGGCCAAACGCATCGGCCGCCTGCTCGACTACGTCACGCGCGAACGCGACCTGATCCCCGACGACACGCCGCGCCTCGGGCAGCTCGACGACGCCCTGCTGGTGGAACTGGCCTGGCCGATGGTGGCCGAGGAACTCGAGGACTACCGCGATTTCTGCCGCTTCCGCGAGGAATCCGGCGACGGCTTCGGCGGCCACCCCACGCGCGACGACTGGCTGCGCGCACGCCTCGAGGAAGGCGCGCTGTGGGAGCAGCTGCATCGCGTGCGGCACCAGCGCTACGTCGATTACGGCCCGCTCGAAGGCGGCCTGCGCGTGGTGTGAGCGTCTTCGCGAAACTGTCGGTGCGCTGAATTAGTCCGAAGGTCACGACGACTTCCGGAACGCGCCGCGAAGGCTGCAACCGTCCACCATGGCCGTGCATCTGATGAGGCACGCGGCGCGGGAATGGTTCCCGGCGCCGCCTGCCGAAGAGACCCGCCATGAACGCCCAGCTCCGCCACGACGACCTCGCGCTCCCGCTGCCGCCGCCTTCCCACGACGCCCGCCGCCGCCAGTTCGGCGACCTCACGCTCGGGGACGCGGCCGTGGCCCGGTTCAATGCGCTGCTCGCGGAACTGTCGCCCGACGCGCCGCGCGTGAGCGCCGACCAGCTGGTCACGCTGGCGCGCTGGCTGCAGCAGCAGCCCGCCGACCAGGCCGTGGCCATCCTGTCCGAACGCCTCGCGCGTGCCGAGCAGCTGCGCCGCATGCTCAACGACGGCGACTGGGAGGTCGACGCCGACATGCGTGAACGCGCCCGCATGCTCACCAGCTACCTGCAGCAGGTCGACGACCTGATCCCGGACGACCAGCCGCTGGTCGGCCACCTCGACGACGCGCTGCTGGTGGAGCTGGCCTGGCCGGCCTTCCACGCCGAGACGCTCGACTACCGCGACTTCTGCCGCTTCCGCAGCGCCGAACGCCCGCGCGGCACCGCCGCCGAACGCCGCTTGGCCTGGGAAAACGCCTGCCTGGCCGAGGCCGCCCTGCTGCAGCAGCGCCGCGACGTGCGCGCGCGCCGCTACGCCGGCGGCCAGCCGCTGCCGGCGCTGTTCCGCGTCAGCTGAGGACCTTTCCACGGGGCGGGCGGCAGGGTTTGGCAACAGGGACTGTCAAGCCTTGTCCGCCCCCACCCTCGGGGTAAACTGCCGGTTGACCCTTGGTCCCCGGCATGACGCCCCGATTCGTCCACCTCCACCTTCACAGCGAGTATTCGCTCACCGATTCCAGCATCCGCATCCCGGAGCTGGTGTCGCGCTGCGCCGCGCTCGGGCTGCCGGCGGTGGCGGTGACCGACGTCAGCAACCTGTTCGCGCTGGTGAAGTTCTACAAGGCCGCCGAGGGCGCCGGGCTCAAGCCCGTGGCCGGCGCCGACCTGTGGATCAGCGAGGGCGGCGCGCCCTCGCGCATCACCCTGCTCTGCCAGGACCGCCGCGGTTACCTGTCGCTGTCGCGCCTGATCAGCCGCGCCTTCCTCGAGGGCCACGCGGGTGACTACGTCGCCCTGGAACCGGACTGGCTGTACGCCGACTGCGAGGGCCTGATCGCCCTGGCCGGGCGCGAGAGCCCGGTCGGCCGCGCCATCGCCAGCGGCCGCGACGAAGCGGCGCGGCAGGCGCTGGACGAACTGGCGCGCGCCTTCCCGAACCGGCTCTACCTGGAACTCACCCGCACCGGCCGCGACGGCGAGGACGCCTTCAACGCCGCCGCCGTGGCCCTGGCCGGCGCGCGCGGGCTGCCGCTGGTGGCCAGCAACGACGTGCGCTTCCTCTCCCGCGACGACTTCGAGGCGCACGAGGCCCGCGTGTGCATCGCCACCGGCCGCGTGCTCGACGATCCCAAGCGCCCGCGCGAATTCACGCCCGAGCAGTACCTGAAATCGCCGGAGGAAATGGCCGGGCTGTTCGCCGACCTGCCCGAGGCGCTGGAAAACACAGTCGAGCTGGCCAAGCGCTGCAACCTCGAGCTCAGCCTCGGCAAGTACTACCTGCCCGACTTCCCGGTGCCGGAAGGCCACACGCTCGACACCTGGATCCGCGAGGAAGCCCACCGCGGCCTGGCGGCGCGGCTGGCGAAGATCGAGCTGGCGCCGGGCCGAAGCGCCTCCGACTACGCCGCGCGGCTCGACATCGAGCTCGACGTGATCGTGAAGATGGGCTTCCCCGGCTACTTCCTGATCGTGGCCGACTTCATCAACTGGTCCAAGCGCAACGACATCCCGGTGGGCCCGGGCCGCGGCTCCGGCGCCGGCTCGCTGGTGGCCTACGCGCTGGGCATCACCGACCTCGACCCGCTCCGCTACGACCTGCTGTTCGAGCGCTTCCTGAACCCGGAACGCGTGTCGATGCCCGACTTCGACATCGACTTCTGCATGGACCGGCGCGACGAGGTGATCGACTACGTCGGCCAGAAGTACGGCCGCGACAAGGTCAGCCAGATCATCACCTACGGCACCATGGCCGCGAAGGCGGCGGTGCGCGACTGCGGCCGCGTGCTGGGCCACCCCTACGGCTTCGTGGACGGCGTGGCCAAGCTGATCCCGAACACGCTGGGCATCACGCTCGACGACGCGCTGGGCCTGAGCGACGCCGCGCGCAAGAACAGCGAGCTCGCCTCGGCGGAGCTGATCTCGCGCTACCAGAGCGAAGACGACGTCCGCGACCTGGTCGACCTGGCGCGCAGCCTCGAAGACCTCACCCGCAACGCCGGCAAGCACGCCGGCGGCGTGGTGATCGCGCCCACGCCGCTCACCGACTTCAGCCCGCTGTTCGCCGAACACGTGGCCAAGGGCGAATCGAGCCGCTCGGTGGTCACCCAGTTCGACAAGGACGACGTGGAAGCCGTCGGCCTGGTGAAGTTCGACTTCCTGGGCCTGCGCACGCTCACCATCATCGACTGGGCGCTCAAGGCCATCAATGCGCGCCGCCAGCGCGCCGGCATCGAGCCGGTGGACATCCTGGCGCTGCCGCTGGACGACCCGGACACCTACGCCCTGCTGTCGAAGGGCCAGACCACCGCGGTGTTCCAGTTCGAATCGCGCGGCATGAAGGAGTACATCCGCAAGCTGCAGCCCTCGACCTTCGAGGACCTGATCGCGCTCGCGGCGCTGTACCGCCCCGGCCCGCTGGGCGCGGGCATGGTGGACGACTTCATCGACCGCCGCCACGGCCGCGCCGAGGTGAGCTACCCGCACCCGCTGCTCGAGCCCATCCTCAAGCCCACCTACGGCGTCATCGTCTACCAGGAACAGGTGATGCAGATCGCCCAGGTCCTGGCCGGCTACTCGCTGGGCGGCGCCGACCTGCTGCGCCGCGCCATGGGCAAGAAGAAGCCCGAGGAGATGGCCAAGGAGCGCGTGAAGTTCGAGGCCGGCGCCGCCGAGCGCGGCATCGAGGCCGCCAACGCCAGCGCCATCTTCGACCTGATGGAGAAGTTCGCGGACTACGGCTTCAACAAGTCGCACTCCGCCGCCTATGCGCTGGTGGCCTACCAGACGGCCTGGCTCAAGGCGCACTACCCGGCCGAATTCATGGCCGCGACGATGTCCTCGGACATGGACAACACCGACAAGGTGGTGACCTTCCTGGACGAGGCGCGCGAGATCGGCCTGGCCGTGCTGCCGCCCGACGTGAACTCATCCGGCTACATGTTCGAGGCGCTCGACGCAAAGACCGTGCGCTACGGCCTGGGCGCGGTGAAGGGCGTCGGCCGCGGCGCCTGCGAGTCCATCGTCGAGGCGCGCCAGTCCGGCGGCGAATTCCGCGACCTGCTCGACTTCTGCCAGCGGGTGGATTCGAGCAAGCTCAACCGCCGCGTGCTCGAGGCGCTGGTGCACGCCGGCGCGCTCGACGCGCTGGGCCCGAACCGCCCCTCGCTGCTGCTGCAACTGCCCGAGGTCATCAAGGCCACCGAGCAGCTGGCGCGCGAACGCGCCGCCGGCCAGGTGTCGCTGTTCGGCGGCGCCGCCGACGCGCCGGCCATCCACATCGAGCTGCCGGTGGCGCCCGACTGGCCGCTGGAAACCAAGCTGCTGGGCGAGCGCGAAACCCTGGGCCACTACCTCAGCGGCCACCCGCTCGACCCGTGGCGGGCCGAGCTGCAGGGCCTGGTGGGCGTGTCGCTGGCCGACCTCGACCCCCTCTGGAGCAGCAAGAAGGACCGCCGCGGCGAAGCCGCCGTGGTGCTGGCCGGCATCGTCACCGCGGTGCGCCGGCGCGGCGACACCATGGCCTTCGTCCGCATCGAGGACGGCCGCGGCCAGCTCGAGGTGGCCTTCTTCCGCGAGGCCTTCGCCGAATCGGGGCACCTGCTCTCGCGCGACCGCATCCTGCTGGTCGAGGGCAACCTGGCCGAGGACCAGTTCAGCGGCGGCTTCGTGCTGCGGGCGCGCCAGTGCTGGGATTTCCGCGCCCTGTGCTCGCAGCACGCGCGCCGGCTGGCCATGACAGTGGACCTGCGGGCCCACGGCGCCTGGGAGCGCCTGCAGCAGACGCTGGCCGCCTACCGCCCCGGCGCCACCCCGATGCGGCTGGACCTGCTCACGCCCGGCAAGGCCCGCGGCACCGTGGACGTGAACGGCCCGCTGGGCGTGCGCACCGACCCGGAGCTGATCAGCCAGCTGCGCGCCCTGCCCGGCGTCAGCCAGGTCAGCCTGGCCCTGCACCGCCCCTGGCAGCAGGGCGGCGGCTGAGCCGTGGTGGCCGGCGGGCAAGCCGGCTAGAATCGCGCGCTAGAACCTTTGCTCTAGACCGCCGGCCCCAGGCTGGCGCGTCCGACCCGAGTCCAAGAATGAACCCGAACTTCCTCGATTTCGAACAGCCCATCGCCGAACTGGACGCCAAGATCCAGGAACTGCGCAAGGCCAGCACCGGCCCCGCGGTCAACATCGAGACCGAGGTCAACGGCCTGCAGGAGAAGCTGCGCGCCCGCACCGCCGAAATCTTCAAGGCGCTCACGCCCTGGCAGATCTCCCAGCTCGCGCGCCACCCGCAGCGGCCTTACACGAACGACTACATCGGCCTGATGTTCGAGGAATTCCACGAACTGGCCGGCGACCGCGCCTTCGCCGACGACGCCGCCATCGTCGGCGGCCTGGCCCGCATGGACGGCCGCGCGGTGATGGTCATCGGCCACCAGAAGGGCCGCGACACCAAGGCCAAGATCCGCCGCAACTTCGGCATGCCGCGCCCCGAGGGTTACCGCAAGGCGCTGCGCCTGATGAAGATGGCCGAGCGCTTCAAGCTGCCCCTGCTCACCTTCATCGACACCCCGGGCGCCTACCCCGGCGTCGGCGCCGAGGAGCGCGGCCAGTCCGAAGCCATCGCCCGCAACCTGCTGGAAATGGCCGAACTCAAGATCCCGGTCATCTGCACCGTCATCGGCGAGGGCGGCTCCGGCGGCGCGCTGGCCATCGGCGTGGGCGACCGCACGCTGATGCTCGAATACAGCACCTACTCGGTCATTTCGCCGGAAGGCTGCGCCTCCATCCTGTGGAAGTCGGCCGACAAGGCCCGCGACGCCGCCGAGGCCCTGGGCCTGACCGCCAAGCGCCTGTTCGAACACGGCCTGGTGGACGTGGTGGTGCCCGAACCGCTGGGCGGCGCGCACCGCGACCCGGCCGCCATGGCCGCCACGCTCAAGCAGCAGATCCAGCTCGAACTGGCCGCGCTCGACCCGCTCGACCACGCCAGCCTGCTCGAACAGCGCTACCAGCGCCTGCGCCGCTACGGCGCCTACGAGGCGGCCTGAGGCCCCGGCCGCCCCGCGGCCGCCCGCCACCGCCGCCCGGGACGACGCCATGGCCCTGACCCTGCCGCCGCTTCCCGTCGAAGGCCCGGTGCTGGTGGCCTGCAGCGGCGGCCTCGATTCCACCGTGCTGCTGCACCTGCTCGCCGCCGATCCGGCGATGCGCGCCCGCGGCCTGCGCGCCCTGCACGTGGACCACGGCCTGCACCCGCAGTCGGGCGAGTGGTTGGAGGCCTGCCGCGCCGCCTGCGCCGCGCTGGGCGTGCCGTTCGAATCGCGCCGCGTGCAGGTGCACGACGCCGGCGACGGCCTGGAAGCCGCCGCGCGCGCCG
>NZ_AVCH01000153.1 GCF_000747075.1 Arenimonas malthae CC-JY-1
CGGCCTGGGCCGCCGCCTGCTGGCCGACGCCGAGGCCCAGGCCCGCGCCGCCGGTTGCAGCGGCCTGCGCCTGGAAGTGCGCCAGGACAACGCCGCCGCCGTCGCCCTCTATGAAGCCTCCGGCTACCGCCGGGAAGCCGAGCTGCCCGCCTACTACGAAGACGGCGCCCCCGGCTGGCGCTACCGCAAGGACACGGGGCATGACTTTGGGCCTACGGCGGCTTAACGAGGGGGCGTGGTAGCGTCCGGGGCTTGTTCCTTGTCCAGGGGATCCACCGTATGCGTCGTTCCGCCCTTGCCTGGCTCTGCGCCGGCGTCTTTTCCGCTTCCGCCTTCGCCGCCGAGCCCGCCGCCATGATCGAAGACCCCTACCTGTGGCTCGAGGACGTCGAGGGCAAGCAGGCCCTGGACTGGGTCCGCGCCCGCAACGCCGTCTCCGAAGACCAGCTGGCCAAGGACCCGGGCTTCGAGGCCGTGCGCAGCGACCTGCTGGCCATCCTCGATTCCGACGCGCGCATCCCCTACGTCGGCAAGATGGGCAACTTCTACTACAACTTCTGGCGCGACAAGGAGAACCCGCAGGGCGTCTGGCGCCGCACCACGCTCGAGGAGTTCCGCAAGGACGAGCCCACGTGGGAAGTGCTGCTCGACATCGACGCGCTCGGCAAGGCCGAGGGCGTGAACTGGGTCTGGGCGGGCGCCGAGTGCCTGCGCCCGGACTACGACCGCTGCCTGATCGACCTGTCCCGCGGCGGCGCCGACGCCACCGTGACCCGCGAGTTCGACGTTTCCGACAAGGCCTTCGTCGAAGGCGGCTTCAGCCGGCCCGAGGCCAAGGGCCAGATGGGCTGGATCGACATCGACACCGTGTACGTGGGCACCGATTTCGGCCCGGGCTCGATGACCAGCTCCGGCTACCCGCGCGTGGCCAAGGAGTGGAAGCGCGGCACGCCGATGTCGGAAGCCAAGGTGGTGTTCGAAGGCCAGGCCAGCGACATTTCCGTGGGCGCCTACCGCGACGACACCCCGGGCTGGGAGCGCGATTTCGTCTACCGCGGCCTCACCTTCTACACCAACGAACTCTACCTGCGCGGCAAGGACGGCAAGCTCACCCGCTTCGACCTGCCCGACGGCGCCCAGAAGGGCGTGTTCCGCGAGTGGCTGAGCGTGGAACTGCGCCAGCCCTGGTCGGTGGGCGGCAAGGACTACGCCGCCGGTTCGCTGCTGGCCATCAAGCTCGACGACTTCATGGCCGGCGAGCGCGACTTCGACGTGCTGTTCGAGCCCAGCGCCAACACCTCGCTGGCCAGCAGCGGCGCGACCAAGGATTTCTACTTCATCAACGTGCTCGAGGACGTCAAGAACCGCATCTACGTCCTGACCCCGGGCGAGGACGGCTGGAAGAAGGAGCCGCTGGTGGGCGCGCCGGAATTCGGCACCGTGAGCATCAGCGCGGTGGATCCGGACGAGTCGAACGACTACTTCATGACCGTCGCCGACTACCTCACCCCGACCTCGCTGCTGATGGGCACGATCGGCGAGAAGCCGCAGGTGCTCAAGCAGCTGCCGGCCTTCTTCGACGCCTCGCCGTACCGCATCGGGCAGCACTTCGCCACCAGCAAGGACGGCACCAAGGTTCCGTACTTCATGGTCTCGCGCAAGGACCTCGAGCTCGACGGCGACAACCCGACCCTGCTCTATGGCTACGGCGGCTTCGAAGTGTCGCTGACCCCGAACTACTCGGCCGGCGTGGGCAAGGCCTGGCTGGCCGACGGCGGCGTGTACGTGGTGGCCAACATCCGCGGCGGCGGCGAATACGGCCCGCGCTGGCACCAGGCGGCCCTGCAGGCCAACCGCAACAAGGCCTATGAAGACTTCGCGGCCGTGGCCGAGGACCTGATCGCCCGCAAGGTGACCAAGCCGGCGCGCCTGGGCATCCAGGGCGGCAGCAACGGCGGCCTGCTGATGGGCAACATGACCGTGATGTACCCGCAGCTGTTCGGCGCCGTGGTCTGCCAGGTGCCGCTGCTGGACATGAAGCGTTACCACCTGCTGCTGGCGGGCGCGTCCTGGATGGCGGAGTACGGCAACCCGGACAAGCCGGAGGAGTGGGATTTCCTGCGCCGGTACTCGCCCTACCAGAACGTGGCCAAGGACGTGCAGTACCCGCCGGTGCTGTTCACCACCTCCACCCGCGACGACCGCGTGCACCCGGGCCACGCCCGCAAGATGATGGCGCGCATGATGGAGCAGGGCCACGACGTGACCTACTACGAGAACATCGAAGGCGGCCACGGCGGCGCGGCCAACAACGCGCAGTCGGCCTACATGTCGGCCCTGGCCTACACCTTCCTCAAGCAGAAGCTGTTCGGGGACAAGAAATGAGCCGCCGCATCCTGCCCTTCAGCGCCGCTTTCCTGGCCGTCGCCCTTGCGGGCTGCGCGGCCCAGCCGGCGCGCACTTCCGACGCGCCGGCCCCGGCCGCCGCGGCGGCCGCCACGCTGCCGGCGCCGCCGGTGGCCGCGAAGAAGCCCTACGTGGTGCGCGCCCCGCACGGCGCCGAGCGCCAGGACGAGTACTACTGGCTGCGCGACGACACCCGCAAGAACCCGGAGATGCTGGCCTACCTCACCGCCGAGAACGACTACACCGACGCGGTGCTGCGCCCGCTCGAGGCGCTCGAGGAAACCCTGTACGCCGAGCTCGTGGGCCGCGTGAAGCAGGACGATTCCAGCGTGCCCTACCTCGAGGACGGCTACTGGTACTACACGCGCTACGAAACCGGCCAGGAATACCCCATCCACGCCCGCCGCCAGGGCAGCATGGACGCGCCCGAGCAGGTGTTGTTCGACGTCAACGCCATGGCTGCCGGCAAGAACTTCTTCCAGCTCGGCAACTTCGAGGTCAGCCCCGACGGCCGCCTGGTGGCCTGGGCCGAGGACGCCGTGGGTCGCCGCCAGTACGTGCTGAAGGTGAAGAACCTCGACACCGGCGAGGTGTTCGCCGACCAGATCACCGGCGCCTCGTCCGGCCTGATGTGGGGCAACGACAACCGCACGCTCTACTACATCGAAAACGACCCGGTCACGCTGCTGTCCAAGCGCGTCAAGGCGCACGTGGTGGGAACCCCGGCCAGCGCCGACACCCTGGTGTACGAGGAGAAGGACGACACCTTCTACATGGGCATCGGCCGCACCCGTTCCGACCAATACCTGTGCATCGGCGTGCAGAGCACCGTGTCCTCGGAAATGCGCTGCGCCGACGCCGACGCCCCGCGCGAGTTCACCGTGCTGGCGCCGCGCCAGCGCGACTTCGAATACCAGGCCGACCACCTCAACGGCCGCTGGGTGTTCAACACCAACTGGGACGCGCAGAACTTCCGCGTCATGACCCTCGCCGACGGCCAGCCCTGGGGCAACCGCAACCTCTGGCGGGAAATGATCCCGCACTCGCCCGACGTGCTGATCTCCGGCCTGGAGCTGTTCGACGGCTTCATCGCCATTTCCGAGCGCAGCGGCGGCCTGCAGCGCATCCGCATCCGCGGCTGGGACGGCAAGCGCGACGAATTCGTCAAGGCCGACGAAAGCGCCTATTCGATGGGCCTGGCCATGAACGCCGAGCCGGGCACCGACTGGCTGCGCTACACCTACACCTCGCTCACCACGCCGGCCACGACCTTCGAGGTCAACACCCGCACCGGCGAGCGCAAGCTGCTCAAGGAGCAGCCGGTGCTGGGCGGCTTCGACAAGTCCAATTACGCCACCGAGCGCCTGTGGGCCACGGCCCGCGACGGCACGAAGGTGCCGGTGTCGGTGCTGTACCGCAAGGGCTTCGAGAAGAACGGCCGGGCGGCGCTCTACCAGTATTCGTACGGCTCCTACGGCTCGAGCTCGGACCCGGGCTTCAACGGCAACGTCATCAGCCTGGTGGACCGCGGCGCCGTGTACGCGGTGGCGCACATCCGCGGCGGCCAGGAAATGGGCCGCGCCTGGTACGACGACGGCAAGCTGCTCAACAAGGTCAACACCTTCACCGACTTCATCGACGTCACCGATTTCCTGGTGAAGGAAGGCTACGCCGCCCCCGACCGCGTGGCGGCCATGGGCGGCAGCGCCGGCGGCCTGCTGATGGGCGCCATCGCCAACATGGCGCCGGAAAAGTACAAGGCCATCGTCGCCCACGTGCCCTTCGTGGACGTGGTGACCACCATGCTCGACGAGTCGATCCCGCTCACCACCAACGAGTTCGACGAGTGGGGCAACCCCAAGGACAAGGCCTATTACGACTACATGCTGTCGTACTCGCCCTACGACCAGGTGCAGGCCAAGGCCTACCCGGCCATGCTGGTCACCACCGGCCTGTGGGACAGCCAGGTGCAGTACTTCGAACCGGCCAAGTGGGTGGCCCGGCTGCGCGCGAAGAAAACCGACGCCAACCCGCTGCTCCTGCGCACCAACATGGAGGCCGGCCACGGCGGCAAATCCGGCCGCTTCCAGCGCTACCGCGAGCGCGCGGAGGAATACGCCTTCGTCCTCGACCAGCTGGGCCTCGTGAAATAACAGGCCCGGAACGCGGACCCCATCCTGGTCACCAGCCCGCTTCGCGCAACAGGTCTTCTGTCTGCGCGTTCGCGGGTTTCGCGACGAGGCCGCCGGCGGGGTTGAGCGATACGTCGTAGACCGCGCCGTCAAGCATGGGCAGGTAGGCCGCGCTGCCCCAGCGGGCGTCGGCCACCGGCCAGCGGGACAGCCAGCGCTGGCGGAATTCCCAGAAGTCCCAGCCGGTGCGCAGGTCGTGCACCGTGCGCGGCGCGTCCAGTTCCTGCTTGGGGTCGCCGTAGCGGCCTGACAGCCGTTCGAAGCGGTACACCGGCGGCAGGCCGGCCAGGCGGCCGGGCAGGGTCCAGCGGATCACGCGGGCGTCGAGCTGCCATTCGTCGCCGCGCAGCCTGAACACGCGCGGTGGCTGGCGGTCGAGGGTGAGCGTGGCCTCGAAGTGCTGCGGCCCGAGCTGGCGCAGCGCCAGGGTGGCCACCGGCACGTCGGCCAGGAGCCAGTGGTAGCTGCGCAGCAGGCCACCCAGGCCGGCCAGGGCCAGCGCCAGCACGATGGCCACCGCGCCCAGCGTGCGGCCCAGCCCACCGCGCCGGCGCCTGCGCGGGCCGGTCGGCTGGCGCCGCGCCCAGGGCCACAGTCCCAGAAGGAGAAACCCGCCGGCCAGCAGCCACAGCCAGTTCGAAAGCGTCATTGCGCCCTCCATTCGCCTCGGTCCAGCCCCGGACTATACTCGGCGCATGAAAACCGTCCGCGTCGCCCTGCTGCTGTTGAGCCTCGTCCTGGTCGCCGCCTGCGGCACCAAGGGCGACCTGGTGCTGCCCGACAAGGCCGAACCGGCCGAGGCCGCCGCCGGGCCATGAGCGCGGGCAAGCCCCTGCGCTTTTCCAAGATGCACGGCGCAGGCAACGATTTCGTCGTGCTCGACCTGCGCGGCGGCCGCCCGCTGCCGTCGCCCGCGCTGGCCCGCGCGCTCGGCGACCGCCACACCGGCGTCGGCTTCGACCAGCTGCTCACCATCGAAGACCCCGTGGCCGCCGGCTGCGTGGCGCGTTACCGCATCCTCAACGCCGACGGCAGCGCCGCCGGCCAGTGCGGCAACGGCGCGCGCTGCGTGGCCGCCTGGCTGCAGCGCGACGGCGCCGCGCCCGGCGGACATTTCCGCCTCGACAGCCCCGCCGGCGTGATCGACGTGCAGGCGCTGGGGCAGGGCCGCTATTCGCTGGCCATGGGCCTGCCGAAGTTCGCGCCGGCCGCGCTGCCGCTCCACGCGCCGGCCGAGGCCGTGGCGTACGAACTGCCCGCCGGCGGACAGCGCCTGCGCTTCGGCGCCGTCTCGATGGGCAATCCCCACGCCGTGGTCGAAGTACCCGACGCCGCCGCGGCCGACGTGGCCACGCTGGGCCCGGCGCTGCAGGCGCGGCCCGAATTCCCGGAAGGCGTGAACGTTGGTTTCGCCCAGGTCCTGGCGTCCGATCGCATCGCGCTGCGCGTGTTCGAACGCGGCGCCGGCGAAACCCTGGCCTGCGGCAGCGGCGCCTGCGCGGCGGTGGCCGTGCTGGTGCGCCAGGGCCGCGTGGGCCGGCACGTTTTCGTCGCGCTGCCGGGCGGCACGCTCGAAATCACCTGGCCCGCCGACGACGCGCCCATCGTCATGGCCGGCCCCACCGCCTTCGTTTTCGAGGGTGAATTCCCGCTGGAGCAAGTCGAATGATCGAAGACAAGAACGAGCGCCTCGGCGCCCACGAGGTCGCCACCTTCCTGCGCCGGCACCCGAAGTTCCTGGCCCAGTTCCCGGACCTGGCGCTGTCGCTGGTGGTGCCCAAGGAAGAAGGGCAGGCCGCCTCGCTGGCGAGCTACCAGCTCGACGTGCTGCGCGACAAGAACCGGGAACTCAACCGCCGCCTCAACGAACTGTTCGCCAACGCCCAGGAAAACGAACGCCTGGCCGTGCGCACGCACCAGCTGAGCCTGGCGCTGATGCGCGCCGCCGGCCCGGCCGAAACGCTGCGCACCATGGTGGCGGTGCTCGGCGAGGACTTCCACGGCGAAGTCGTGCGCATCGTGCTGCACCAGCCGGTGGCGGGCCTGGAAGACGCGCCGTGGCTGCAGGTGGTCGGTGAAGCGGACCCGGCGCTGGCGCCGTTCCGCGATTTCCTCGCCGGCAGCGAACCGCTGTGCGGGCGCCTGAACCAGGACAAGCTGGCGCTGCTGTTCGGCGGGCAGCAGGCGCAGGCGGCGTCGGCCGTGCTGCTGCCGCTGCCGGGCCTGGGCATGCTGGCGGTGGGCAGCGCCGACGCCAACCGCTTCTTCCCCGGCATGGGCACGCTGTTCCTGCGCATGATGGGCGAAGCCCTGGTCACCGCCATGGGCCGCGGCGCCCGCGACTGACCATGGCCGGCGCGCTGCCGCTGCAGGCGGAGCTGGAGGCCTTCCTGGCCTACCTGCAGGTGGAGCGGCGCATGTCGCCGCACACGCTCGACGGCTACCGGCGCGACCTGGCCGACCTGGCCGGCTGGATGCGCGACAACGGGCTGCAGGCCTGGACCCAGCTGCGCCAGGAAATGCTGCGCGGCTACGTCGCCGGCGCGCACCGGCGCGGGTTGTCGGGCAAGAGCCTGCAGCGGCGGCTGTCGGCGGTGCGCAGTTTCTTCCGGCACCTCAACCGCAGCCAGCTGAGCGAACTCAACCCGGCGCTGGGCCTGCGCGCGCCGAAATCGCCGCGCAAGCTGCCGCAGGTGCTCGACCCGGACGAAATGACGCGCCTGGTCGAGGTGCCCACCGAGGGCGAACTGGGCCTGCGCGACCGCGCCATGCTGGAGCTGTTCTATTCCTCGGGCCTGCGCCTGTCGGAACTGTGCGGGCTGCGCTGGCGCAACCTGGACCTGGCCGACGGCCTGGTGACGGTGCAGGGCAAGGGCGGCAAGACCCGCATGGTGCCGGTGGGCAGCCACGCCCGCGCGGCGCTGCAGGCCTGGCGCGGTCAGTCGAAGCCGGGGCCGGAATCGCCGGTGTTCCCGGGCCGCCAGGGCGGGCCGATCAGCCCGCGCACGGTGCAGGCGCGGCTGCGCCAGCTGGCCATGCAGCAGGGCCTGTTCAAGCGCGTTCACCCGCACCTGCTGCGCCACAGCTTCGCCAGCCACGTGCTCGAATCCAGCGGCGACCTGCGCGGCGTGCAGGAGCTGCTGGGCCACGCCGACATCGCCACCACCCAGATCTACACCCACCTCGACTACCAGCACCTGGCCAAGGTCTACGACGCCGCCCACCCCCGCGCCCGCCGCAAGAAGGACCCGCAGTAAGGCGTGGGGATGCTTGTAAGCCGGCCGGGCGGCCCCATTTCGGAAGTTCAGCCCCCGGGGACGCCCATGGATCCGAACGTTTTCCACGCCACCACCATCCTGTCCGTGCGCCGCAACGGCAAGGTCGTCGTCGCCGGCGACGGCCAGGTCACGCTGGGCCACACCGTCATGAAGGGCAACGCGCGCAAGGTGCGCAAGCTCGCCGGCGGCAAGGTGATCGCCGGGTTCGCCGGCGCCGCGGCCGACGCCTTCACGCTGCAGGAACTGTTCGAATCAAAACTTGAGAAGCACGGCGGCCAGCTGGTGCGCGCCGCGGTGGAAATGGCGCGCGAATGGCGCACCGACCGCCGCTTCGGCAAGCTCGAGGCCCTGCTGGCCGTGGCCGACGCCGAGACGTCGCTGGTGATCTCCGGCACCGGCGACGTGATCGAACCCGACGACGGCATCCTCGCCATCGGCTCCGGCGGCCCCTACGCCCTGGCCGCGGCGCGCGCGCTCATGCAGCACAGCGCGCTCGACGCCCGCGCCATCGCCGAGGCGGCGCTCAACGTCGCCGGCGACATCTGCATCTACACCAACCGCAACCTCGTCATCGAGGAACTGTGATGTCCGAACTGACCCCCCGCGAGATCGTCGGCGAACTCGACCGCTACATCATCGGCCAGGCCGGCGCCAAGCGCGCCGTGGCCATCGCCCTGCGCAACCGCTGGCGGCGCATGCAGCTCGACCCCGCGCTGCGCGACGAAGTGATGCCCAAGAACATCCTGATGATCGGCCCCACCGGCGTCGGCAAGACCGAAATCGCCCGGCGCCTGGCCGCGCTTGCGAACGCGCCGTTCGTGAAGGTCGAGGCCACGCGTTTCACCGAAGTGGGCTACGTCGGCAAGGACGTCGAGCAGATCATCCGCGACCTCGCCGACGGCGCGGTGAAGATGTTCCGCGAGCAGGCCAAGCAGCGCGTGCGCACCCAGGCCGAGGAGCGCGCCGAGGACCGCATCCTGGAGGTGCTGCTGCCGCGCCGCCGCGGTCCCGGCTTCGCCATCGAGGTCAACGCCGAGGGCGAGAACGAGACCCGCAACAAGCTTCGCCGGCAGCTGCGCAGCGGCGAGCTCGACGACCGCGAGATCGAACTCGAACTCTCGCCGCCGGTGGGCGGCATGGACATCATGACCCCGCCGGGCATGGAGGAAATGGGCCAGCAGCTGCGCCAGATGTTCCAGAACCTGGGCGGCGGCAGGTCGCAGAAGCGCACGCTGGCCATCAAGGCCGCGCGCCCGATGCTGGAAGAGGAAGAAGCCGCCAAGCTCGTGAACGAGGAGGAGATCCGCGCCCAGGCCATCACCGCCTGCGAGCAGAACGGCATCGTCTTCATCGACGAGATCGACAAGGTGGCCAAGCGCCAGGACACCGTGGGCGGCGACGTCAGCCGCGAAGGCGTGCAGCGCGACCTGCTGCCCCTGGTCGAAGGCTCGACCGTCTCCACCAAATACGGCGTGGTGCGCACCGACCACATCCTGTTCATCGCCTCGGGCGCCTTCCACCTGGCCAAGCCGTCCGACCTGATCCCGGAGCTGCAGGGCCGCTTCCCGATCCGCGTCGAGCTCACCGCGCTCAGCCAGGCCGACTTCAAGCGCATCCTCACCGAACCCAGGAACGCGCTGGTGCGCCAGTACATGGCCCTGCTAGCCACCGAGGGCGTGAACATCGGCTTCGACGACAGCGCCATCGAGCGCCTGGCCGAGATCGCCTTCCTGATCAACGAACGCCAGGAGAACATCGGCGCCCGCCGCCTGCACACCGTGCTCGAGAAGCTGCTGGAGAAGCTCAGCTTCGAGGCGCCCGACAAGGGCGGGCTGTCGCTGATGGTCGACCGCGCCATGGTGGACGAGCAGCTCGGCGACGCCGTGCAGGACCCGGACCTGAGCCGCTACATCCTCTGAGGCGACGGCGATGGCTGTCAGGTTTCCGCCCCGGGCCCGGTCTATCGACACCAGACCCGTTGGACATCCCCATGCCCGCCGCCCTTGCCGTCCGTTACGCGCCGCCCCCGCGGCCCGCGCCTGAACCCGCCGCCCCGCCCGTGGCCGCCACCGACCGCCCCCGCATCGAGGACGTGCTGCGCGAACACGGCCCCATGCTCTCGCGCATCGCCGGCAGCTACGAGGCCGAGCCGGCGCGCCGCGACGACCTGCTGCAGGAAATCACCCTGGCCGTGTGGAAGGCGCTGCCGGCCTGGCGCGGCGACGCTTCGCTGCGCACCTTCACCGCGCGCGTGGCGCACAACCGCGCCATCGACCACCTGGCCCGCGAGCGCAAGGCCATGGGCGAGGAGCTAGACGAAGCCCACCCCGACCCCGGCGCCAGCCCCGTGCACCACGCCGAGGCGCACCAGCGCCGCGCCGGGCTGGTGGCCGCCGTGCGCCGGCTGCCGCTGGGCCAGCGCCAGGTGGTGGTGCTGGCGCTGGAGGGCTTCGCGCTCAAGGAAATCGGCCAGGCCCTGGGCCTGGAGGAAAACACGGTCGCGCAGCGCCTGAGCCGTGCGCGCCGGCAACTCAACGACTGGCTGGGGGAGGGCGCATGAGCGCGAACCAGGACTGGGCGGAACTTGCCGCCGACTGGCGCAGCCAGGAATCGCCCGGCATCGACGTGGAAGCGCTGCGCGCCGAAGCTACCCGGCGCGGCCGCACCCTGCGTCGCGTGCTGGCGCTGGAGGTCGTGTTCTCGGCGCTGGTGGCGGTGATGTGCGCCTACATCGCGCTGAAGCCGGACGCCGATGGCTTCGAGCGTTGGCTGTTCGGTGGCCTGGGGGTGTTCGTGGTGGTCTACCAGGCCTACATGGTGTGGCTGCGCCGGCGCGAATGGAGCGAGGCGGGACTCGATGCCTCGGCCCTGCTGGACGTGGAGCTGCGCCGCTGCGCCACCACGCAGCACTACTGGCGGCTGGGCATGTGGGCGTCGCTGGCGATCTGGGTGGGCCTGTTCGGGCTGTGGCTGCATGCGCTGCAGGCCGGCTGGCCGGCGCACCGCGTGGACGGGCTGACGGGCGGCCTGCTGGCGAACATCGTGCTGATGCCGGCCCTGGGCCTGTACGGGCTGTGGCGCAGCGGCCAGGCCCGCGCGCGCTGCCGGCGCCTGCGCGCCCTGCGCGAGCAGCTCGGCGCGGCCTAGAATGGCGGCATGAGCACGCCGCGCCCCACCGACATCGTCCTGCACCAGGCGTCGCACGTCCTGGAAGTCGCCTTCGAGGACGGCCGCCGCTACCGCTTGCCCTGCGAATACCTGCGGGTGGAATCGCCCAGCGCGGAAGTGCAGGGCCACGGCCCGGGCCAGAAGGTGCTGGTGGCGGGCAAGCGCGACGTGAACATCCGCGCCATCGAACCGATCGGCAACTACGCCGTGCTGCTGCGCTTCGACGACGGCCACGAAAGCGGCCTCTACAGCTGGTCGCTGCTGGCCACGCTGGGCGAGGAACACGCCACCCGCTGGCCCGCCTACCTGGCCGCCCTGGAAGCCGCCGGGCTCTCCCGCTGACTTTCCCCGCAGGCGCGGTTACAGGATTTCCTGGAAACGCTCGACGGGCCGGCCGATGACCGCCCGCTCGCCCACCTCCAGCACCGGCCGCTCGATCAGCCGCGGGTGCGCCGCCAGCAGGGCGGCCCATTCCTTGGCGGGCCGTTCGTCGCCCGGCGCCAGGCCCAGGGCCCTGGCCTCGTCCTCCTTGAAGCGCACCAGCGCCCGCGGGTCCCCGCCCAGCTTGGCCAGCAGGGCCAGCACGTCGGCCGCCGTGGGCGGCTGGCCCAGGTAATCCACCACCCGGGCCTCCAGCCCCCGCGCCGCCAGCCACGCCACCGCCTCCCGCGACTTGCTGCACCGCGCGTTATGCCAAAGCTTCATGCCACCACCTCGGAAATGGAGGGATAATGGTCGCATGGACGAAAAGAGCGCGCAGGGCACCACCCACTTCGGCTTCCGCGACGTGCCGGTGGGGGAAAAGAAGAAACTGGTCGGCCAGGTGTTCAGCTCGGTCGCGCGCCAGTACGACCTGATGAACGACCTGATGTCGCTGGGCATCCACCGCGTGTGGAAGCGCTACTTCGTCGGCACCTCGGGCGTGAAGCGCGGCGACCGCGTGCTCGACCTGGCCGGCGGCACCGGCGACATCGCCGCGCTGCTGCACGAGCGGGTGGGCGAATCGGGCAGCGTCGTGCTCGGCGACATCAACGCGCAGATGCTGGGCGTGGGCCGCGACCGGCTCACCGACCGCGGCCTGGTGCGCGGCCTCGAATACGTGCAGCTCAACGCCGAGGCGCTGCCTTTCCCCGACGCCAGCTTCGACCTGGTCACCATCGCCTTCGGCCTGCGCAACGTCACCGACAAGCAGAAGGCGCTGGGTGAAATGTTCCGCGTGCTCAAGGTGGGCGGCCGCGCGCTGGTGCTGGAGTTCTCGCAGGTCAAGCCGGAATGGTTCCGCCCGGTGTACGACTTCCATTCCTTCCAGGTGCTGCCGCGCCTGGGCAAGCTGTTCGCCAACGACGCCGGCAGCTACCAGTACCTGGCCGAATCGATCCGCAAGCACCCGCCGCAGGACGAGCTCAAGGCCATGATGGAAACCGCCGGCTTCGGCCGCTGCGACTACCGCAACCTCAGCGCCGGCATCTGCGCCATCCACTCCGGCTACAAGCTCTAGTCGGCGCGGACGCGCCAGGCTTCGGTGAGGGAAATCAGGCCCTGGCGGGCCAGGTTCACGGCGGCCTGGGTCAGCGGCACCATGCCTTCCTCGATCGCGGCGGCGTGGATCTCGTCGGCCTCGGCGCCCGGCACGATCAGCGACTGGATGCGCGGCGTGACCACCATGAACTCGTACACCGCCCGGCGCTTGAACACGCCCAGGCCCTCGCAGTGCGAGCAGCCGCGGCCGGCGTGGAAGACCTCGTTCGCGCCCACGCCCAGCGACGCGCGGATGTGCGGGTCCACGTCCTCCACGTCCTTGCAGTGTTCGCAGGTCAGGCGCACCAGCCGCTGCGACATCACCGCCAGCAGCGAGGCGCGCAGCAGGTAGGCCTCCACGCCCAGGTCCAGCAGGCGCGTCACCGTGGTGGCGGCGGTGTTGGTGTGCAGCGTGCTCAGCAGCAGGTGGCCGGTGAGCGCGCTCTCCACCGCGATGTTGGCGGTCTCCTGGTCGCGGATCTCGCCCACCATGATCACGTCGGGGTCGTGGCGCAGGAAGTTGCGCATGGCGCTGGCGAAAGTGAACTGCGCCGCGCGGTTGACCTGCATCTGCTGGATCTCGTCGATGTAGAACTCGACCGGGTCCTCGATGGTGAGGATGTTGATGCGCTGCTTGCGCAGCTCCAGCAGCATCGCGTACAGCGTGGTGGACTTGCCGCAGCCGGTGGGGCCGGTGGTCAGGAACATGCCGTGGCTGCGGCTCATCACGTCGTCGATGCGGCGCCGGTCCTCGGGCGTGAGGCCCAGCTGGTCCAGGTCCCACAGGCTTTCCATGGTGTCGAGCAGGCGGATCACCACGCTTTCGCCGTACACCGCCGGCAGCACCGAGATGCGCAGGTCGATCTCGCGGCCGTCGTCGAGGGTGAAGCTGGTGCGGCCGTCCTGCGGCTTGCGGTGCTCGGCCAGGTTCATCGAGCCCAGCACCTTGATGCGGCTGGTCACGGCCGGGTGCAGGCTGCGCATGATGCGGCGCACCGGCACCATCTCGTCGTCGATGCGGTAGAGCACGTCGGTGCCGTGTTCGCCCGGGCGCAGGTGGATGTCGGAAGCGCGGCGCGCCACCGCCTCGGCGATCAGGCCGTGCACGATGCGCACCACCGGCTTCTCGCGCGACAGACGCTGGGCTTCCTGTTCGCTGGTCTCGACCACGGTGCCGGTGGGGTCCACGCCGAGCTGGCGGGCCACGTCGCGGTCCTCCACCTGGTCGTAGTGGCGGGCGATGGCGTTGCGGATGTCGCGCGGCGTGGCCAGCAGCGCCTGCACGCGCTGGCGCGACAGGAAGTCCAGGGTGCTCAGGGTCTCGTCGTTGCCGGGGTCTTCCATGGCCACCGCCACGTTGCCGCCGCGCACCAGCAGGGGCACCACCCGCAGGCGGCGGGCCACCTCGGGGCGGATCAGGGCGGTGGCGGAGCTGTCCGGCGCCAGGTTCTCCAGCCTCACCAGGGGTACCCCCAGGGTCTTGGCCTGGCGGTAGTGGGCCTCGGTGCAGTCATCTCCCAGGGCCAGCCAGTCGTCGAGCGTGAGGAAGCCGTTGTCGCGGTTCCAGGGGTCGCCGGCGGGGGCCAGGTCCAGCCAGTTGGCCAGGGCGGTGGGGTCGGCGATCAGGTTCGGGGACAGGGGCTTGGCGTTGGCGGACATGGCAGGCCTCTTGGCAGACTCCCCCCAGTATGGCCCAGCCGGCCCAGGCCGCCTTGTCCCAGGTCAGTTTCCGGGGTCCCGTTCGCAGGCTGGGGCGGCGTTGCTGCGCTAGAATCGGGCAGACCCGCCGTACGGAAACGCCCATGCGCTCCCTCAGCTTCCTGCTCGCCCTGCTGCTGACCCTGCCGGCCTTCGGCCAGGACCGCCACGCCGACGAACACTCCTACGCCCAGCCCGACCAGGTGCGCATCCGCGACCTCGGCCTGGACCTGGCCGTGGACTTCGACAAGCGGCAGCTCGCCGGCACCGCCACCCTGCAGCTGGAATGGGCCAATGAATCGGCGCGCGAGCTCGTGCTCGACACCCGCGACCTGGCCATCGCCAAGGTCGAGGCGCGCAGCGGCAAGCGCAAGTGGCGCGAGGTGGAGTTCGCGCTGGCGCCGCGCGACGAGCGTTTCGGCAGCAAGCTCAGCATCACCCTGCCGCGCCAGTTCGAGCAGGTGCGCATCGCCTACGCCACCTCGCCGCAGGCCTCGGGCCTGCAGTGGCTGGCGCCGTCGATGACCTCGGGCGGCAAGACCCCCTTCATGTTCAGCCAGTCGCAGGCCATCCACGCCCGCAGCTGGGTGCCGCTGCAGGACACGCCTTCGGTGCGCTTCACCTACACCGCGCGCATCCGCACCCCGGCCGACGTGATGGCGCTGATGAGCGCCGACAACGACCCGGCCGCGCCGCGCGACGGCGACTACACCTTCACCATGCCCCAGGCCATTCCCAGCTACCTGATGGCCATCGCCGCCGGCGACCTGGTGTTCAAGCCCATCTCCGGCCGCGCCGGCGTCTGGGCCGAGCCGCAGGTGGTGGACAAGGCGGTGAAGGAGTTCGAGGACACCGAGAAGATGATCGCGGTGACCGAGTCGCTGTACGGCCCCTACCGCTGGGGCCGCTACGACCTGCTGATCCTGCCGCCCTCGTTCCCGTTCGGCGGCATGGAGAACCCGCGCCTGAGCTTCATCACGCCCACCGTGATCGCGGGCGACCAGTCGCTGGTGTCGCTGATCGCGCACGAGCTGGCGCATTCGTGGTCGGGCAACCTGGTCACCAACGCCAGCTGGAAGGACATGTGGCTCAACGAGGGCTTCACCAGCTACGTCGAGAACCGCATCGTCGAGGCGCTGTACGGCAAGGAGCGCGCCGACATGGAGTTCGTCATCAGCCGCAACGGGCTGAAGGCGGAAATGGCGCAGATCCCGGCCGAACAGCAGGTGCTGATGCTGCCGGCGCGCGTGGGCTCCGACCCGGAGGACGCGCTGGGCGCGATCGCCTACGACAAGGGCGCCTGGTTCCTGCAGTTCCTGGAACTGCGGTTCGGCCGCGAGGCCTTCGACCCGTTCCTGCGCGCCTGGTTCGACGGCCATGCCTTCCAGAGCGCCACCAGCGAGCAGTTCCTGGCCTTCCTCAAGAGCGAGCTGATGGCGAAGAACCCGTCGGCCGTCACCGAGGCCGAGGTGATGGCCTGGATGACGGCGCCGGGCATCCCGGATTTCGCGCCGGCCACCGAATCGCCGCGTTTCGCCGCCGTGGACGCCGCCCGCGCCGACTGGCTGGAGGACCGCAAGGCCGCGCGCGACCTCAAGACCGCGGCCTGGACCACCCAGGAGTGGGTGTACTTCCTCGAGGGCATGCCGGAAACGCTGGCGCCCGAGCGGCTGGTGGAACTCGACCAGGCCTTCCGCTTCACCGGCACCGGCAACGGCGAGATCGCCCAGCGCTGGTACCCGCTGAGCGAACGCAGCGAGTACTTCGAGGCGCGGCCGGCGATGAGCCTGTTCCTGCGCAAGATCGGCCGCCGCAAGCTGATCATGCCCACCTACGAAGCGCTGGCCGCCACTGCCGACGGCCTGGCCTTCGCCAGCCAGATCTACCTGATGGCCAAGCCGGGTTACCACCCGATCACCAGCGCCTCGGTCGAGGCGCTGCTGGCCAAGGCCAAGGCAGCCCCGGCGCAGTGACGCCATGACGCCCCCGCGCGCGGCCAGCCCGCGCCGGCTGCTGCTGGTGGGCGCCCTGGGCGCCGCGCTCGGCGCCGTCGGTTACGCCGCCACCGCGCCCGAGCGCGTGCTGCAGGCGGAATTCGCGCGCCAGCGCTGGCTGGCGGGCGCGGAGCGGCTGGAGTTCGACGTGGCCGGCCACACCTGGTCGGCGCTGGTGGCGGGTCGCCGCGACCGGCCGCTGGTGGTGCTGGTGCACGGCTTCACCGGCAGCAAGGAAAACTGGCTGCCGCTGATGCGCGAACTGGCGCGCGAACACCGCGTGCTGGCGGTGGACCTGCCCGGCTGGGGGGAAAGCGACCGCCACCACGACGAAGACTACGGCCCGGTGGCGCAGGCCGCGCGCCTGGCCGAACTGCTGGCGTCGCTGCCGCAGGCACCCGAGCTGGTGGTGGGGCATTCGATGGGCGGCCAGATCGTCGGCCTGATGGCGTCGCGCCATCCCGAACGCGCGCCGCGCATCGTGCTGATGTCGTCGGCCGGCGTGCGCTTCGAGGAAAACGCCTTCGCCAACGCAGTGCTGGCGGGGCAGAACCCGTTCCAGGTCACCAACCGGCGCGAGCTCAAGCGTTACCTGGGCATCGTGTTCGCCGAGCCGCCGTTCGTGCCCTGGCCGGCCAGCGAGGCACTGGTTCGCCGCCGACGCGCCGACGCGCCGTTCGAACAGCGCGTGCTCGACGGCATCGGCCGCGGCCCGGACGCGTTCGCGCTGGAAGCCGAGCTCGGCAACATCGCCGCGCCCACGCTGCTGCTGTGGTGCCGGGACGACAAGGTGATCGACATCAGCGCCGCCGAGGTGTTCGCCGCCGGTCTGCGCGACAGCCGCTCGGTCATCCTCAGCGGCTGCGGCCACATGCCCATGATGGCGCAGCCCCGCCAGGTGGCGCAGGCCCTCGCCGACTTCCTCTGAGCCGTTCTGCCGTTGCCGCAAAAAAGAAGGCCGCCCGGGTGGGCGGCCTTCGAACGCGTACCCCGGCTCCGGGTTACGGGGCGGCCGCCCCGGCGCGGGACGCGTCGCGGGCAGCCTTGAAGGCGTTGCCTTCGACGTAATTCGGCCAGGCCTCGTTGCCGGCCAGTTCGCGGCCGACGCCGTACAGTGCCTGCAGGTCCTGCACCACGCCGCGCAGGTCCCACTCCGGATCGAACTCGTCGGCCGGCTTGTGGTAGGCCACGTTGGTGTAGTGCGACTGCACTTCGCGGCCGTACTCCACGCCCTTCTCGACGTGGTCGATGCCGCCCTTGGCGTACAGCGCCGGCACGCCGAACTTGGCGAAGCTGAAGTGGTCGGAGCGGAAGAAGAAGCCCTTCTCCACGCCGTCCTCCTCCACCAGCACGCGGCCCTGGGCCTCGGCGATGGGCTTGAGCACGTTGTCGAGCTCGCTGTTGCCCAGGCCGATGACCACGAAGTCCTTGGTCGGGCCCACCACGCTCATCGCGTCCAGGTTCACCACGGCCACGGTGTCCTTGAGCGGGATCACCGGGTTGGCGGCGTAGTACTTCGAACCCAGCAGGCCCGATTCCTCCAGCGTCACCAGCAGGAACACCAGGCTGCGCGCCGGCTTCGGGTCCTGCACGGTGAAGGCTTCGGCGATCTCGAGCACGCCGGCCACGCCGGTGGCGTTGTCGATGGCGCCGTTGTACACGTGGTCCTCGCCCTCGGCGCCGGCCGCGGCCTTGTCGCCGCCGTGGGTCAGGCTGTGGTCGCCCAGGTGGTCCCAGTGCGCGGTGTAGACGATGGCTTCGTCCGGGCGCTCCGTGCCGGGCAGCTTGGCCAGGATGTTGCGCGAGCTGGTTTCACGGATGCTCGAGTTGAGTTTGGCGGTGAAGCTGGCGCCACCCAGCGGCACGGCCTTGAAGCCCGGCTTGTTGGCGGCGGCGCGCATCGCCTCGAGGTCGAGGCCGGCGTCGGCGAACAGCTTGGCCGCCACCTCGCCGGTGATCCAGCCCTGCAGCGGCAGGCGCGGCTCCGGGTCGGCGCTGGCGGGCAGGTCGAACTGCGCGCCCGACCAGCTGTTCTTCACCACGTCCCAGCCGTAACCGGCGCCGGCGTCGTCGTGGATGATCAGCGCGGCCGAGGCGCCCTGGCGCGCGGCTTCTTCGTACTTGTAGGTCCAGCGGCCGTAGTAGGTCATCTTCTTGCCGCTGAACAGCGACTCGTCGCCGGCGTGGAAGCCCGGGTCGTTGACCAGGATCACCACCGTCTTGCCGGCCACGTCCAGGCCTGCGTAGTCGTTCCAGCCGGCCTCGGGCGCGTTCACGCCGTAGCCGACGAACACCATCTCGCTGCCCTTCACGAACACTTCCGGCTGCGCGGTGCGCGTGCCCAGCGCCATCTGCGAGCCGAAGGCCAGCGGCGTCTCGGCGCCGCCCAGCGAAATGGTGGCGGTCGAGGTGGCCTCGTCGGCCGTCGTCACCACCATCGGCACGTCCTGGAACCAGCTGTCGCCGTTGCCCGGCTGCAGGCCCAGGCGCTGGAACTGCGCCACCAGGTAGTCGGCGGTCTTCTGTTCGCCCTCGGTGCCCGGGGCGCGGCCGCCGAACTCGTCGGACGAGAGCACCTTCACGTGGGCGGCGAAGTCCTCGGCGGAAATCTCCGGGCCGAAGCCATGTTCGGCGGCGGCGGGGGCCGGGGCGGCGGTGTCGGCCGTGGCGGCCGGTTCCGGCGCCTTGCTGCAGGCCCCGAGGGCCAGCGCGGCGGCGGCGAATAGCAGGGTATGTCGCATCCGTGGGGTCTCCAGGTGAACGGAAACCCCGATTCTAGCCACATCCCGCCCCCGGGCGCGTGAGCCCGGGGGCGGGCGGTCGCCGGGTTCAGTCGTCGGAGCGGGGGGCGTCGGCGGAGTCGAGCATGCGCGGGGCGGTGCCGGTCTGCTTGCCCACCTTGGCGCCCGGGTGCACGTACAGCTCCACCTCGCGCTCGAACAGCAGCTCGCCCTCGACCACCGAGCCCTCGCCGATCACGATGCGCGGCAGGCGGTTGCTGTTGCTGCGCCACCAGCTGCCGGTCGGCTTCTCCACCCGCAGGTCGCCGCGGATGGTGGCGCCGGTGAGCGTGATGTCGCCGTTGGTGGTGGTGACGTCGCCGCCGACCTCGGCGCGGATGAGCGAGATGGCCCCGTTGACGTTGCTGGCGTCGCCGCCGATCACGGTGCCCTGGCTGGCCTTGATGCCGCCGTTCACCACGTCCACGTCCTCGTCCACCTTCGCGTCGCGGCCCAGGCGGATGCCGCCGTTCACGGCTTCGGCGCCGCGCACGCGGGCGCCGTCGTCGAGCGAGATGCCGCCGTTCACGGTTTCCACGTCGCCCACCTGGGCGTTGCGTTCGATGGTGATGCCGCCGTTCACCGTCTCGGCGCTGCGCACCGTGGCGCCTTCGCGGATGGTGATGCCGCCGTTGACGGTTTCGAGCGAGCCGTAGGACTGGCCGGCCTCGGCGGTGATGCCGCCGAACACCTTGTCGATGTTCTGCTGGGCCAGGGCCGGGCCGCCGGCCAGGGCCAGCGACAGGGCGATCAGGGAAACGAGGGGACGGACGCGCATGGGTGGGCTCCTTGGTAAGTACCGGTGGGATGCCGGGAGCGGGGCCCGGGTTTAAAGCCCCGACGGGCCGACTATCCGCGCCGGGGCTACAATCCGCCCGTGCCACTCGTCCCGGAGCCCGCCTTGTCCGCCCAGACCCGCCCCAAGCCCCTGCTGCTGCTCATCCTGGACGGCTGGGGCCACCGCGACGACCCCGCCGACAACGCCCTGGCCCAGGCCCGGCTGCCGAACTGGCGCCGCCTGCTGGCCGACTGCCCGCACACCCTGGTGCACACCGAGGGCAAGCACGTGGGCCTTCCGGACGGCCAGATGGGCAATTCCGAGGTCGGGCACATGAACATCGGCGCCGGCCGCATCGTCTACCAGGACCTCACCCGCGTGGACGCCGCCATCGAAGACGGCAGCTTCTTCGCCAACGCCGAACTCGTCGCCGCCTGCCGCGCCGCCAGGGCCGCCGGCGGCACCCTGCACGTCATGGGCCTGCTCTCGCCCGGCGGCGTGCACAGCCACGAGGCGCACCTGTTCGCCATGCTCGAACTGGCCCGCCGCGAGGGCGTGCCCGACATCGCCGTGCACGCCTTCCTCGACGGCCGCGACATGCCGCCGCGTTCGGCCGAACCCAGCCTGGCCGCGCTGGAACAGATCTGCGCCGACGGCGGCGACGTGCGCATCGCCAGCGTCACCGGCCGCTACTGGGCCATGGACCGCGACCAGCGCTGGGACCGCGTCGAACGCGCCTGGCAGGCCATCGTCGAAGCGAACGCCGACGACACCGCCTCCGACGCGCTCACCGCGCTGCACGCCGCCTACGGCCGCGACGAGAACGACGAGTTCGTGCAGCCCACCGTCATCCGCGGCCACCACCCCATGCGCGACGGCGACGCCGTGGTGTTCATGAACTTCCGTGCCGACCGCGCCCGCCAGCTCAGCGCCGCCTTCGTGCAGCCGGGTTTCAGCGGCTTCGCGCGCCGCCTGCCGGCGCTGTCTCGTTTCGTCTGCCTGACCGAATACGACGCCAAGCTCCCCGCGCCCGTGGCCTTCGGCCCCGAAGACCTGCGCAACACGCTGGGCGAAGTGCTGGCTGCCCACGGCCTGAGCCAGCTGCGCATCGCCGAGACCGAGAAGTACGCGCACGTCACCTTCTTCATGAGCGGCGGCAAGGAGGCGGTGGTGCCCGGCGAAGAGCGCGCGCTCATTCCCTCGCCCAAGGTCGCCACCTACGATCTGCAGCCGGAAATGAGCCTGCCCCAGCTCACCACCCGCCTCACCGACGACATCCGCGCGCGCCGGCACGACGTGATCCTGTGCAACATCGCCAACCCCGACATGGTGGGCCACAGCGGCATCCTGGCCGCGGCCATCCAGGCCGCCGAGGCGGTGGACCACGCGCTGGGCGCCATCCGCGCCGCGCTTCAGGAAGTGGGCGGCGAAATGATCGTCACCGCCGACCATGGCAACGTCGAGATGATGCGCGACCCGGAAACCGGCCAGCCGCACACCTCGCACACCGTCGGCCCGGTGCCCTTCGTGTACTGCGGCCGCGCCGCCACGCTGCGCGCCGGCGGCGCCCTGCGCGACATCGCGCCGACCATGCTGGCGCTGCTGGGCCTGCCCAAGCCGCCCGAGATGACGGGCCAGTCGCTGGTGAGCCTGGCTTGATCCGCCGGTTCGGCATGTTCGCGCTGGCCCTGTGGCTGGCGGCCGCGCCGGCCGCCGCCCAGGACCCCGACCGCGCGAAGAAGGAAGCCGCGGCCGAGCAGCGCCTGTCCACCCTGCGCCAGCAGATCAAGGCCATCACCGCCGAGCAGCGCGAACAGGAAGGCGAACGCGCGGCCGCCAGCCGCGAACTGCGCGCCGCCGACGCCAAGGTCAACGAATCGGTGCGCGCGCTGCGCCGCACCGAAGCCGCCATCGCCACCTCGGAAATCGAGCTGCAGCGCCTGCAGGAAAAGCAGGCCACGCTCGAAGCCGGCCTGTCGCAGCAGCGCGAGGCCCTGGCCACGCTGGTGCGTTCGGCCTACGCGCTGGGCCGGCACGAACAGCTCAAGCTGCTGCTGGCCCAGGACCGCATGGCCGACCTGGCCCGCGTGCTGGCCTACCACCGCTATTTCCAGGCCGACCGCCAGCAGCGCATCACCGGCCTGATCGCCGAACTGCGCGACCTGGCCGCCGTGGCCCGGCAGATCGAAGACCAGCGCCAGGTGCTGGAAGCCGCCCGCACCCAGCAGCAGGCCGACCTGGCCGCGCTGGAAACCCAGCGCGGCGAACGCGCCGCGGTGCTGGCCACGCTCGAGGCCGGCTTCAAGGACCGCGCCGCGCGCCTGGCGGCGCTGGGCCGCGACGAAAAATCGGTGGTGCGCCTGCTCGAACAGCTGCGCGACGCCGTGGCCGACATCCCGCGCCAGGTGGACGACACCCGCCCCTTCGCCAGCCGCCGCGGCCAGCTCGGCCGGCCGCTCGCGGGCACCGTGCTGGCGGCCTTCGGCGGCCGCCTGCCCGACGGCCGCGGCAGCGACGGCCTGCTCATCGCCGGCACCGCCGGCGCCGAGGTGCGCGCGGTGGCCCCCGGACGGGTGGCCTTTTCCGACTGGCTCAAGGGTTACGGCCTGCTCACCATCGTCGACCACGGCGATGGCTGGATGAGCCTGTACGCCTTCAACGACGCCCTGCTCAAGGACGTGGGCGACTGGGTGCGCGCCGGCGACCCGCTGGCCACCGTCGGCAGCTCCGGCGGCCAGGGCCGCCCAGCCCTGTACTTCGAGCTGCGCCGCAACGGCCAGCCCCAGGACCCCAAACCCTGGCTCCGCTAGGCGCATAATCAATCCATGCGCCACGCCCTCCTGCTTCCGATGCTGCTGCTCCCGGCCCTCGCCCAGGGCCAGGCGCCGGCCGACGACACCGACCCGGTGGTGGCCGAAACCGCGCCCACGGCCATCCCGCTCACCGAGATCCGCCGCTACGTGGCGGTGTACAACGCGGTGAAGGACGCCTACGTCGAGCCGGTGGACGACCAGACGCTCATGAAGGCCGCGCTGCGTGGCCTGCTGTCCGACCTCGACCCGCACAGCGCCTACCTCGACAAGGAAGAAGCCGAGGCGCTGCTCGACGACACCGAGGGCGCCTACGTCGGCATCGGCGTGGAAACCGAGCGCCGCCCCGACGACACCCTGCTGGTGGTGGCGCCCATCGACGGCACCCCGGCCCAGCGCGCCGGCCTGCGCGCCGGCGACGTCATCATCGCCATCGACGGCGAGCCGCTGGTCTCCAACCCCAACCCGCACACCGCGCTGCGCGGCCAGGCCGGCGAGCCGGTCACGGTCACGGTCACCCGCACCGGCGAACCCGCGCCGCGCGACCTGGTGATCGTGCGCGAAACCATCCGCGTCAACTCGGTCGAATCGCGCCTGCTCGAACCCGGCTTCGGCTACCTGCGCATCAGCACCTTCCAGTCCGACACCGGCCCGCAGGTGCGGCGCCAGCTGGCCCAGCTCACCGGCCGCGGCGCCACGCCGCTGCGCGGGCTGGTGCTCGACCTGCGCTCGAACCCCGGCGGCCTGCTCAGCGCCGCGGTGGAAGCCGCCGATGCGCTGCTCGACGACGGCCTCATCGTCAGCACCCGCGGCCGCCTCGAGTATTCCAACGCCAGCTTCCACGCCAAGCCCGGCGACGCGCTGGCCGGCGCGCCGGTCGTCGTGCTGGTGGACGCCGGCACCGCCAGCGCCGCCGAAGTGCTGGCCGGCGCGCTGCGCGACCACGACCGCGCCACGATCATGGGCAGCCGCACCTACGGCAAGGGTTCGGTGCAGTCGGTGGTGCCGCTGGACAACGGCGATTCGATCAAGCTCACCACCGCGCGCTATTACACGCCCAGCGGCAAGTCCATCCAGGCCCGCGGCATCCGCCCCGACATCGTGCTGCGCGGCGAAGCGGCGCGTGGCATGCGCGAACAGGAACTGGCCGGCCACCTGCGCGGCGACAACGAGGACGCCGGCAGCGGCCCGGGCGAAGTGATCGAAGGCGACGCCGCCATCGGCCGTGCGCTCGACGCGCTCAAGGCCGGCAAGGCCACCGCGCGGGCGCGCCGCCGGCTCTGAGCCTCAGTCGGTGTAGGCGGGCTGCTCGAGCAGCGGCTGCCAGCGCCTGAGCCAGTCGCTGGCCATCTCGCTCCAGGGCCAGATGCCTTCGTTCGTGGGGTAGACCAGCTGCAGCATCGGGAACGGGCGGCCGTCGTGCAGCCACAGGTTCCAGCCGAAGTGTTCGCGCAGCTGCGATTCATGCACCGGGCGCAGCACGCAGTCCATGCCCTTGATGAAACCCTGCAGGACCTGCCCGGATTCGAAGCGTTCGCCTTCGCGCACGCGCTTGTTGTAGTGGTGCAGCAGCCGGTGCGACTTGTCGGCCGGCAGCCCGAACACGCACACGTCGGGCGAATCCGAGGTGCGGCTGATGCCGATCGAATAGGCATACGGCGGCAGGTCGCCTTCGGCCAGCACCTGGATCACGTGGCAGCCGTACTTGCGGATATCCGCCAGCACCCGCTCCTGGTCCGCGTTCAACGCCATGCCTCGGTCCTGCGAAATCGTGGGGCCGACAGCGTATCAGCTACCGCGCGAGAGGCGCCGCCAGGTCCAGCGCGCGGCCAGCAGCGGCAGCACCAGCACCAGGCCCCAGCCCACCCACAGCACCACCGGGCTGAAGCGCCCCGGCAGCAGGCCGCCATGCGGCCCGGCCAGCAGCAGCACCGCCAGGAAGGCCGCCACCGCCACCAGCCCCAGCGAGGCCAGCCAGGCGACGAACACCAGCAGCGCGCGCGCGGCGTGGCCTTTGGCCGAGGGTCTGAGGGGCGGGTGGGGATGCTGGGGCGTCATGCGTCGGGGGGGATGGGCTGGCATGTACGGGTTCACGCAGTGGCAGGACGATTCAGGCCGCGGGACTTCAGCGCGCCGGGGGCGGCGCGGTGGGTTGGCCGGGCACGCCCGGCACGCTGGCCATCGTACCGAGCCAGGGCAGGGCCGAGTGCGTCCAGATCTGCAGCGTCGGCGGCAGCGCGGCGCGCTCCTGCACGCAGCCCAGCCGGATCATCGCCAGCGTGGGGTTCTCGGCCTGCGTCGCCCACAGGTGCGTGCCGCATTCCGGGCAGAACACCATGGCGCGGCGGTTGCCGCTGTCGGCGGTCTTGAGGTGCGACTTCGTGAGCCCTTCGAGCTTCACGCTGTCCATCGCCGCGGGCGAGGACACGCGGTAGGGCGCGCCCGACATCACCTGGCAGTCGGTGCAGTGGCAGGCGATGACCCGCTGCGGGTCGATCTCGGCGGTGAAGCGGACCGCGCCGCAGTGGCAGGCGCCGTGGACGAGCATGGGGACATCCTTTCCGGAACAGGGTCGGCCCCCATGGTGCAGCAGCCGCCCGCCCGCTGCCTTAGCGGCGCCTGACCACCAGGGCAACGCCGCCCAGGATGGCACCCGCCGCCAGCGCCAGGCGCAGCGTGGGCGCTTCGCCCAGGAAGGCCACGCCCGCCAGCGCCACCAGCAGTGGCACCGCCAGCTGCAGGCTGGCCGCCGTACTGGCCCGCAGCGAGGGCAGCGCCGTGTACCAGACGGCGTAGCCCAGGCCCGAGGCCAGTGCGCCCGAGGCCAGGGCGTAGGCCACGCCCGCGCCGTCGAGGCGCACGTTTCCAAGCGTGAGCAGGGCGAAGGCGGCGGCGAAGGGCAGGGTGCGCAGGAAATTGCCCGCGCTCACCCGCACGGGGTCGCCGGCACCGCGGCCCTGCAGCGAATACACGCCCCAGGCCACGCCCGCCGCCAGCATCAGCAGCGCCGGCCCCGGCGGCGGCGCCGACAGGCCCGGTAGCAGCAGGCCGGCCAATCCGGCCAGCGCCAGCGCCAGGCCCAGCCACTGCCACGCCGACAGGCGTTCGCCCGCCCACAGCCCGCGCCCCACCATGGTCACCTGCACGGCGCCGAACAGTAGCAGCGCGCCGGCGCCGGCCTGCAGGTCCACGTAGGCCAGCGAAAACGCCGCGGCGTAAACGAACAGCGCCAGCGCCGAACCCCAGCTGCCGTGCCCCGCCTCGCTTCTGCGCTGCCACGCCGCCAGTGCCCACAGCACCGCCGCGCCCGAGGCCAGCCGCAGCCCGGTGAAGCTGGCCGCGTCCATGCCGCCTTCGCGCAGGGCCAGCCGCGCCAGCAGGCTGTTGCCGGCGAACGCGACCAGGGCCAGCGCCACCAGCGCGGCCAGCTTCACGCCCTTGCGTTCGCTCATCCCGCCAGGCCGGCCTGCAGCAACTTCACGCACCACCACGCGGCGATGGCCATCTGCACCGCGAAGAAAGCGAAGCGCACGTTGATGGCCATCACCGACACCGACAGCAGGTGCACCGACGACTGCGCCACGCGCGCCGCCAGCAGCCACGGCGCCAGCGGGTCGGTGAGCGCGGCGAGCTGCAGCAGCAGCGCCAGCAGCATCAGGCCGCCGAAGATCGGGAAACCTTCCAGGCAGTTGGCGTGCGCGCGCGACAGCCGCTGGGCGAAGGGCGAACCGTCGCTCCCGTCGGGGCGGAAGCTGTCGGAGCGGCGCTTGCCGCCCAGCACCAGCACGCTGCGCAGGGTTTCCATCACCAGCAGCAGGAGCAGGGTCCAGCCGATGTAGCCGAGCAGGGCGAAGGCGGTGGCGGTCATGGCGGCTCCGGGGCCTATTTCATGCGGGACGGCAGGGTTCTTTCGGCGCCGGCCACCATGAAGCGACCGAAGCCGCGGTGGTGCAGCGTGTCCGGCGCCTTCACCTTCGGGTCCACCCAGGCGTGGGTGACTTCGAGCACGAACCAGTTGTATTTGTTCACGCCGCGGGTGTCCACGACGCGGCACTCGAGGTTGGCGAAACATTCGTCCACCAGCGGCACGGCGACGGTGCGCGCGGGTTTTGGCGTCAGGCCGAAGCGCGCGAACTTGTCCACCTTCGCGCCGGTGGTGTTGCCGCAGCCCACCACCTGCGCGGCGAGTTCGGCGGTGGGGATGTTGATCACGCACTCGCGCGATTTGCGCAGCAGCGAAAACGAATGGTTGCCCTGGCTCACCACGCAGCCCAGCAGCGGTGGCTCGAAGTCGAGCATCGAGTGCCAGGACATGGCCATCAGGTTGCGTTCACCGCGCCAGGCCGTGCCCAGCAGCACCACCGGTCCCGGTTCGAGCAGGGCGTAGACCTTGCCAGGCGGCAGCGTGCGCTTGGCCATGGGCCGCCGCGGCCGACGCTCAGGGCTGCCCGCGGTAATCGGACCACGACGCCAGGCCGTGGCGTCGGGCGATGCCGCGGTAGATCGCCGCCAGCGCGAGCCCGAACACCAGGCCGGCCACGCCCGCGACCACCATCACTTCGATCGGCGAACTCAAGCCCGGCATGAAGGGCAGCAGCCAGTGCGCCAGACCGAACAGCACCGCGAAAACCACGCCCGCGCTGGCCGCCAGCACCGGGAAGGAGAGGAACATGGGCGGCGGCACTTCGGCGCCCAGCCACCACAGCAGGCGCCACGCGGGCGGCGCAGTGGTGAACGGCGACACGCCGACCGAGGCCATGTGGCGGTGCAGCTGGGCGATCTTCTCGTCGTGTTTCATGGGGCCATCCTACACAAGCCGGCGCAGGGTGCTAGCCGGGCCGGCGGCGTGCGCGCCACAGCGCCGAAATGACCCACGCAAGGCCCCAGGCCAGCGCCAGCCACAGCACCGCCGCCAGCGCCCAGCCCAGCGGCGTGGGCGCGCACCAGCCCCAACCGCACAGGCCGTTGTTTTCGAGCACGCCGGGCAGGCCGGCCTTGTGCATCAGCAGCACCGAGAAGTAAGGCAGTACCGCCAGCGCGAGCGCCACCGAGCCCAGCGCGTCTTCGAAGGCCAGGCCTAGCAGGAGCAGCAGTGCGTACGCCGCCACCATGACCGCGAACACCTTCCACGGGCGCGGGTTCATGGCACGCCTCAGTCGCGGGTTCGCGTCCGCCGCGGTGGCAGCAGCACGGCGGCGGCCTGCTTTCTTGCCTGCTCAAGGTTCATTCGCTGCTCCCCGCGATGGGCTAGCGCAAAGACTACCGGCAACGGGCGCCGTGCCGGCGGGTCAGTCTTCCGCGGCTATCCGGAAATAGGTACCGCCCACGCCATCGAAGGAAAGCGTGACCTTGAAGCGGATCTTCCTGCCGCAGCCCTCGGTGACCCAGCGTTCGACGACGTCGTCGCCCTTGATGATCACGCCTTCGGCATTGGTCTCGACGTTCCGGGGCGGTACCAGCACCGACGCCGTCACCGAATCGATGGTTTGGCAGTTGCTGGCCGCGGACGCCATGGGCAGCAGCGAATTCAGGATGTCCACCTTGAGCCGGGGCGTGCCGGTCGACTCGCCATGGAGTTCGAAGGCACCGGCAGGGCCGGGGCCAGCCACTGCCGCGAGGAGCAGCACGGTTGCGAGCGCCCTGCCGCACCGCGACGGGGCGTGGCGCCTGGTTTCCTGGCGTTTCACGAGTGGGTTCAAGCGCGGTTCCTCCGGTCGGTCACGGCGGCGTTGCGCCAGGCAGCGAGTAAAACACGAACGCCGCCAATGCCAGCGACGCCAGGCCCAGCAGCGGCAGGAAACGAAGCGCCGCGGGAACGGTGCGCTGTGCGAACCGCCGGTGCCACGGCCACGGCACCAGCGCCAGCGCGATGGTGGTGACGACCAGCACCGCACCCGCCGCGGTGAAAATCCGCGGGAAGGCCATGGCTGGCGCCGCGACCAGAAACGCCCCGCCCACCACCAGCCGGATGGCGAGTTCCAGGTAATGCAGCGCCAGCGAGCTGGCGAAGCCAAGCAGGAACCGCCGCGCCAAGGCCGGCGCGAACAGGCAGGCGGCGCCCAGGCCGGCCAGGAAGATCCCGGCCAGGAGCACCAGTGCGACGGCCAGTCCGTCGATCATTCCGGGAAAAGGGCCAGGGCGGCGGCCTCACTCACTTCGGATCGTTGCCGTCGGAGCCATCGCGCAACCTGGCCTGGTTGAAGCCCGTGATGAGCGCCACGACGCCAACGATGACGCCGGCATACATGAAGCCCGCGTTCTCCGTGTACTTGCCGACAAGAAACATGACGCCGGCGGCGACTGCCAGGGCGACAGTGCTTGAGCGGATACGGGATGGATCCATGGTCCTGCCCTCCGAAGTGCCTGTTGCGACCGTGGGAACGTGCGATGCGGCGCGCCTCGGTCAGGGCCGCCGGAATCGTCCGGCAGCGCAGCCCGCCAGGGCCCAGCCCAGCGCCGCCAGCGCCGCCACGATAACCACCACGCTGCCCGCCAGCCAAACCGTGCCGCGTGCGCCTGAAAGATTGAGGGCCAGGTTGCCGGCCAGCAGCGCCGACGCCGGCAGCCACAGGGCCGACGCCGCCAGCGCCACGGCGGCGAACCGGCGCCTGGCCGAGCCGGTGGGGCTGAGCAGGAACGCGCCGCCGGAAAACCCGCACAAGGCGATGGCCATGAGGACATTGCCGAGGGGCAGGCCGCCCGGCAGCCGCTGTTCGGCCAAGTCCGGGCCGGACACCAGCGCCCCCGCTGACAGCCCGGCAAGCAGGAGTACCAGCCATGCGAACAGGGTCCTCACTCGTGGCCCTCCGCCGGGCTACCGGCTGCGCCCATCCACGGGGATCCGCTGGAGCTCGCCGAGCTCGACACCTTCGAGGCAGCGCACGTTCACCGCAGCCGTGGGCTCACCCGACGGGCTGGTGCCGAACCCGAAGGGGGCGCAGCCGCAGGTCGGGCAGAAATGGTGCCGGATCACGTGCTTGTTGAAGGTGTACGTGGCCAGGTCGGATTCCGGCGAATCGAGCGTCAGACTTCCCCGCGGCACGAACCAGAGCAGGTAACCCTTGCGGCTGCAGTGGGAGCAGTTGCATTCGACCACCGGCCCGAGCTCGCCCTCGACCTGGAAGGAAATCCTGCCGCAGTGGCAACTACCTTTGTGGACCATGGCCGCCTCGACTTCGCAGGGTCAGTGGCACGGATCATAAGGTTTCACCCGGGATCGCGCTTCAAGAACCCGAGGTTGCCGGCTCACTTCGCTCCCAAACCTAGTAGTAGGCGAAGGTAACCACCACCGCCGCTATGACGGCTGCCCAAAACAACAGGCGCAGCGCAAAGGCTAGGGCGCGGATCCAGCGATGCCGCCTGGCCAGCTTGGTCGCTGCGGCATCCACTGCCGCCGAGGTAAGAAGGGATTCGATTTCCATGTGGTCTCCTGCCCGAACCAAGCCGCGTCGATGGGCGGAATCGGCTGCGACGATTTGCTGAACCGCTAATCGACGACCGAGGTACCCCATCCGTCGTATTCGCCGCCATGCCTGGCTGCCAAAGCGTTGAGCTCCCGCGTTGACTGATTCATTGCTGCCAGCTCGGGAACCATGCTGCGTAATGCCTTCAAATGCCAGGCGCTTTCGTCTGAGGTGGGAGCGATGCCCACGATCCTGTAGCCCAGCGTCCGGAGATCTATGGCGGCGGCGTTGGCCGAGGCCTGGTCCGGGAAGTAGAAGAAGAAATCAATGTTGTGCGGCTTGGACAGGTCCGAGCCTGCATCCTTCAGGTGCTCGATCACCGACGCATCCTGCCGCTCGGCGACCGACGCCGCGTGACCGGGGGTCGTTGCGAAGAGAAATCCAAGTGCAAGCAGCCCTGAGCTAATATTCATAGCGGTTCGGCGCCTTAGTTTGTCCGCGCCGAAGGCGTCGGCTTTAATGATCTGTTACGCAGGATACCGGAAGGCTGTGCTCTCGGGCTGCTCAAGGAAGTTGCCCCACAGTGTCCATTCCGATTGGTCTGGTGTGGTGGCAGCAAAGACCCAAAGAGCGGAGATATTGAGTTGTGGTGGAACCAACTCGCCGGGCTGAAACCGACCCTGCTGATTGAGCTTAACTGCAACCGTCAGTTCGCTTGAGTCGACGTACTTGGCTAGGGACGCAAGCACTCCTTCCAACGAAGCATTAGGGTTGAGGTGCTTTGGTACAACCTCTTTGAGTTGAACCGGTGTCAGGTGCTGCTCATGCCCGACGATCCATGACGCAACAAAATCATAGTCTTGGGACTCGGCGGGAGCGAAATAAACGGTTTGACCGATCCGCTGGCTCATACCGTAGCAGAACAGGGCCGCGTCTCTGGCTTCCCGCCAACTCTTGAGCCCGTTGGTGCGGAGATTCTTGATTCGGTCTGGAGTGTCAGACACCGCTACCGATTGCTCAAAGCGTCGGAGATTTGCCAGGAATGGCTTGGGATCATTGAACTCGAGCTTCTTCGCGGCCGTTAGCCAAGTTCGGTCCATCGCGGCTAACGCCTGTTTGAAGCCGCGCCACCGGGCGGCCCCAGCTTGAATGATTTGGCAATCATCAATGCATTACCAGCTTGTGCCAGTACGGTGCAAAAGGCGGCTTGGGGAAAACCACGCCAATGTATGTCTGCTTCCAGCAACGCGACCGGCCATTGTCCTTGTTGGAGTAGTAGCCGACCACCCTTCCTGAGGAATCTATCTCGAGAATCTGGGTCAGCTCGCCGTCTGCCTTGAAGTAGCACCCGTCGCGCTCATCGAGACCTTGCTCGTTGTTGAATGCAGCCCAGGCCTCGGCGTAGCGTGCGGTCTCCTCCGGCTTGCTTGCACGTTGCGCATCAGCATGCGCATTGGCTTGCTCGAACGCCGCAGGGACCTGCGCGGAAGTCGAAAGTGCAAAGGAAAGCGACACGAAAAGAAAGAGCTCGCGAATCATTGGTGGTCCACCCTCGAGGCCTGATGCCGATTCGTGGTTTGTGCCCAAGCATATCCCCACTTTCACCGAGGTGTGAATCGCCCCGGCTTCTCCG
>NZ_AVCH01000154.1 GCF_000747075.1 Arenimonas malthae CC-JY-1
CGGCTTGGCCTTGGCAGCCACCGGGGCAGGCGCGGGCTTGGCCGCGGGCTTCGGGGCGGCCTTGGCGGCGGGCTTCGGCGCCGGCTTCGGCGCGGCCTTGGCGGCGGGCTTGGGTGCGGGCTTGGCCTTGGCGACCGGCTTAGCGGCCGGCTTGGCCTTGGCCACGGCCTTCTTCACCGGCTTGGCAGCCGGCTTGGCGGCCGGCTTGGCCTTGGCGACGGGCTTGGCGGCCTTCTTGGCCACGGGCTTGACCACCTTCTTGGCGGCCTTCTTGGCGGGCTTGGCGGCCGGCTTGGCCTTCGCAACCGGCTTCTTCACCGGCTTGGCGACCTTGACGGGCTTCTTGGCGGCCGGTTTGGCGGCCTTCTTGGTGGTTTTCTTGGCGGCCACTAGGGCGATTCCTCTCTTTCCTTGAGGCTCGAAGGCGGCGTGTTATAGCCTAGTCCTCCACGAGCAGCAACCTTATGCCGGCCGCCCCGCCGGCGCAATCCGTGAAAAAGCCCGTCATCCTGCTGCTGCGCGGCTACAAGCTGGCCATCAGCCCCCTGCTGGGCCAGCGCTGCCGCTTCTATCCCAGCTGCTCCACCTACACCATGGAAGCCGTGGAGCGTTTCGGCGTGCTGCGCGGCGGCTGGCTGGGCGCCAAGCGCATCGGCCGCTGCCATCCGCTCAACCCCGGCGGCGTGGATCCCGTTCCCGAGACCTGGCCCGGCGAGGACAAGCCATGAGCCGACGCCTGGCCCCGGGCCTGCTGGCCGCCTGGCTGCTGCTGGCCGTGGCCTGCCCGGCGCGCGCCGCCACGCAGTTGCCCGAACGCGTGTCCCAGGGCGACCTGGTGCTCGGCCTCACCACGCCCGGCAGCCAGGTGGCCTACGGCGAACGCAGCCTGCGGGTGGACGCACAGGGCCGCTTCGTCTTCGGCGTGGGCCGCGATGAAACCGGGCCCGTGCGCCTGACCGTGCTGCACGCCGACGGCCGCATGGAAACCATCGAGGCGCCGGTGCAGCCGCGGCAATGGAAGATCGAGCGCGTCGACGGCGTGCCCCAGTCCACCGTGACGCCTTCGCCGGAGATCGCCGCGCGCATCGCCCGCGAGCAGGCCGAGGTCTCGGCCGCGCGCGAACGCGACGACGCCCGCAGCGACTTCGCCGCCGGTTTCCGCTGGCCGGTCACCGGGCGCGTCAGCGGCGTCTACGGCAGCCAGCGCATCTACAACGGCGAACCGCGCTCGCCGCATTCCGGCCTCGACGTGGCCGCGCCTTCCGGCACGCCACTGCGCGCGCCCGCGCCGGGCGTGGTCACCTTCGCCAAACCCGACCTCTACCTCACCGGCGGCACCGTGCTGATCGACCACGGCCACGGCGTGAGCTCGAACTTCCTGCACCTGAGCCGCATCGACGTGAAAGTCGGCGAACGCGTGGACCAGGGCCAGGTGATCGGCCGGGTCGGCGCCACCGGCCGCGCCACCGGGCCGCACATGCACTGGGGCATGAACTGGTTCGGCGTGCGGGTGGACCCGCAGGCCCTGCTCGACCCCGCCGGCAACCGCTGAGCCATGACCTCCGGCCTTGGTGGCCGGCGGGGCATCTGCCACTATCGGGCCGGGGCACACGCCCCGGCGATCCGCGAGGTTTCCATGCGCCAGCCCGTCCTGCTCGCGGCATGCGCCGCCCTCCTCTCCCTCCCCGCCCACGCGGTGCCGCCCGATGGCGGCCATGCCATGCCGGCGGACGCCGCGATGGACCAGGTGTCCGAGGCGCAGGACCGGCGCATGGTGGAGAAGGTCGCCGCCAACATCGAACGCCTGCGCGCCGAGGGCCGCCTGCCCGACGGCGTGGCGCCGAAAGTCGGCGGCCTGGCCTGGCCGCTGGGCCCGGTGCCTGGCCCCGGCGTGGATTGGCACGGCATCTCCGGCTTCGTCGACCTCAACCTGGCCTGGCCCAACCAGATCCGCGACTACACCTGCGGCACCCGCACCTACGACACCAGCGCCGGCTACAACCACCGCGGCACCGACTACTTCATCTGGCCCTTCCCCTGGCACCTGATGGACACCGCGCCGGTGGACATCCGCGCCGCCGCGCCCGGCACGCTCATCGAGAAGCAGGACGGCTACAACGACCGCTCCTGCAACTGGGACGCGCCCGACACCGCCAACTACGTGATCATCCTGCACGCCGACGGCACCATCGCCCGCTACCTGCACATGAAGCGCGGCAGCGTGACCCCCTTGCCCATCGGCACGCAGGTCGCCGCCGGGCAGGTGCTCGGCAAGGTCGGCAGCTCGGGCATTTCCACCGGCCCGCACCTGCATTTCGAAGTGCGCGCCAGCAACAACGTCAACGCGCCCACCGTGGAGCCGCACCAGGGCGCCTGCAACGCCTCCAGCTCGACCTGGGCGCAGCAGCGGCCCTACCGCGACCCGGCCATCAACCGCATCAGCACCCATTCGGGTGCGCCGGTGTACCCGAACTGCCCGAACACGGTGGACCAGCCGAAGTTCAAGGACGTGTTCCAGCCCGGCGACCCGATCAGCTTCCTGTCCGCCTACCGCGACATCGGCCGCGGCATGCTCAGCAGCTTCCGCGTGCTGCGCCCGGACGGCAGCCCGTTCGCCAGCTGGACCTTCGACATGGCCGAGGATCCCGGCGCGCCCGCGTACTACAACGGCGCCTACTGGTACTGGAACAACACCCTGCCCGCCAACGCCCCGCAGGGCCTGTGGACCTACGAGGCCGAGTTCGCCGGCAAGGTGAAGCGCCACCATTTCCGCGTCGGCAGCGCGGTGAACGCGATCAACGACATCCGCGGCCTGATGGGCGCGTGGTTTGAGCCCAGCACCAGCGGCCAGGGCATCGAGGTGCTGTGGATCAACGGGGAAACCCTGCTGGTGTTCTTCTATGGCCACCAGGACGACGGCGGCAACATCTTCCTGCTCGGCCAGCGCACCGGGCCCTTCGACTACGGCCAGCCGCTGGTGCTGGAAATGCGCGCCACCACCGGCGGGCGCTTCAACCAGTTCGACGCGGCCGCCATCCAGCGGCCCGTGTGGGGCAGCCTGACGCTCACGTTCGAGAACTGCGACCGCGCGCTGGCCGAACTGGCCGGCGCCGACGGCAGCAAGGTGATGGTGCTCGAGCGGCTGGGCCGCACGACCGGGCTCAGCTGCGACTGAGCCTCGCCGCGGTCAGCGCGAGGCCAGCCCGTCGGGCAGCGCGGTGTAGCCGCCCGGCACGCCCTTGGTCGCCACGGCCACGGCGTCGTGCGGGTGCAGGCTTTCGTGGTGCGAGGCGCGCAGCCAGAAGTCGCTGATGCGCTCGTCGCGCTCCAGCGCGGCCTGCATGCGGCGGGCGGCGTCCTCGCAGAACATCAGGTTCTGGCCGTTGAGCAGGGCGAAGGCCTGCTCGTCCACGCGCTTCACCGCGGTCTGCACCGGCGTCTTGAGCGCCTGCTCGATTCTGTCGATGATTTCCACGATCGGGAAGTTCTGGAACGAAGGCACCAGCCGCAGCTTCACTTCGGCGTAGCTGCGCTGGCTGTGCGGCGTGGCGCGGATGCCCTGCTCGGTGCCCAGCCAGGCCAGCACGGCCTCGCGGTCGAGCGTGCCGCCCTCGGCGAAATCGTTCGCGAACTGCTCCTGGATCAGCTGGCGCGCCAGCGCCGCCGAACACGGGCAGGTGCTGGAATACGCCACCGTCAGGCCCAGCTCGAGCGCGAACTGGCCGCGGTCCATCACGCCGGTGATCGACACCGGGTAGGTCTTCCAGCCGCTGTTGTCGCTGGCCAGCGCCGGGCGGCGCACCAGGTGCTCGAAGCGCAGGCTGACCATGGCGCGGTCGGACAGGTCGGCGTGCGATTCCAGGAAATCCTTGAGCAGGCGGCGGACGGCGCCCGGGGTGGCGGGCTCGTTCGACAGCGCCTTGTCGACATGGAGGTACAGGCGCGACATGTGGATGCCGCGCACGTCCGGGCGCTTGAGGTTGACGAAGGCGTTGACGCGCGCGCCGGCGGTGCTGGTGCGGCCGTCGTCGCCGGCCAGGCTCACGGGCATCTCGATTTCGCCCATGCCCACCCAGTCCAGCACGCCCGCATGGGCCGGCTGGGCTTCCTTGGCCACGTCGGGCAGCACGCGGGCGGTGTTATCGAGGTTGCTGGGGGCCACGGCGGCTCTCCTGGAAGATTCGATCGTCAAGCTAGATGGGGCGGGATGCAGGTTACGTCAACATGGCGGGCGAACCGCCGCGGCGCGACGCAACGTTGCGTCTCAGGCCCGCCGGGCGAGCCGCCAGGCCCGCAGCAGCGTGGCCACCGGGCCGGGCGGGTCGAAGCCGCGGCCCTTGGCCAGCCGGGCCAGGCGCGCGCGGTCGAAGCCGCTGCGCAGGCGCCGGAACAGGCTGTCGTGGGCGCGCGCTTCGGGCAGTTCGGCGGCCAGCGCGGCGGCCCAGTCGCGCAGCAGGGGTTCGCCCTGCCCAGCCGCGACCTGGGCCGCGGTGAGGCCGTGGCGGGCCAGCAGGTTCATCGGCAGCAGGGCCTGGTCGTCGGCGGCCAGGCCGGCGGGAAGGCGCTGCAGCAGCAGGTGCACGGCCAGGGCGCGGGCGTCGTGTTCGCCGGCGCGGGTGGCGAACACCGCCGCCTCCGCCTCCGCCAGCGCCGCGGCCAGCGGCATCACCTGCTGCAGGGCCTGGGCCACGTCGGCGGGGCGCTGTTCGTCCACCACCTGGCGCATCAGGGCCTGGCCCAGGCGCGGCCAGTCCGCTTCAGCGCCCAGCAGCGGCGCCGTCACCGGGTGGCGGCTGCGGCCGGCGGCCAGGTTGGCCAGTTCCTCGGCCCACCACTGGCTCTTCACCGCCGAGACGCGCACGTCGCTGAGTTCGAAGCCGGCCTCGCGCAATTCATGCACCAGCGCGCCCCAGGCGCGGAAGCGCGGGCGCTGGGGTTCCGGGCAGAACACCTCGGCCTGGGCCATTTCCGGCTCGCGCCGGTGCCACTTGGCCACGAAGTGGGCGATGGCCTCGTCGTGGCCGCTCATGGCAGCAGGGCCAGCACGTCGGTGGCGCGGGCGGCGACGTGGTCGGCCTGCCAGCGGTGCGGGTCGTCGCCGTCCTCGCGGTAGCCCCAGAGCGCGGCCACGCAGGGCATGCCGGCGGCGCGGGCGGCCTGCACGTCGCGCAGGTCGTCGCCGACGTACAGCGCGGTCGCGGCCTCGATGCCGAGCCGGTCGCAGGCGTGGAACAGCGGCGCCGGGTCGGGCTTGCGGGTGGGCAGGGTGTCGCCGCCCACCAGCACGGCGCAGCGCTGGCGCCAGCCGAAGCCTTCCACCACGCCGCGGGCCAGGCCCTCGGGTTTGTTGGTGACGATGCCCCAGCGGATGCCGCGCGCGTCCAGCGCCGCCAGCAGTTCGTCCACGCCGTCGAAGAGCAGGCTGTCCACCGCCAGCGCCTCGCCGTAGTAGCGCAGGAACACCGGCAGCAGCGGCTCGCGTTCGGCGTCGGAAAAATCGGGGAAGGACACGGCCAGCATCGCCCGGCCGCCCTTGGACACGACCTGGCGCAGGCGCTCGTAGGCCACCGGCGGGCGGCCGTGGTCGGCGAGCACGCGGTTCGCGGCGCGCGCCAGGTCGGGCGCGCTGTCCACCAGGGTGCCGTCGAGGTCGAACAGCACCGCGCCGGGCGGCTGCGCCATCAGGATTTCACCGCGCAGGCGAGGTAGTTCACCGCGGTCGGGCCGCCGACCCAGGCCTTGCGGCGCAGCGGGTCGTAGGCCAGGCCGCTGACGTCGTCGAGCCGCAGGCCGGCCGCGCGCAGCCAGCCGGCCAGCTCGGACGGGCGGATGAACTGCTTGTAGTCGTGCGTGCCCTTGGGCAGCAGGCGCGCCAGGTATTCGGCGCCGACGATGGCGACGGCGAAGGCCGCCGGCGTGCGGTTGAGCGTGGACAGGAACAGCTTGCCGCCCGGCTTGAGCAGGGTGGCGCAGGCCTGCAGCACCGCGCCCGGGTCGGGCACATGCTCGAGCATTTCCATGCAGGTTATGGCGTCGAACGCGCCGGGCATTTCCTGCGCCAGCGATTCCACCGACTGCAGGCGGTAGTCCACCTTGCGGCCGGATTCGAGCAGGTGCAGGCGGGCCACGTCGATGAGCTCGGGCGCGAGGTCGAGCGCGGTGACCTGGGCGCCCTCGCCCGCCAGCGCTTCGCTCAGCAGGCCGCCGCCGCAGCCCACGTCCAGCACGCGGGCGCCGGCCAGCGCGGCGCGGTCGCGCACGTAGCCCAGGCGCGCCGGGTTGAGTTCGTGCAGCGGGCGCTGCGGGCCCTGCGGGTCCCACCAGCGGCTGGCGAGCGCGCCGAACTTGTCGAGCTCGGCCTGGCTGGCGTTGGCGTGCGTTGCGTTCATGCGCCCCCCTTCAGGCCGGCGATGCGTTCGCGCCAGCGGCGGGCCTTGGCGCGGATGGCGTCGGTGTCTATGTCGAGCAGGCGGCCGCCGGCGACGCGCGCCTTGCCCGCCACCCACACGTCGGCCACCTGGTGGCGGCCAGTGGCGTAAACCAGCTGCGAGACCACGTGGTGCAGCGGCTGGGTTTCCAGCGGCGAAAGGTCGACGCACACCAGGTCGGCCAGCTTGCCCGGCTCGATCGAGCCCACCTGCTCGCCCAGGCCCATGGCGCGGGCGCTGCCCAGCGTGGCGGCGCGCAGCGCGCTGGCGGCGTCGAGCGCCGAGGCGTCGCCGGACACGCCCTTGGCCAGCAGGGCCGCGGTGCGCATTTCGCCGAACATGTCGAGGTCGTTGTTGCTGGCGCAGCCGTCGGTGCCGATGGCCAGGTTCACGCCGGCCTGCTGCAGCTTCGCCGTGGGGCAGAAGCCCGAGGCCAGCTTGAGGTTCGATTCCGGGCAATGCACCACCGACACGCCGCGCGCCGCGCACAGGGCGATCTCGGCGTCGGTGAGGTCGGTCATGTGCACGGCCATCAGGCGGTCGTTGACCAGGCCCAGGCGGTCCAGGCGCGCCAGCTGGCGCATGCCGTGGGCCTTCATGGCCTCGGCGTTCTCGTGCGCGGTTTCGTGGACGTGGCAGTGCACGACCAGGTCGAGCTGGTCGGCCAGCATGCGCACGCGCTCGAAGCCGGCGTCGTTCACGGTGTAGGGCGCGTGCGGCACGAAGCACAACGACACCAGCGGGTCGCGGCGCCAGTTGTCGTGCACTTCCAGCGCCTTGTCGAAGTATTCGTCCTGGGTGCGGGCCCAGGCGGTCGGGAAATCAATGACCGGCAGGCCCACGAGCGCGCGGAAACCCAGGCGCGAGTAGGTGCTGGCCTGCACGTCGGGGAAGAAGTAGTTCTCGGCGCAGGCCGTGGTGCCGCCGCGCAGCATCTCGGCCACGGCCAGCTCGATGCCGTCGGCCACGAACTCCGGGCCGATCACCTGGCCCTCGACGGGCCAGATGTGTTCCTGCAGCCAGGTCATCAGCGGCAGGTCGTCCGCCATGCCGCGCATCAGCGTCATGGGGTTGTGGCAGTGGCTGTTGACCAGGCCGGGGATGAGCACCGAATCCGGCCGCCCCACCACCTCGGCGGCGGCGAAGCGGGCGCGCGCCTCGGCCCGCGGCAGCACGGCCAGGATGCGCCCGCCGCCGATGGCGACCGCGTGGTCTTCCAGCACCACGCCGTGCGGCTCGACCGGGACGACCCAGCCGGCTTCGATCAGGAGGTCGCAGGCCTGCGGCGCGGCGCTCGTGGTCATCCGGTCACTTCACCCGGGAGACGTACTCGCCGGAGCGGGTGTCCACCTTGATGATCTCGTCCTGGTTCACGAACAGCGGCACGCGCACCACCGCGCCGGTCTCGAGCTTGGCCGGCTTGCCGCCGCCGCCCGAGGTGTCGCCGCGCAGGCCGGGGTCGGTCTCGACGATCTTGAGCTCGACGAAGTTCGGCGCCTGCACCGCAATCGGGGTGCCGTTCCAGAGCGTGACCACGCAGGCTTCCTCGCCCTTGAGCCAGTTCTTGGTTTCGCCGATGCCGGCGGCGTCGGCCTGCACCTGCTCGAAGGTCTCGGGCTGCATGAAGTGCCAGTACTCGCCGTCGGAGTAGAGGAAGTTCATGTCGGTGTCGACGACGTCGGCGGCCTCGAGGCTGTCGGTGGCCTTCATGGTCAGCTCGACGGTGCGGCCCGACTTGATGAAGCGGTAGCGCACGCGGGTGAAGGCCTGGCCCTTGCCCGGCTTCACGTACTCGGTGTCGGTGATCACGCACGGCTCGTTGTTGACGATGATCTTCATGCCGTTCTTGACGTCGTTCATGCCATAGCTGGCCATGCGTATCTCCTGGGGTCGGGTCGCCCGCCACGGCGGGCGGGACGGCTACAATGGGTGATCTTTCCGGGCGCCCAGGCGGGCCCCGTCCAAGCCCGACATGATAACCGGCCCAGCCCTGTCCCTGCAGCAGACCCCCACCGCGCCCGCCCGCTGGCAGCAGCTCTGGCGCGACGCCGTGCGCGATCCCGCCGAATTGCTGGCCCTGGTGGGCCTGCCCGGCCTGGCCGCGCGGGTGTCGGCCAGCGCCGCCGCGCAGTTCCCCCTGCGGGTGCCGCGCGGCTTCGTGGCCCGCATGCGCCCGGGCGACCCGAACGACCCGCTGCTGCGCCAGGTGCTGCCGCTCGACGACGAGGACCAGCCGGCCCCCGGCTACGGCCTGGATGCCGTCGGCGACCTCGCCGCCAGCGGCGGCACCGGGGTGATCCACAAGTACCGCGGCCGCGTGCTGCTGGTGGCCACCGGCAGCTGCGCCGTGCACTGCCGCTACTGTTTCCGCCGCCACTACCCCTACGCCGAGCAGACGGCCGCCGCCGGCCAGTGGCGCGAGGCCCTGGACTACCTGGCCGGCGACGCCGGCGTGTCCGAGGTGCTGCTTTCGGGCGGCGACCCGCTGTCGCTGGCCACGCCCAAGCTGGCTGAGTTCACCCGGGCCCTGGCCGGCCTGCCGCACGTGCGCCGCCTGCGCCTGCACACCCGCCTGCCCATCGTGCTGCCCGAACGGGTGGACGAGGAACTGCTGGCCTGGCTGTCGGCGCTGCCGCAGCAGGTGGTGGTGGTGGTGCACGCCAACCACGCCAATGAAATCGATGCCCCCGTGGCCGCGGCCCTGGACCGCCTGCGCGGCGCCGGGGCCCACCTGCTCAACCAGGCCGTGCTGCTGCGGGGGGTCAACGACTCGGTGGCGGCGCTGGCCGACCTGTCCGAGGCCCTGTTCGCGGCCGGCACCCTGCCCTACTACCTGCACCAGCTCGACCGGGTCGCCGGCGCGGCCCACTTCGAGGTGCCCGATGCCGAGGCCCGGGCCCTGCACGGCGAGCTGGCCGCCCGCCTGCCGGGTTACCTGGTGCCGCGGCTGGTCCGGGAAGTCGCCGGGGCGCCGTCGAAAACCCCGCTGTGAGCCCGGCCAGGATGTTGCCTCCGCGGACATTCTGGTATTGTCTCAATCCCCCCGCGCAAGCCATTGATGCATAAGGAGTGACCCCCGGATGGCACAGCAGGACGCCGTGATCCGCCTGCTCCTGGTCGAAGACCGCCTGGAGGACGCTGAACAACTCATCAGCCACCTTCGCAACGGCGGCATGGCCGTGCGCCCGCAGCGCCCGGAATCCGAGGACGAACTCGTGCAGCTGCTGGCCAGCCAGAGCATCGACATGGTGCTGGCCGCGTTCGAAGCGAAGTACCTGCCGCTGGCCAGCGTGGTCGAGCGCGTCAACGCCACCGGCAAGGACATCCCGGTGATCGCCTCGGTCACCACGCTCGACGAAAAGACCGCGCTGGCCGCCCTGGCCGCCGGCACCCGCGACGTCGCCATCCGCCACCGCGCCGAGCACGTGCAGGCGGTGGTGCGCTCCGAATTCTCCGCCCTCACCGCCCGCCGCGGACTGCGCCACCTCGAGGCCTCGCTGCGCGAGACCGAGCGCCGCTGCGACGCGCTCATCGCCTCCTCGCGCGACCCGATCGCCTACGTGCACGAGGGCATGCACATCCGCGCCAACGACGCCTACCTCGAGATGTTCGGCTTCGAGGGCTTCGACGAGATCGAGGGCCTGTCGGTGCTCGACCTGATCGCGCCCCAGCACGCCGACGGCTTCAAGCAGCTGCTCAAGAAGCTGGGCAAGGGCGAGGCCCCGCCCAAGCAGCTCGAGATCCAGGCCCAGCGCACCGACGGCAGCACCTTCGACGCGGTGATGGAATTCACCCAGGCCACCTACGAGGGCGAGAGCTGCCTGCAGATCGTGTTCCGCCAGCAGGTGGTGGACGCCGACATGGTCAAGGAGCTCGACACGCTGCGCCAGCGCGACCCGCTCACCGGCATGTACAACCGCCAGTACTTCATGGGCGAACTCGAGTCCGCGGTCATGCGCGCCACCGAGGGCAAGGACCGCCAGGCGCTGCTGCTGGTCGAACCGGACCACTACGAGAACCTGCTGGCCGAGATCGGCCTGGCCGCCGCCGACGACCTGATCAAGGGCTTCGCGCTGCGCCTGCAGGGCGCGCTCGACGCCGACACCGTGGCCGCCCGCATGAGCGACCACGGCTTCGCGGTGCTGTGCCTGGCGCACGACCACAAGCAGAGCCAGGCCCAGGCCGAGCGCCTGCGCGAGGCCTTCAAGGACCACATCCTGGAAATCGGCGAGCGCTCGGTGAACCTGAGCGTCAGCGTCGGCGGCGTGCAGATCGGCGAGAAGATCGCCTCCGTCACCCAGGTGATGGCCAAGTCCAGCCAGTGCCTGGCCTCCTGCGAGGGCATGGGCGGCAACCGCATCGAGATCTTCGACCCGGCCGCGCGCGACCGCGCCGAGGAAGAGCGCATCCAGGCCTGGGTGGCGCGCATCCGCGAAGCCCTGGCCAGCGACCAGTTCGTGCTGCACTACCAGCCGATCATCAGCCTGACCGGCGCCGAGGAAGAGAACTACGACGTCTACCTGCGCATGAAGGGCCCGGGCGGCGAAATCATCCCGCCGGTGACCTACCTGGCCATCGCCGAGGAGCACGGCCTGCTCGACGACATCGACCGCTGGGTCGTCGCCCACGCCGTCGGCGTCATCGCCGAGCGCGCCAAGGCCGGCAAGCACACCAACCTGTTCGTGAAGATCACCCCGGCCTCGCTGGTCGAGGGCGGCCTGGAGACCCACATCGCCGAGCAGCTCAAGGCGCACGGCGTGCCGGGCGACCGGCTGGTGCTGCAGATCCCGGAATCGAAGGTCTTCACCCACCTCAAGGCGCTGCAGTCGTTCCAGAAGGCCGTCTCGGCCCTGGGCTGCCGGGTGGCGCTGGAGCAGTTCGGCACGGGCCTGAACTCGTTCCAGATGCTCACCCACTTCGAGCCGGCCATCCTCAAGATCGACCGCAGCTTCATCATGGAACTGGGCAAGAACCCGGACGTGCAGAAGCAGGTGCGCGGCATCGTCGAGAAGGCCCACGAGGCCGGCAAGCTGGCCCTGGCCGAGTTCGTCTCCGACGCCGGCACCATGAGCGTGCTGTTCGGCATGGGCGTGGACTTCGTCGAAGGCAACTTCCTGGCCGCCGCCGGCCCGCAGATGAACTACGACTTCGGCTGATCCGGGCTTCGGATCGCCTGAAAAGCAATGGCCCGGAAGCGCAAGCCCCCGGGCCATTTTTTTTACCTCACATCGAAGCGGGCATGTCGCGCAGGGCCTGGATGCGCTCCGCCAGCGGCGGATGGGTCATGAAGAGCTTCTTGAGGCCGAAGCCCACGGCGCCGGAGATGCCGAAGGCGCGCACTTCGTTGGGCAGCGTGCTCTGGCCGTAGGTCTGGGCCAGGCGCTGCAGCGCGGCGATCATCTTGTCGCGGCCGGCCAGGCGGGCGCCGCCCGCGTCGGCGCGGAACTCGCGCCAGCGGCTGAACCACATGGCCACCACCGAGGCCAGCACGCCGAACACCAGGTCGAGCACCAGCACGATCAGGAAGTAGAAGGGGCCCGTGCCACCGTCGCGGTTGCCGCTGAGCGCGGCGTCCACCGCGCGGCCGACCACGCGCGCCAGGAAGATGACGAAGGTGTTGAGCACGCCCTGGATGAGCGCCATGGTCACCATGTCGCCGTTGGCGACGTGGCTGACCTCGTGCGCCAGCACCGCCTCGGCCTCGTCGCGCGACATGCTGCGCAGCAGGCCGGTGGACACCGCCACCAGCGCGTTGTTGCGGCTGGGGCCGGTGGCGAAGGCGTTGATCTCCGGCGCGTCGTAGATGCCCACCTCGGGCATGGCGATGCCGGCCGCCTCGGCCTGGCGGCGCACGGTGTTCAGCAGCCAGGCCTCGCCTTCGTTGCGCGGCTGGGCGATCAGGTGCATGCCGGTGCTGCGCTTGGCCATCCACTTGGAAATGGCCAGCGAGATGAAGGCGCCGCCGAAGCCGAACACCGCGGCGAACAGCAGCAGGGCGCCGTTATTGCCGAGGGTGACGCCGAAGACGTTCTGCAGGACGCTCATCACCAGGCCGAGCAGCACCAGCACGGCCAGGTTGGTGGCGAGGAAGAGGGCGACGCGCTTGAACATGGGGGTTCCGTTCGTTTGGCTGGGGCGGAAAGTCCGCCGTTCTGGGGTTAAATGTACGCAGTGACGGTTAATTTCAAGTCGTGATGGCCCCAGCCACGCCCTACCGCGGTCGTTTCGCCCCCTCGCCCACCGGCCCGCTGCACTTCGGGTCGCTGGTGGCCGCGCTGGGCAGCTGGCTGTTCGCCCGCCACCACGGCGGCGAGTGGCTGGTCCGCGTGGAAGACATCGACCCGCCGCGTGAAGTTCCCGGCGCCGCCCGCCGGCAGCTGGAAACCCTGGCCGCCTTCGGCCTGGTGGCCGACCAGCCCCCCGTGTTCCAGAGCCAGCGCGGCGAGCTCTACGCCGCCGCGCTCGCCGGCCTGCTGGCCCGCGGCGAGGCCTTCGAATGCCGCTGCAGCCGCAGCGAGCTGGAAGCCGTGGGCGGCATCCACCGCGCCTGCGTCGGCACCGGCGGCGACCGCCAACCCGCCATCCGGCTGCGCGTGCCCGACGAGGTGCTGGGCTTCGAGGACCGCATCCAGGGCCACTTCGAACAGGCGCTGGCGCGCGAGGTCGGCGACGTGGTGCTGCGCCGCGCCGACGGCTTCTGGGCCTACCAGCTGGCGGTGGTGGTGGACGACGGCGCGCAAGGCATCACCGACGTGGTGCGCGGCGCCGACCTGCTCGATTCCACGCCGCGGCAGATCCTGCTGCAGCGGCGGCTCGGCCTGCCCACGCCCGGCTACGCGCACCTGCCGCTGGTGCTGGACGCGCATGGCCGCAAGCTCGGCAAGTCGCTGGCCGCGCTGCCGGTGGACGCCGCCGACCCGGGCCCGGCGCTCGCCGCGGCCTGGTCGTTCCTGGGCCAGGACACCGCGCACTGGCCAGGCGGGCTGCCGCCGGCGAAGGCGCTCGGGCGCGCCCTGCCCGCCTTCGACCCGGCGCGCATCCCGCGCCATGCCGCGCCGTTTTCCGCCGAAGCCGTCACGAAGCCGTGAAGGCCCGGCAGGGCGTGCTTGCATGGCGCGCCCCCATGCGGGATGCTCCAAAGCTCGCCTGCCGTCGCGAACTTCCGGTGCCCTGCATGTCGCACGTCCGCATCATCAAGAAGTACCCGAACCGTCGCCTGTACGACACCGAGATCTCCAGCTACGTGACGCTGGAGGACGTGCGCCAGCTGATCGTGGACAAGGAAGATTTCGTCGTGCGCGACGCCCGCAGCGGCAACGACATCACCCGCAGCGTGCTGATGCAGATCATCGCCGAGCACGAGGAGCACGGGCAGCCGATCTTCACCACGGAACTGCTGACCCAGGTCATCCGCTTCCGCGGCGATTCCATGCAGGGCCACCTGGGCAACTTCCTCGAGCGCAGCCTGCAGTTCTTCCTCGAGCAGCAGCAGAACGTGCGCGGCCAGATCGGCCAGCTGGTGGGCCAGGCGCCGTGGTCGCTGCTCAACCAGCTCGCCGAACGCAACCTCGAGCTCTGGCGTTCCTTCCAGCAGGGCCTGGGCAGCGGCACCGGCAATACGCCGCCGCGCAAGCCGGCCCGCCCCGCCACCAAGCCGCGCACGCGCTGACATGGCCGCGCCCCAGCGCATCGCCCTGGTCACCGGGGGCGCCGGCGGCATCGGCGCGGAAACTTGCCGCCAGCTCGCCCGCGCCGGCCACCGCGTGCTCGCCGCCGACCTGCCGCTGGCGCCGGAGCGCCAGGCACGCTTCGACGCGGAGATGGCCGGCCACGACGTGGCTTTCCTGCCCATGGACGTCACCGACGAAGCCGGCTGCGCCGCCGCCATCGCCAGCGCGCGCGCCAGCCATGGCGAGGTGGACGTGCTGGTGAACGCCGCCGGCATCACCCGCGACGCCACCCTGCGCAACATGAGCCGCGAACAGTGGGACCAGGTGATGTCGGTGAACCTCGACAGCGCCTTCGTGCTGTGCAAGCTGCTGGCCGAAGGCATGGCCGCGCGCGGCTTCGGCCGCATCGTCAACATCAGCTCGGTGAACGGCCAGACCGGCCAGTTCGGGCAGACCAACTACGCCGCCGCCAAGGCCGGCCTGCACGGCTTCACCATGGCGCTGGCGCGCGAACTGGCGCGCAAGGGCGTCACCGTGAACACGGTCAGCCCGGGCTACATCCGCACGCCCATGACCGACGCCATGCCCGAGGCCGCGCGCGAACAGGTGCTGGCCATGGTGCCGGCCGGGCGCATCGGCGAACCGGCCGACGTGGCGCGGGCGGTGGTGTTCCTGTGCGGCGACGACGCCGGTTACCTCACCGGCGTGAACCTGCCGGTGAACGGCGGCCTGTTCATCAGCTTCTGACGCCGCTCAGAGTTCGCGCACCACGCGGAAACCCACGCGGGCATTGGTCGTTTCGGCGGGCGCCGACTGCCGGTAGGCCGAGCGCGCGCGTTCCAGCGAACTGGCCCACGAGGCGCCGCGCAGCACCCGCTCGCCGCAGCCCGGGTTGACCCAGGCGCTGCCGTCGCGCGGCGCGCGCCGGTAGCTGTCGTGCCAGCAGTCGAGCACCCATTCGGACACGTTGCCGACCAGGTCGAAGGTGCCGAAGGCCTCGGCCGGGTAGCTGCGTACCGGCGCCGGGCCCCAGTGCCCGTCGGCGTAACCGGGGATGGCGTTGGCCCACTTGCGCTTGAGCCGCGACTCGTCGCCGTCGCCGGTCAGGTTGCCGACCACGCGCGGCGGCACGCCCTCGCCCCAGGGGTAGGCCTCGGCGCGGCCGGCGCGCAGCGCGTATTCGAACTCGGCCTCGGTGGGCAGGCGGTAGCGCTGGCCGGTCTGCGCGGACAGCCAGGCGGCATAGGCCTCGGCGTCCTCGAACGCCACGTGCACCACCGGCAGTTCCGGCGGGGCGGGGCTGCCGGCGTAATCGCGGCGCCAGTCCACGCGGCCGTGTTCGCCCATCACGCCGCCCTTTTCGTCGTACACGGTGGAACGGCCGCGGCGGGTCGCGACGCTCCGGTACCCGCTGGCCTCGACGAAGGCGCGGAACTCGGCCACGGTGGTTTCATTGCGGGCGATGGCGAAACCGCGTTCGAAGGCCACTTCATGCCGCGGCCCTTCGTTGTCGAAGCGGCCGGCTTCGTCTTCGGGCGAGCCCATCTGGAAGCGGCCGTGCGCCAGCACCACCATCTCCGGCGCCTCGCCGCCGATGGCCAGCGGCTCGCGGAACACCTGGCCCGGGCGGAAGCGGCCGTAGTGGCGCGCCATGACGATGCGCTCGCCCAGCGCGTCCAGGCCCTGCGCTTGCAGCGACACCTGCTCGGCCTCGGCCAGGCGGCGCGCGGCCAGTTCCAGGTCCAGCGCATCCACCGCGGCGTGGCCCTGGGCCAGCAGCTGTTCGGTGCGCGACTGGCGCAGTTCGACGATGCGCGCGGCCATGTCCTGCAGCGCGGTCGAATCGGGGACGATGCGGCCGGCTTCGGCCTGCAGGCGTTCGGAAGCGGCGTAATCGCCTTCCTGCGCCGCCTGCAGCGCGCGGTTGAGATGCGCCGCCTGCAGCCGCGCCAGGCCGTCGCGGGCCGGCGCGTAGTCGGGGAAGGCGGCCAGCGCTTCGCGATAGGCGGCGACGGCGCCGCCGCCCTCGGGCTTGAAGATGCGGTTCGCGGCGGCGCGCGCTTCGGCCAGGCGCACGCTCTGCTGGGCGCGGCGTGCCGCGGCGATCGCCTCGCGGTAGGCCGCCAGGCCGGGATGCTGCGGTTGCGCGCGGGCGCAGACGCGCTCGTAGCGTTCGGCATCGACGAAGCGCGCCTCGGCCAGGGCCGCGCGGCCCCGGCGCTGGAGTTCGGACAGGATGCGTTCGACGCCTGCCAGCGCAGTGGCCTCGGTGGCGTCGGTGGCGAGCACGCCCAGGTAACGTTCGAGCGCGCCCGGGGCCGGGGCCTCCGCCCCGCCCGCGGTTTCCGGCGCAGTGCTTTCGGCGGCCTCGGGCGGCGGCTCGGCGAGCAGGCGGCCGTTGGTTTCGTCCTCGGCGGCGGCCTTGAGCGCCTGGCGGAAGCGGTTCGCCGGCACCGGGGTGATGTCCGGCGCCCAGGCCGGCACCTCGGCCTCTTCGGCCGCGGGCGCCAGCACGACCTCGGCCTCGAGTTCGGCCGGGTCCACGGGCGCGGGCGCGCTGGCCGGCGCGGCCGCATCGGGATCTTGGGAAGCGCCGCAGCCGCCCAGCAGCAGGGCGGCCAGCAGCCCGACCGGGAGGATTCGCTCAAGCGTGGTCATCGTCGTGGAACGGCGGCGCCCCTGGCGTCGGAACGGTCTGGCGAGCCGAACTTAGGCTAAGGTGCCGGCTCCTGGCAACCGCAGCGAACCCCGTGCACCACTGGATCTCCTCCCCGCAAGCCCTGTCCGAAACCCTGGCCCGCTGGGCCGGCCAGCCCCTGGTGGCGCTGGACACCGAATTCATCCGCGAACGCACCTACTACCCGCAGCTGGCCCTGGTGCAGCTGGCCATCCCCGGCGAAATCATCCTGGTGGACCCGCTGGTGCCCGGCATGCCCGAAGCCCTGCGCCCGCTGTTGCAGGACCCGGCGGTGACCAAGCTGATGCACAGCGCCAGCGAAGACCTGCAGGCCCTGCAGCGCGGCTGCCAGGCCCTGCCGGCGCCGCTGTTCGACACCCAGGTGGCCGCGGCGATGTGCGGGCTCGGCGCCGGCCTCGGTTACCAGAAGCTGGTGGAACAGGTCACCGGCGTGCAGCTGGCCAAGGGCGAAACCCGCTCGGACTGGCTGCGCCGCCCGCTCAGCGATTCCCAGCGCGAATACGCCGCCGACGACGTGCGCCACCTGCACGCGGTGCACGCCTTCCTCGACCGCGAGCTGGCTGAACGCGGCCGCCATGCCTGGCTGCGCGCCGACACCGAACGCGCCCTGCGCAACGCCGCCCAGGAAGGCGACGACCCCTACCCACACCTGGGCGTGCGCAGCGCGCAGGCGCTCGACGTCGACGGCCAGGTGCGCCTGTGCCGCATGCTGCGCTGGCGCGAGGCCGAGGCGCGTCGCGCCGACAAACCCAAGAGCTGGATCCTCGACAACGAGCTGGCCGTGGCGCTGGCGCGCCGCCCGCCGGCCGATTTCCGCGAATTCGGCGCCGTGCTCGACCGCCACCCCAAGGCCCCGCGCAAGTCGCGCGGCGAGCTCTGGGAAACGCTGTCGGCCCCCATCACCGACGCCGACCGCGCCATCCCGCTGGCCAGCGGCGACAGCCTCGACAAGCAGCGCATCAAGGCCCTGCAGCAGGCGGTGGCCGCCGTGGCCGAGGCCCAGGGCCTGCCCGAGGGCCTGCTCTGCGCCCGCCGCCACCTGGAAGCCCTGCTCGAAGGCCGGGGCTGGCCCGAGGCCCTGGAAGGCTGGCGCCGCGAGCTGCTGGAACCGCGTCTGGCGCCGATTCTGTCGGGCGGCTAGCCATCGCCGGAACATGCCTCTATAATTTCCGAACCTTCCGTGGGGGGGTAGCTCAGCTGGGAGAGCGCGTCGTTCGCAATGACGAGGTCGTGGGTTCGATCCCCATCCTCTCCACCACGATTCCGAAAGGGCCGGGCCGCAAGCCCGGCCCTTTCTTTTTCCCGACCCATCCGACCCCACCGACGTGACCGGCCGCACCGCCACCGCCTTCTCACCCGCCTCGGTCGGCAACATCGGCGTCGGCTTCGACCTGCTGGGCCACAGCGTGGCCGGTCCCGGCGACCGGGCCACGGTGCGGCGCGTGGACGCGCCCGGCGTGCGCATCACCGCCATCCGCGGCGTGGTCACCGACCTGCCCCTCGAAGCCTCGCGCAACACCGCCGGCGCCGCCCTGCTCTCGCTGGCCGCGGCATTGGGGCTGCGCCACGGCTTCGAGGTGGAACTCGACAAGGGCATCGCGCTGGGCTCGGGCATGGGCGGTTCCGCCGCCTCCTGCGTGGCCGCGCTGGTGGCGGCCAATGCGCTGCTGGACACGCCGCTGCCGCGCGAGGCCCTGTACCCGCACGCCCTCGACGGCGAGTCGCTGGCCAGCGGCGCGCGCACCGGCGACAACGTCGGGCCGATGCTGCTGGGCGGGCTGGTGCTGGCGACACCCGCGCGGCTGGTGCCGCTCCGGGTTCCGCGGGAATGGCACTGCGCGCTGGTGCACCCGCATTTCGTGCTCGAAACCCTGGTCGCGCGCGCGGTGCTCGCGCCGCCCTACCCGCTGCCCACCGTCGTCGAACAGGGCGCGAACCTGGCGCAGGTGCTGCTGGGCTGCGAACGCGGCGACGAAACCCTGGTGCGCGCCGGCCTGCGCGACGTGCTGGTCGAACCCCGACGCGCGCCGCTGGTGCCCGGTTTCGCGGCCGTGAAGCAGGCGGCGCTGGAGGCCGGCGCGATGGGTGCCAGCCTCTCCGGCGCAGGCCCCAGCGTGTTCGCCTGGTGCACGGACGCCGCCACCGCGCAGCGCGCCGCCGACGCCATGCGCCGGGCCTTCGCCGGCGCCGGCCTGGACAGCGACGTGCACGTTTCCCCGGTGGCCGGCCCCGCGGCCTCGCTGGTGGACCCCGCCTGAGCGCGGTACCGGGGGCCACGGGGGATTGTTTCTGCGATAATTCGCGCGCCCTGGCCCCGTAGCTCAGCTGGATAGAGCGTCCCCCTCCTAAGGGGAAGGTCGTACGTTCGAATCGTATCGGGGCCGCCATTTCCCCGGCCGCAGCGCGGCCGCACGTTCCCGGAGCACGCAATGACCCACGCAGTCCTCACCGCCCTTGGCCTCACCGGCCAGGAATCCGGCACCTACCTCGGCCACGGCGAGTGGTCGGCCACCCGCGACGCGGGCGTGATCGAGCCGGTCAACCCGAGCAACGGCGAGGTGCTGGGTAAGGTCTATGCGTCCTCGCAGGCCGACTACGACCTGATCCTCGAGCGCGCCCAGGCCGCCTTCAAGGTCTGGCGCACCACCCCGGCGCCCAAGCGCGGCGAAGCCATCCGCCTTTGCGCGGAAGCCCTGCGCAGGCACAAGGACGCGCTGGGTTCGCTGGTGGCTCTGGAGATGGGCAAGTCCAAGCCGGAAGGCGACGGCGAGGTGCAGGAGATGATCGACATCGGCGAATTCGCCGTCGGCCTCTCCCGCCAGCTCTACGGCCTGACCATGCACTCCGAGCGCCCGGGCCACCGCATGTACGAGCAGTACCACCCGCTGGGCATCGTCGGCATCATCTCGGCCTTCAACTTCCCGGTGGCGGTGTGGGCCTGGAACAGCTTCGTGGCCGGCGTCTGCGGCGACGTGTGCATCTGGAAGCCCTCGCCCAAGACCCCGCTCTCGGCGATCGCCTCGATGAAGATCTGCAACGAGGCCCTGCGCGCCGGCGGCTTCCCGGACATCTTCTTCCTGTTCAACGACGCCGGCAGCGACCTGGCCGCGCACTTCGTCGACGACAAGCGCATCCCGCTGATCAGCTTCACCGGTTCGACCAAGGTCGGCCGCCACGTCGGCGAGCGCGTCGCCCGCCGCATGGGCCGTTCGCTGCTCGAGCTCGGCGGCAACAACGCCATCATCGTCGACCCCACGGCCGACCTGAAGCTGGCCATCCCGGCCATCGCCTTCGGCGCCGTCGGCACCGCCGGCCAGCGCTGCACCACCACCCGCCGCCTGTTCGTGCACGAATCCATCTATGCCGACGTGCTGGCCAAGCTGGTGGCGGCCTACAAGCAGGTCGAAAAGAAGATCGGCGATCCGACCGACCCGGCCAACCTGATGGGCCCGCTCAACAGCGCCGACGCCGTGGACGCCTACCTCGACGCCATCGCCAAGGCCAAGGCCAGCGGCGGCAAGGTCGAAACCGGCGGCGCGCGCATCGACCGCCCGGGCAACTTCGTGCTGCCGGCCATCGTCACCGGACTGAAGAACAGCGACGAGATCGTCCAGCACGAGACCTTCGCGCCGATCCTCTACGTCATGCCCTACTCCGACCTCGAGGACGCGATCGCGATGCAGAACGACGTGCCGCAGGGCCTGTCGTCGGCGATCTTCACGCAGAACCTCAAGGCCGCCGAGGCCTTCCTGGCCGCGTCCGGTTCCGACTGCGGCATCGCCAACGTCAACATCGGCACCTCGGGCGCCGAAATCGGCGGCGCCTTCGGCGGCGAGAAGGAAACCGGCGGTGGCCGTGAATCCGGCTCCGACGCGTGGAAGGTCTACATGCGACGCCAGACCAACACCATCAACTACTCCGACGCGTTGCCGCTGGCCCAGGGCATCAAGTTCGACCTCTGAGGCCACCCATGAACACGACTCCCCGGCAGACCAGCGCCCTCGCCATCACCAGCCTGGTCACCGGCGTCCTGGGCTGGACCTTCCTGCCCCTGCTGGGCAGCCTGCTGGCCATCATCACCGGCCACATGGCCCGCGCCGAAATCCGGCGCGCGGCCGGCCAGATGGACGGCGACGGGCTGGCCATCGCCGGCCTGGTGCTGGGCTGGGCGACGGTCGTGGTCACGGTGCTGACGATCCTGGCCTTCATCCTGTTCTTCGGGGGGCTGGCGGCGCTGCTGGCCCTGCTGGGCGCCAGCGGCAACCTCTGAACGGCGGGTGCGCATGTATTCGCTGGCCAAGCCCTTCCTCTTCCACCTCGATGCCGAACGCGCCCACGACCTGGGCCTGCGCGGCATCGAGGCGGCCTACCGGCTGGGATTGAACCCGCTGCTGGCGGGCAAGCCCAAGCCGCTGCCGACCAAGGCCTTCGGCCTGGTGTTCCCGAACCCGGTGGGCTGCGCCGCCGGCCTGGACAAGAACGGCGCCCACGTGGACGCGCTGCTCGCGCTGGGCTTCGGCTTCGTCGAGGTGGGCACGGTCACGCCACGGCCGCAGGAAGGCAACCCGAAGCCGCGCATGTTCCGCCTGCCCGAGCACAACGCGGTCATCAACCGCCTGGGCTTCAACAACGGCGGCGTGGACGCGCTGGTGCGCAACGTCTCGCGCGCGCGCCGCAAGGGCGGCCTGCTGGGCATCAACATCGGCAAGAACAAGGACACCCACAACGAGGACGCGGCCGAGGATTACCTCTACTGCCTCGAGCGCGTGTACCCGCTGGCCGACTACGTCACGGTCAACATTTCCTCGCCCAACACCGCCGGCCTGCGCGAGCTGCAGGAAGAACAGCAGTTGCGCCGCCTGGTCGGCGAGCTGCGCGAAGCCCAGGAACGCCTGGGCGCCCAGCACGGAAAGCGCGTGCCGATGCTGGTGAAGATCGCCCCCGACCTGTCCGACGACGACGTGGACGCCTGCGCCCGCGTGCTGTCCGACCTCAAGGTCGACGGCGTCATCGCCACCAACACCACGCTCGACCGCCTGCCAGTGGAAAGCCACCCGCTCGCCAAGGAAGCCGGCGGCCTGTCGGGCGCGCCGCTGTACGGCAAGTCCACCGCGGTGCTGCGCCGCCTGCGCGGGCGCCTCGACGACGGCGTCCCGGTGATCGGCGTCGGCGGCATCCTCAGCGGCGCCGACGCGGCCGGCAAGATCACCGCCGGCGCGCTGATGGTGCAGTTCTACACCGGCCTGGTCTATCGCGGCCCCGAGCTGATCGGCGAATGCGTGGACGCCATCCGCCGGCGCCGCGAGGGCGTGGCGTGAGCGGCTACCAGCTGGCCGAGAACGTCTCGCTGGCCGGCCGCAACACCTTCCGCGTCGCCGCCCGCGCCGCGATGATGGCCGACGTGTCGCGCGCCGACGCGCTGGCCGAACTGTTCGAATTCGCCATGCTGCGCGAGGGCCCGGTGCTGGTGCTGGGCGAAGGCAGCAACCTGCTTTTCGCCGGCGATTTCCCCGGCGTGGCGATCTGCCTGACCATGGCCGGCGTGCGCATCGTGCGCGACGACGGCGACACCGCCCTGGTGCGCGCCGACGCCGGCATGAACTGGAACGACCTGGTGGCCTGGACGCTGGCCCGCGGCCTGTGCGGGCTGGAGAACATGGCGCTCATCCCGGGCACGGTCGGCGCCGCGCCAATACAGAACATCGGCGCCTACGGCGTCGAGGTGGGCGAATTCATCGAAACCGTTGAGGCCTTCCAGCGCGACACCGGCCAGGTCAAGCGCCTGTCCGCCGCCGACTGCGGCTTCGGCTACCGCGACAGCCTGTTCAAGCGCGAGGCCGACCGCTGGGTGGTCACCGCCGTCGAACTGCGCCTGCCGCGCCAGCGCGAGCTGCGGCTCGACTACGCCGGCGTGCGCGAGGAACTGGCCGCGATGGGCGTGGCCACGCCGCGCGCCGTGCACGTGGCCGAGGCCATCAGCCGGCTGCGCACGCGCAAGCTGCCGAACCCCGCGCTGCTGGGCAATGCCGGCAGTTTCTTCAAGAACCCGGTGGTGGACGCCGCCACCGCCGAGGCCCTGCAGGCCGCGAATCCCGGCCTGCCGGCCTTTCCCGGTGGCGACGGCAAGCGCAAGCTCTCCGCGGCCTGGATGATCGAGGCCTGCGGCTGGAAGGGTTTCCGCGAGGGCGACGCCGGCGTCGCCGCCCAGCACGCGCTGGTGCTGGTGAACCACGGCCACGCCACCGGCCGACAACTGCTGGAACTGGCCCGGCGCGTGGCCGCCTCGGTGCGCGAACGCTTCGGCGTCGCGCTCGAACCCGAGCCGCGCATCATCGGCGCGCGGTTCGACGACCCGGCGTGAATCCCCCCCGCGACCGCCCCGTGGACGTTCCCCGCGCGGTGGCGCTGATGAGCGCGGGCACCGTGCTCTTCGGCCTGATGGCGGTGTGCATCCGGCTGGCCTCGGAGCAGCTGCACGCCTTCGAGATCGCCTTCTTCCGCAACTTCTTCGGCCTGGTGTTCATCCTGCCGATCCTGTTCCGGCACGGACCCTCGATCCTGCGCACCAACAAACTCGGCTTCTACATCGGCCGCTGCGCGATCGGCATGGTGTCCATGCTGGCCGGGTTCTGGGCGATCGTGCACCTGCCGCTGGCGCAAGCGATCGCGCTTTCGTACTCCAGCCCGCTGTTCGTCACCATCGCCGCGGTCATCGTGCTGGGCGAAGTGGTGCGGGCGCGCCGCTGGACGGCGGTGATCGTCGGCTTCCTCGGCGTGCTGGTGATCGTGCGCCCCGGCAGCGACGACTTCAGCGCCGGCAGCCTGGTGGCGGTGCTGGCCGCCGTGGCCAGCGCCAGCGCCGCGATCAGCATCAAGTTCCTCTCGCGCACCGAGCACCCCGACGCGATCGTGCTCTACACCACCCTGATCTGGGTCCCCATGTCGCTGCTGCCGGCGCTGCTTTACTGGGAAACACCGGTGGGCATCACCTGGCTCTGGATCGTGCTGGCCGGTTTCCTGGGCACCACCGCGCACATGCTCTGGACGCGCGCGCTGCGGCTGGGCGAAGCCTCGATGCTCACGCCCATCAGCTTCCTGCAGGTGCTGGTGGTGGCGGTGTTCGGCTGGTTCCTGTTCGGCGAGGCGCTCGACCGCTGGACCGTGCTGGGCGCGGCCATTATCTTCGGTTCGAACGTCTACATCGCCCGGCGCGAGGCGCAGCTGGCGCGGCAGGCGGTCACGGACCCCGAGATCAATCCCGAGACGCCCTCGCCGCGCTGAGGCTCAGGGCAACGGCTCTTCTTCCAGCGACTCGCGCAGGCGGTCGGCGACGCGGCGGCGCGGCGGATCCAGGCTTTCCGGCGGCGCGTCGAGCAACGGCTGCAACTGCGCCGCGAACAGCGCGTCGGCCTCGGCGCGTTCGCCCAGTCCGCGCAGCGCGCGCACCACCGGAAGCGCCCCGACGGCGACTTCCGGGTGGCCTTCGCCCCAGGTGGCCAGGCGCGCGGCGTAGGCCTCGCGGTAGGCCGCCAGCGCCGCACGGGCGTCGCCGGCGGCCAGGTGCAGGTCGCCTTCCACGTCCAGCAGCATGTGCACCTGCGGATTGCGTTCGCCCAGCACGGCCAGCACGTCGGGTTTCACCGCCAGCAGGTGGCGCATGGCCTCCGCGTCGCGGCCGGCGCGGTGCAAGGTGCCGGCGTGGTTGGCCTGCACGAACAGCGTGTCGGGGTGTTTCGGCCCGAGCAGGCGGATGCGGCCGGCGATCACCTCGCTTTCCATCGCCAGCGCCTCGTCGTAGCGCTCCAGCCGCGCCAGCAGCGCCGACACGTTCAGGCGCGAGCGCAGCGCGTCGGACGAGCCGGCGCCCAGCACGCGTTCGCGCGCCTCCTGCACTTCGCGCGCGATCACCAGCGCGGCTTCCACCTCGCCCTGGTCGCTGAGCATGTTCGACAGGTTGCTGCGCTGGTTCAGCGAGTACGGGTGCTCGCGCCCGAGCTTGCGTTCCTGGATCTCCACCAGCTGCCGCTGCAGCGCCAGCGCGCCCTCCACGTCGCCGCCCATCACGCGCAGGATGGCCAGGTTGCTCATCGAGGCCAGCGTGTCCTCGTGCTCGGGGCCCAGCTGGGCCGCGCGCTTCGCGTACAAGCCCTCCAGCGCCTCGCGCGCCTTGGCCTGCTCGCCGGTGCGGGCGTAGCTGATGGCCAGGTTATTGAGCAGGCCCTGCACCTTCGGGTCGTCCGCGCCGCGCGCGGCCAGGGCGCGCGCGTGCAGTGCTTCCTGCAGGTCGCGGGCCCGCGGCCGGTCGCCCAGCGAGGAAATGACTTCGCTCTGCTTGAGCTCGATGGCCAGGCGCAGGTCCCCCACGGGATCGAGCCCGGCGCTGCGGGCCATCAGGTCTTCGACCAGGGCCAGCGCCTCCTTGTGCTTGCCACCGGCATGCATCGCGCCGGCCTGCTTGAGCCGGGCATCCAGGGTGTCCGGGTGGTCGGGGCCGAGGCTGGCTTCGCGGTCGTCGGCGACGCGGGTGAAGCCGGCTTCGGCCTCGGCCACCAGCGCCAGCGCCAGGTACACGTCGCCGACCGACTCGCGCAGGTCGGCGGCCAGCGCCGGCTGGCTGGCGAATTCGCGCTCGATGGCCTGTTCCGCGCCCGCCAGCACGTATCGGCCCAGCAGCGTGCGCGCCAGGTCGGTGGGACTGGCCTGCGCGAGCACCGATTCCAGCGCCGGCACCTGCGCCGGCGCGGTTTTCTCGATCTGCGCGCGCAGGCCGGTGGACAGGCCGACGCCCATCGCCTCCACGTCCACGCCTTCGAGCATGGACTGCTGGAAGGCGACCACGCGTTCGAGTTCGGCGCTGCGCTGTTCGGCCAGCGCGCGCTGCTGCCGGGCCTGCTGCAGCCCGTACAGCGACAGCGCCAGGCCCGACAGCACCGCCAGCGACACGGCGGCGGCGGCGGCAAGCGCGACGCGGTGGCGACGCAGGTACTTGCCCAGCACGTAGCGCCGGCTCGGCGGCACGGCGGCCAGCGGCTGGTCGTCGAGGAACCGTTGCAGGTCCTGCGCCAGCTCGGCGGCCGAGCTGTAGCGCTCGGCGCGGTCGCGGCGCATGGCCTTGAGCACCACCCAGTCGAGCTCGGTGCGCAGCACGCGGCGCAGGCGCGGCGGGCTCAGGCCCAGCTGGCCGGCGCGCGCGGCGGCGTTGCCGGGCGCGAGCGTGAGGATCTGTTCCGAGGGGGGCGGCACCGTTGTGCTGGCGGTGCGCGGCGCCTCGGCGGTGGCACCGCCGACGCCCGGGCGGCGGCCGGCCAGCAGTTCGTACAGCAGCACGCCCAGCGAATAGACGTCGGAGCGGGTGTCCACTTCCACGCCGTCCAGGCCGGCCTGCTCGGGGCTCATGTAGTCGGGCGTGCCGGCGCGCTCGAGTTCGCCCGCGCGCTCGCCCGCGGCCAGCGAGCGGCTGGCGGCGGTGGCGATGCCGAAGTCGATGATCTTGGGCAGCGGCCGGCCGTCCACCACCGACACCAGGATGTTGCCCGGCTTGAGGTCGCGGTGGATCACGCCCTTCTGGTGCGCGTGCTGCACGCCTTCGCAGACGCGGATGAACAGCTCCAGGCGCTCGCGCAGCGGCAACGCCTGCTGCTCGCAGAAACTGGTGAGCGGGCTGCCTTCGATGAACTCCATCGCGAAGAAGGGGAAACCTTCGGGCGTGGCGCCGGCGTCGTAGACCTGGGCGATGGCCGGGTGCTTCATCTGCGCCAGCAGCTGGCGCTCGACCTCGAAATAGGCCAGGTGCCGGGCGTCGAGCCGGCGCGCGTGCAGCAGCTTCAGCGCCACCGTGCGGCGCACCGGTTCGAGCTGTTCGGCCCGGTAGACCTCGCCCATGCCGCCGCGGCCCAGCAGGGCCTCGATGCGGTAGCGGCCCAGCCGGGCGCCGGGGGCCAGGCTGGCGCCTTCCTGCGCCGGCGCCGGGCCCGCGCCGGAGCGCGTGGGCAGGCCTTCCGTCGGTGCGAGATCGTCCTCGTGCTGGCCCGCCATGCGTTCCCCTCCCGGCTCCCGCGGATGTTAACGCAAGGGCGCGCGGGCGCCGGCAATCCGGCTAAACTCGCCCTGTCGTCTGCCGTCCCCCCGTCCCGCATGAGCACGAACGACCACGAGCCCATCACCACCCAGCTGACGATGCTCAGCGGCGGCCCGCGCCGCAGCGGCCCGCGTTCGGCCTGCGTGGTGGTGATCCACGGCGAGGGCCTGGGCAAGCGCGCCGACCTCGAGGACCGGCCGGTCATCGTCGGCCGCTCGCAGGAGGCCGACCTGCACATCCCGCACAAATCGGTGTCGCGCCAGCACTGCCAGATCTGGCGCGACGGCGACGCCTACCGCATCCGCGACCTCGAGGCGACCAACCGCACCCGCGTCAACGACCTGCCGGTCACCGAAACCCTGCTGGCCGACGGCGACCACATCACGCTGGGCGAATCGATCCTCAAGTTCATCAGCCACTCCAGCGTGGAGGCCCGCTACCACGAGGAGGTCTACCAGCTGGCCACGCACGACGCGCTGACCGAGGTCTACAACCGCCGGCACTTCGTCGAGCTGGTGGACAAGGAAATCGCGCGCGCCACCCGCCACGGCCGGCCGCTGGTGATGTGCATCATCGACGTGGACCTGTTCAAGCCGGTGAACGACAAGTACGGCCACATCGCCGGCGACGGCGTGCTGCGGCAGATGGCGGCCATCCTGCGCGGCTTCGTGCGCGGCGAGGATGTGGCCGCGCGCATCGGCGGCGAGGAGTTCGCGGTGATGCTGCCCGAGGCCGGCATCGACGACGCCCGCGCCTTCGCCGAACGCCTGCGCGAAGCCGTGGCCTCGGCCACCTTCGTGCTGGGCGGCGAACCGCAGCGGCTGACCATCAGCATCGGCATCGCCAGCCTGGCGCCGGGGCGCGGCGACCGCAGCGCGCTGATGAAGGCGGCCGACGCCGCCCTCTACCGGGCCAAGGACGAAGGCCGCAACCGCGTCTGCGTCGAGGCCTGAGGCCGGCTCAGCCGGCGTCGCGGGCGGCGTAGCGGCGCGCGACGTAGTCGTCGATCACGCCCAGGAATTCGTCGGCGATGCCTTCGCCGCGCAGCGTCATGGCCTTCTCGCCGTCGATGAACACCGGCGCCGAGGGCGCCTCGCCGGTGCCCGGCAGCGAGATGCCGATGTCGGCGTGGCGCGATTCGCCCGGGCCGTTGACCACGCAGCCCATCACGGCCAGCGACAGGTTTTCCACGCCGGGGTACTTGAGCTTCCACACCGGCATCTGGCCGCGCACGTGCTCCTGCACCTTCTGCGCCAGCACCTGGAAGAATTCGCTGGTGGTGCGGCCGCAGCCCGGGCAGGCGGTGACCAGCGGCGTGAACGCGCGCAGGCCCATGGTCTGCAGCAGTTCCTGCGCCACCACCACTTCCTGGGTGCGCGGCGCGCCCGGCTCGGGCGTGAGCGAGATGCGGATGGTGTCGCCGATGCCTTCCTGCATCAGCACCGCCAGCGCGGCCGCCGAGGCGACGATGCCCTTGCTGCCCATGCCGGCCTCGGTGAGGCCCAGGTGCAGCGCGAAATCGGAGCGGCTGGCCAGGTCGCGGTAGACCGCGATCAGCTCCTGCACGCCGCTGACCTTGGCCGAGAGCACGATGCGCTCGCGCGGCAGGCCGATTTCCACGGCACGTTCGGCCGATTCCAGCGCCGACACCACCAGCGCCTCGCGCAGCACGCGCGAGGCTTCCCAGGGCTCGGCGCGGGCGGCGTTTTCGTCCATCAGGCGAGCGGCCAGGGCCTGGTCGAGCGAGCCCCAGTTCACGCCGATGCGCACCGGCTTGCCGAATTCGATGGCCTTCTCGACGATGGCCGCGAACTGGGTGTCGCGCTTCTTGCCGAAGCCGACGTTGCCGGGGTTGATGCGGTACTTGGCCAGCGCCTCGGCGCAGGCCGGCTCGGCCGCCAGCAGGCGGTCGCCGTTGTAGTGGAAGTCGCCGACGAGGGGCACCGGCACGTTCATCATGTCGAGCTTGTCGCGGATGCGCGGCACGGCGGCGGCCGACTCGGGGTTGTTCACCGTCACGCGCACCAGTTCGGAACCGGCGCGCCAGAGTTCGGCCACCTGCTTCACGGTGGCGGCGATGTCGGCGGTGTCGGTGTTGGTCATCGACTGCACCACCACCGGCGCGCCGCCGCCGATGCGCACCTTGCCGACGTCGACGCCGCGGGTGGCGCGCCGGGGCTGGGCCTTGGCCTCGCTCATGCCGCCTCCCCTTCCGCCGCCGCGCGGCGTTCGCCCAGCAGCACGTAGTCGCCGGCGTTGAGCAGCACCTCCACGTCCTCGAGCAGGTCGGGGCCGCGGGCGCCGACTTCGGGGATGTAGCTGGAGGCGTCGTGGATGACCTCGACCCGGCTGCCGGCGTCGATGGCGGCGCCGCAGACGAAACAGCGGCCGCCGGCCCCGTCGATGGGGAACACTTCCACCGCGCGGTGCACCTGGCGGCTGCCGCCGTCGGCGCTGACCACGCGCAGGGCCACGGCGCTGGAGCGGCGCGAGATCAGCTCCACGCCCGCCGACAGGCTGCCGTCGGGCTCGTAGCGCAGCCAGCGCATCACGCCGACCATCCACGCCAGTTCCTCGCCCTGTTCGCCGAAGCCCAGGCCCACCAGCTCGCCGACGCGGGCGCGCGCCTGTTCGGCGCTGTCCCAGGCCATGCGGTAGCCACCCAGGCTCTGGTCGAGCACCCGGGCGGTGAAGCGCGGCACGCGGGTCATGGCGGCGGCGCCCTGGGTCCAGGCCGCGCCGGCGATCACATGCACCGTGCCCTGCGCCGACTGGCGCATGAAGGTGTCGAAGTCGCGCTGGCCGGCCAGCAGGTAGTGCAGGCCGCTCAGGCCCAGCACGGTGTCGAGCGAGTGCCCCGCGGGCAGGCGCACCAGGCCGCGCGCGGCCATCTGGCCGAAGGCGCGGCGCAGGCGGATCAGCAGGTCGTTGCCGACGCGCACGCCGAAGCCGGCCGCCGGCGAGAGCTCGGCCTGGCCGTCGCGGACGCGGCCGAGCGCGCGCTCGACGTCGTCGCTGAAGGCGCGCAGGTCCAGCCAGAGCGCATGCGATTCATCGCCGGCACCGGCGCCCGGGCCGCGGTCGGCGTCCTCGGGCACGACCGGCGCAATGCCCTCGGGCTGGCGGTCGAGCAGCGCGCAGCGCGCGGCGTAACCGCGGGTCAGCGGCCACATCGTGTCCTGCTCGGCCTGGGCGAAGGCATAGGGGTTCACCGAGGCCATCAGCAGCGACTGCACGTAGATCGTCTGCACGTCCTGGGCGGCACCCGCGGCCTTGTCCTCGCAGGTCTTGCGCTCGAGCTTGAGCGAGGTGGCGAACCGGTGCAGGCGGTGCAGGCCCTGCCAGGCGCCCGCCGGCGCCGGACGGTACACGCGCCAGGCCAGGGCCAGCGCACGCGAGTGGTGCCAGGTGGAGCGCACCAGCGCCTGCAGCACCGCGCCGCCGCGCAGGAAGGGCACCGAACCGGCCGGCGCGCAGAGTTCGCAGGCGGCCTGCCGGTAACCCACGGCCAGGTGCATGTGCAGGGTTTCGGCCACGGTGGCCGCGCGCGCCTTGTCCGGCGGCAGCGGCAGCGGGCTGCCCGAGAACTGGCGCTCGAGCAGGGTGATGGCCTCCAGCGTGGCGTCGCGCAGCTCCTCCAGCGCGGCCAGGCGCTGGCCGCCCTCGAGCTTCTGGCCCAGCAGGCCGGCCAGCGCGCGGGAGATTTCCTGCTCGGCCGCCTGCGGGTTGGCGCGGGGCAAAGCGGCGACCCAGGCTTTCACCTTCTTCGGGTCGGCCGGGAAAGGCGCGGTGCCCCCGGTGGCGGGCGGCAGGTCCTGGCACAGGCGGCGGTAGCTATCGCTCATTCGGGGTCCTCGCGAGGGGCACAGTTTAGACCGGGGCGCGGCCCCGCCCCACCCCCGGCCAACGCTCCAAGGTATCCTGTCGGGCCGTCCCCGGCCTGATCCATGTCCTCCCTAGCCCGCGAACGCCAGGTCCTGCGCCCTTCCCAGCTCAATGCGCTGGCCCGCGACCTGCTGGAAGGCAGCTTCCCGCAGGTCTGGGTCGAGGGCGAGATCAGCAACTTTTCCCGGCCGGCCTCGGGGCACGCCTACTTCACGCTCAAGGACGACCGCGCCCAGGTGCGCTGCGCCCTGTTCCGCCAGAACGCCCAGCGCCTGCGCTTCGCCCCGCGCGACGGCCTGCAGGTGCTGGCCCGCGGCCGGCTGACGCTCTACGAGGCGCGCGGCGACTACCAGCTGGTGCTCGACCACATGGAAGAGGCCGGCGAGGGCGCACTGCGCCGGGCCTTCGAGGAGCTCAAGGCGAAGCTGGCCGCCGAGGGCCTGTTCGACGCGGCCCGCAAGCGCCCCCTGCCCGCCTTCCCGCGCCGGCTCGGCGTGATCACCTCGCCGCGCGGCGCCGCCGTGCGCGACGTGCTGAGCGTGCTGGGCCGGCGCTTCCCGCTGCTCGAGGCCGAGGTGCTGCCGGTACCCGTGCAGGGCGACGGCGCCGCCGCCCAGATCCTGGACATGCTGCGCCGCGCCGGCGCCAGCGGCCGCTACGACCTGCTGCTGCTCACCCGCGGCGGCGGCTCGCTCGAAGACCTGTGGGCCTTCAACGACGAGGCCCTGGCGCGCGCCATCGCCGCCTCGCCGGTGCCGGTGGTGGCGGCGATCGGCCACGAAGTGGACGTGAGCCTGGCCGACTTCGCGGCCGACCTGCGCGCGCCCACGCCCTCGGCCGCCGCCGAACTGCTGGCGCCGGACGGGGCCGCGCTGCAGGCGCGGC
>NZ_AVCH01000155.1 GCF_000747075.1 Arenimonas malthae CC-JY-1
CCTTCGACATCCTGCTGGGCCAGATCGGCGGCTTCAGCTACGGCACCGTCGCCCAGGTCAACGGCACCAGCCAGCCGATGACCCTCGACGGCCTGCCGATCGAGCTGGTGGACCTGATGGGCGCCAACACCGCGCTCGTGTTCTCCGGTGACTTCGACACCGCGTCCGACGTGTTCTTCTCCGCCGACGCCGACTGCGGCACCGTGGTGCAGTCCGCCGACAGCTTCGACGACACCGAGGCCGTGTTCACCATCGGCAGCAACGCCGCCATGAACCACTACCTGTGCTTCGCGGCCGGTGGCGACCCGATCCGCGCCAGCGAGTTCACCGTGGCCCTGGCCCCGGTCTCGGCCTCGGCCCCGACCTACGCCGTGGGCGGCCGTGGCCCGCTGGACCTGGGCGCGATCACCCGCAACGGCACCGAGCTGCAGGCCCCGCTGGCGCAGGTCCCGGCCAACTACCTGTCGCGCCTGGTGCTCACCAACACCGGTTCGCAGGATCGTCCGTACGAGATCGCGGTGTTCGGCGAAACCGGCAACGTCATCTCCACCGCCAACCTCACCGGTTCCGTGCCGGCGGGCGGCACCAAGGTGGTCGACCTGACGTCCGTGCTGACCGGCTTCACCGCCGCCCCGCGCGCCACGCTCAACGTCACCATCTCGGGTCCGAACGGCCAGATCCAGGGCCTGTACCAGATCGTCAACCCGGACTCGGGCACGATCAGCAACCACGTGATGGTTCGCCCGGGTAGCAATTGATATCCGGCGCAGGGGGTCGCGGCTGAAGCCGCTCCTACAAAGGCTGTGAAGGGAGGGCCCGCGCAAGCGGGCCCTTTCCTTTTGGGGGCGGGGGCATGACATCCGGAGGCGGAGGGCATTAGACTGCCGGGGACCGCAGTTCCGGCGCGGGAGGGCCATGCCCTCCCCCGGCCAGCGTTGTCTTCCACCTAGGGGAAAAAACATGAAGATCGGATACACCACCCAGGCTTCGCTGCTGCTGGCGGCGGGCCTCCTGTTCTCCGGCGATGCCGCCGCGCAGTACTACCCGTCGGGCGTGCAGCAGAACGTGCCCGAAGCCACCGTCACCGGCGGCGGCTGGAGCGTCTGCCACCAGAGCACCTTCGACGAAAGCGGCACGTCGCTGGCCACCATCCAGGCCGACTGCGACAAGGAGCTCACCATGATGGCCTGCCGTCCGGTGGGCGATCCGAACTTCACCCTGGTGGCCGCGGCGCCGCGCACCGACGTGTTCTTCGACACCGGCACCGGCGACGTCCCGCACAATGCCAATGGCGTGGGCTGGTACTACAACGACAACTGGTCCTGGGGCTATGCGCCGCAGGGAGAACCGATCAACCGCGACTCCTGCGACTTCTTCCCGGGCACCGTGGAAGACCTGCGCATGTGCATCCACACCGGCGGCGGCACCACCAACTCCGGCTACCGCTGCGGCAACAACAACCTCAATGGCGCCGCCGGCTGGGAGCGCGTGATCCTGGAAGCCGACGCCACGGTCAACCTGACCGTGCCGGGTTCGAACAGCCCGCGCCTGATCGCCGAAGAGCTGATCATCCCGCCGAACCGCACCCTCACCAACACCGGCAACCTCGACATCGTCACCACCATCGAGTACGCCTTCTCG
>NZ_AVCH01000156.1 GCF_000747075.1 Arenimonas malthae CC-JY-1
TTTTGGGTTGCCGGCTCGAATCGGCGGGCGCAGGCTGTAATGATGACCGAGTACGAACACGACCACGAATCCCCGCGCGAAGAGCTGGCCAACGCCATCAGCCACGGCCTGGGCGCGGTGGCGGCGCTGGTGGGCGGCACGGTGCTCATCACCCTGTCGGCGGCCTTCGGCAACGGCTGGCAGCTGGCCGGGGCCATCGTGTTCACGGTGGCGCTGGTGCTGCTGTACCTGGCCTCCACGCTCTACCACGCCAGCACCAACCGGGCGCTGCGCGGCAAGCTCAAGGTGTTCGACCACTGCGCCATCTTCGTGCTGATCGCCGGCACCTACACGCCCTTCACCCTGGTGGGCCTGCGCGAGGACGGCGGCTGGTGGCTGTTCGCGGCCATCTGGACGCTGGCGGCGGCGGGCGTGGTGTTCAAGCTGTTCTTCACCGGCCGCTTCAAGGGCCTGTCCACCGCCATCTACATCGCCATGGGCTGGATGGTGGTGACGGCCATCGGGCCGTTCCTGCGGCAGATCCCCACCGACACGCTGGCCTGGCTGCTGGGCGGCGGCGTGGCGTACACGGCCGGCACGTATTTCTACATGCACAAGCGCATCCCGTTCGCGCATGCGATCTGGCACGGCTTCGTGCTGCTGGGCAGCGCCTGCCACTTCGTGGCCGTGACGCACCAGGTGGTGCCGCTCTGACTACCCGCGGTCGCGGCTGAGGCCGCTCCTGCAGGAGCGCTTCAGCTCGCGATGTATTGCTGGAGCTGGGCGATCTCGTGCTGCTGGTCTTCGATGACGGCCTTCACCAGGTCGCCGATGGACACCAGGCCCACCACCCTGCCCTCGTCCATCACCGGCAGGTGGCGGATGCGGCGCTGGGTCATCATGGCCATGCAGGTTTGCGCGGTGTCGGTGGGCGTGACCGTGACCACCGGGCTGGACATGATCTGCGCCACCGGGGTTTCGGCCGAAGAGCGGCCCTGCAGGATCACCTTGCGGGCGTAGTCGCGTTCGGTGGCGATGCCGATCAGTTCGGTGCCCTGCATCACCAGCACCGAGCCGATGTGGTGTTCGGCCATCAGCCGGATCACCTCGAGCACCGGCGCTTCCTTGGGCACGGTGACGAGCTTGCCCGCCTTGCCGGCGAGGATCTGGTTCACGTTGCGCATCTCGACGCCCTCCGCTGACCCTTGCGCCGATCATAGACCCGCGCGGCCGGGGTTTCACCTACCGCGGAAGCCGGGCCTCGGAGACCAGGTAGAGGGGGCGCTGCTTCACTTCGACGTACAGCCGGCCCAGGTACTCGCCGATGATGCCCAGCGCCACCAGCTGCACGCCGCCGAGGAACAGCACCACGGTCATCAGCGAAGGCCAGCCCTGCACCGGGTCGCCCCAGAGCAGCGTGCGGGCCACGATCCACACGCCCCAGGCGAACGCCACCAGCGCGGTGAGCACGCCCACGTAGGTGGCCAGGCGCAGCGGCACGGTGGAGAAGCTGGTGATGCCCTCGAGCGCCAGGTTCCACAGCCGCCAGTAGTTGAACTTGCTGCCGCCGGCCAGGCGCGGCGCGCGTTCGTAGGGCAGCGACACCTGGCGGAAACCCACCCAGGTGAAAAGCCCCTTCATGAAACGCTGGCGCTCGCGCAGCTGCCGCAGCGCGTCGAGCACGGGGCGCGACATCAGCCGGAAATCACCGGTGTCGCGCGGGATGGGCGTGTCCGACAGGCGCGTCATGACGCGGTAGAACCCGGCGGCGGTAAGGCGCTTGAGCCAGGTTTCGCCGTCGCGGCGGGTGCGGGTGCCGTAGACCACGTCGAAACCTTCGCGCCATTTCGCCACGAAGGCCGGGATGAGCTCCGGCGGGTCCTGGCCGTCGGCGTCGAGCACCAGGGCGGCGTCGGTGTCCACGTGGTCCAGGCCGGCGGTGAGCGCCAGCTCCTTGCCGAAGTTGCGCGCGAGGCGCAGCAGCGAAACGCGCGGGTCGGCCTCGGCCAGGCGCTGCAGCACGCCCCAGGTGCCGTCGCGGCTGCCGTCGTCGACGTAGAGCACGCGCGATCCGGCGTCGAGCCCGTCGAGCACGGCCGACAGGCGGCGGTGCATTTCAGGCAGCGCCGCCTCTTCGTTGTAGGCGGCGATGACGACGGTAAGCGAGCGGTTCCCAGCCATGCCGCGCAGCATACCGTCCGACGCGTCAGCGGGGGGCGTCGAGGTAGGCGGGGCCGCCCAGCTGGCGCACCTGGCGCTGGATCCAGGCGGCGCGCTGGCGCACGTAGGGGCCGGGGTTGGCGGCGCTGTACTTCTTCGGGTTCGGCAGCACGGCGGCCAGGCGGGCGCATTCGGCGCCGGTGAGCGCGCTGGCGGGCTTGCCGAAGAAAGCCCGGGCCGCGGCCTCGGCGCCGTACACGCCGTCGCCGAACTCGGCCAGGTTCACGTACACCTCCAGGATGCGGCGCTTGGGCCAGGTGGCCTCGATGAGCACCGTGTAGCCGGCCTCCACCGCCTTGCGCACGTAGCCGCCACCGCCCCACAGGTACAGGTTCTTGGCCACCTGCTGGCTGAGGGTGCTGGCGCCGCGCACGCGGCCGCCGCGGGCGTTGCGGTCGAGCGCCTTTTCGATGGCGGCGAAGTCGAACCCCGAGTGCGCGGGGAACGCCTGGTCCTCGGCCGCCACGACCGAAATCGGCAGGCAGGCGGCGATGTCTTCCAGGTCGCGCCATTCCTGGCGCAGCTCGAACCCTTCTTCGCCCAGGCCCTCGACCTGCCGGATCAGCATGAACATCGAGGTCGGCGGATCCAGCCAGCGCAGCGGCAGCACCTGGGCCAGCATCAGCAGCGGCACCAGCAGCGGCAGCCACAGCAGCCACAGCAGCCGCCGCAGCCAGCGGCGGCGCGGGCGCGGGGACGCAGCGGGGTCGGGCCGGCGCACGGCCTGTTCGCGGGGGGAAGGCATGGGCCGCAATGTAACCGCCCCGCACGGTAAAATCGCGCCATGACCAACCACCCCGACCGCGATTCCCTCACCCGCTTCCTGCTCGAACGCTCCGGCGTGCGCGGCGTGGTGGTGCACCTGGACGAGGCCTGGCAGCAGATCGCCGGCCGCGCCCACTACCCCGCCGGCGTGGCCGCGCGCCTGGGCGAAACCTGCGCCGCCGCGGCGCTGTTCACCGGCCACGCCAAGATCGACGGCCGCCTGAGCGTGCAGCTGCGCGGCACCGGCGCCCTGCGCACGCTGTTCGCCGAATGCACCGCCGCCCACACCGTGCGCGGCATCGCCCACTTCGAAGAACCCGTGCCCGAGCCGCTCACGCCGCGCGCCTTCGGCCCGGGTTCGATCCTGGCCATCACCATCGAATCCACCCCGCCCGGCGCCCAGGAGCTCACCCGCTACCAGGGCCTGGTGGGCCTGGACGCCGACAGCCTGGCCGAGGCCTTCGAGGGCTACTTCCAGCAGAGCGAACAGCTGCCCACCCGCGTGCTGCTGGCCAGCGTGGAAGGCCGCGCCGCCGGCCTGATGCTGCAGCAGCTGCCCGGCGGCCACGGCGACGCCGACGGCTGGGACCGGGTGAACGCCCTGTTCGAAACCCTGGCCGGCCCGGAACTGGCCACCACCCCGGTGGAAACCCTGCTCTGGCGCCTCTTCCACGAGGAAGACGTGCGGGTGCTGGGCCGCACGCCGCTGCGCTTCGCCTGCTCCTGCTCGCGCGAGCGGGTGTCGGACATGCTGCGCAGCCTGGGCCTGGACGAAGCCCGCGCCGCCCTGCAGGAAGGCGTGGCCGAGGTGCACTGCGACTTCTGCGGCCAGGGCTACCGCTTCGAACCTGAACAAATCGAAGCCCTGTTCAGCAAGTCGCCCAACGCGCCCGCCCCCGAGCGCCTGCAGTAGCGCGGCGTGGCGGGGAAGGTTAATTTCCTGTAAAATCAGGCCATCCGCCCCGGGAACTTATCGGGGTGGGTGAGGCTCCAAGGGGCCACTGAAGGAAACCACGCCATGTCGCCGCTACTGCGCCCCATCGCCGGAATCGTGCTCGCCCTCGCGGCGGCTTCCGCGTTTGCGCAGCAGCCGCCGCCGCTCTACCTCGGCGAGCAGGCGAAGAACGACGCGTCCACCACCGCGCTGCCCATCGTCAACAACCGCAGCGGCGAAGTGGAAGCCTTCCTGCTCATCGAAGGCCAGCAGCGCGAACCGTCCGCGCTCGACCGCATCCTTGGCCGCACCGCCACGCCTTCGATCGGCGCCGGCGTGGTGCTGCCGCTCGACAACGGCCGTCGCGTCGGCGCCAGCCTCGCGCTCGAATCCAACCCCACGCTCGGCCTGCTGTGCGACAACAGCGCCGTCGCGCGCAGCGTCGGCCAGCTGGCGCGCCACTGCCTGGTGGCGAACCTGGCGCCGGCGCCCGCCGTGCCGCTGGCGCTGTCGCGGCCGGGCCTGCGCGCGCAGGCCACGCTGGAAGGCGACCGCAGCCGCGTCACCGCCAGCCTGGGCCTGAACAACTTCGAGGCCGACGGCCCGCTGGCCCTGCCCGGCGCGCGTTTCGGCAGCGCCAACACCGACCTCATCCTCAGCCTCAATGGCGCCGGCATCGAGCAGCAGGACATCGGCCTGCTCGGCGAAATGCAGGTGGGCGAAACCGGCTGGATCAGCATCGGCGGCACCCTGGCGCGCGCCCGCATCGTCGGCGCCAACCAGCTGCCGGGCAGCCTGCGCCCGCAGTGGAACACCGGCACGATCCGCCTCGAAGGCGGCATCGGTGACTTCGGCGGCGAAATCGTCGGCCGCGTCATCGAAGTGCCGGGCAGCACCGGCAGCTTCAGCAACGTGGGCATCGGCGTCACCTGGCGCGCGCCCTGGCAGGCCCGCCTCAGCGTGGGCGCGGAAAGCCTGATGACGCGCGGCCAGAACCCGTTCCGCAGCACCGGCGACGACGAGGAAGAATCCTCGCGCGTGCCCTACATCCGGTACGAACAGGACCTCTGACCGCCCACGCGGTGTCCTGCTTCGAAGTGTGACGGCGTTCCTCCGGGTGGCATACCCCACCCCGTAACATTCGCCGCAGCATGACCCTCGACCTTTCCGTCGCCGACGCCTGCCTCGCGCGCCACCGCGTGCGCGTGCTCGGCCATGGGGGGCCGGCGCTGCTGTTCGTGCCCGGTTTCGGCGGTGGCCAGGCCAGCTGGGAACCGGTGGCCACGCGTTTCGCCAGCACGCACCGCGTGGTGCTGATGGACCTGGTGGACGGCCACGCGCTCGAGGACGGCGCCGGCCCCGCCTACGACAACCTGTGGGCCCACGGCACCGACCTGCTGGAACTGCTGGGCGCGCTCGACGCCCGCGACGTGACCGTGGTGGGCCACGGCCTGGCCGGCCTGGGCGGGCTGCTGGCCGCCATCCAGGCGCCGCGCCTGTTCAGGCGGCTGGTGCTGCTGTGCCCCAGCGCGCGTTTCCTCAACGACCCGTCGGGCTACAAGGGCGGCTTCACGCGCGACCACCTCAACGCGCTGATGGACCTGATGGACCGGGACTTCACCGCCTTCGTGGAAGTGCTGGCCGGCCTGGCCTACGGCGACAAGGCCGACCCGCGCTTCGCGCGCGAACTGGCCACGCGCCTGGCCACGCAGGACCGTGAAGCGCTGGGCGTGCGCCTGCGCCAGCGGCTCACCTGCGACCACCGCGCCGACCTGGCCCACTGCACCGTGCCCTGCACCGTGCTGCAAAGCCACGACGACCACTACGTGCCGCCCACCGCCACCGACTACCTGGTGTCGCAGCTGCGCCACGGCACGCTGCACTGGCTCGAGGCCAGCGGGCACTGCCCGCACATCACCCACCCCGACGTGGTGGCGCGCGCACTGCAGGACGTACTGCGTACCTGAACCGGGAACTGTGACGCAATTCCTCGGCGTTAACGCCCCGCGAACGTAGCATTCGCGAAACCCGTGCCCCCGCACGCCTGCACCATCGCCGCGCTTCCCCTGGAGCCGCCATGAACCTTGCGTTGCACGTCGCCGACGACTGCCTCGCGCGCCACGACGTGCGCGTGCTGGGCGACGGCGCGCGCACCGTGGTGTTCGGCCCGGGCTTCGGCTGCGACCAGACCACCTGGCTGCCGGTGGCCCAGGCGCTGGCGCGCAGCCACCGCGTGGTGCTGATGGATTTCCTGCCCGCCCGCCACGACAGCCTGCACGGCCACGCCGCCGACCTGCTGGAGGTGCTGGCCGCGCTGCAGGCGGAAAACGTGGTGTTCGTGGGCCATTCCGTGGCGGCCAGCATCGGCCTGCTGGCCGCCGTGCAGGCGCCGGCGCGCTTCGCCAGCCTGGCCCTGCTGTGCGCTACGCCGTGTTACCTGGACGAACCGCCGCACTACGCCGGTGGCTTCAGCCGCGAACAGGTCGACGGCCTGCTCGAACTGATGGAGCGCAACTTCGCCGACTGGAGCGACACCGTGGGCCCGCTGGCCTTCGGCGAGTTCAATGCGGAAAGCTTCGCCTGCGACTTCAGCCGCCGCCTGCGCCGCCAGGACCCGGCCGCGCTGCGCCGCTTCATGGCGCTGACGCTGTTGTCCGACCTGCGCGCCGACCTGCCGCGCTGCCCCGTGCCCACGCTGGTGCTGCAAAGCCCGCACGACGACTTCGTGCCCGCCAGCGCCACCCGGCACCTGGTGGAAGCGCTGCCCGCCGCCACCCTGCGCCTGCTCGACGCCAGCGGCCACTGCCCGCACGTCACCCACCCCGCGCAGGTGGCGCGGGCCCTGCACGCGCACCTTTCCGCATGAACCGGGCACTGTCTGACGAACCGGCCTTCGCCGCCGACACCCTGCCCTGCGCCCTGCTGCGCTTCGACGCCGGCGGCCGCGTGCACGGCGGCAACGCGCGCCTGCTGGCCCTGCTGGGCCGCAGCCGCAAGCAGTTGCTGGCCGCGCGCGTGGACCAGCTGCTCACGCCCGGCAGCGCCATGTTCCTGCGCACCTACCTGCAACCGCTGCTGCAGGGCCACGGCCAGGCCGACGGAATCAGCCTGGAACTGGTGCACGCCGATGGCGGCGCCCTGCCCGTGATCATCAGCGCCAGCTGGCAGGGCCAGGGCAGCGAGGCCGAGATCTGCTTCGCCGTGATGCCCGCCCCGCGCCGAACCGGGCACGAACACGACCTCGAACGCGCCCGGATGGAAGCCCGGCAGGCGCGCGAACACCTGGCCCGCGCCAACGCCGACCTGGAGCGTTTCGCCGCCCGCGCCGCGCACGACCTGGCCGAACCCACCCGCAAGCTGATGGCCTTCGGCGAGCGCCTGGCCAGCAGCCCGCGTTCCACGCTGGACGCCAGCGACCGCGACTACCTGGAGCGCATGCTGAAGGCCGCCGCGCGCATGCAGGGCCTGGTGGACGGTCTGGTGGACCTTTCCCGCAGCGCCCCGCCGGCCGCGCCCGGCGAACCGGAGCCACTGGCCAGCGTGCTGGCGGGGGTGCTGGACGGCCTGGCCCGCCACGTGGCCGCCGCCGGCGCCGACGTGCGCGTGGGCGAACTGCCCGACGTGGCCGTGGACCCGGCCACCGTGGGCCGCCTGCTGCACCACCTGCTGGACAACGCGCTCAAGTTCCGCCGCGAAGGCGAAGCGCATGCCGTGCGCATCGAAGGCGGCTGGCGCCCCGGCGCGGAAACGCCCGCCTGGTGGCTGGCCGTGCACGACAACGGCACCGGCTTTCCGCCCGAACAGGCGCACCGCCTGTTCGAACCCTTCCTGCGCCTGCACGACAAGTTCAAGTACCCCGGCGCCGGCCTGGGCCTGGCCACCAGCCAGCGCCTGGCGCAGGCCCTGGGCGGCGGCATAGAAGCCGAAGGCCGCCCCGGCGAAGGCGCCAGCTTTACCTTGCGCCTGCCGGCCTGACGGCCACCTCGAAGCCCTGGGCTTCCATGGACGAAGCCAGCTGTTCCAGCGGCGCCCGCGGCCCGCGGCGCACCGGCACCACTTCGCCCCGGCGCAGCGCTTCGTAGGTGGCCTGCGCCTCGCGCGGCAGGAACACGCGCAGCACTTCCAGCATGCGCACCGGCTTGTCCTTCAGGCGGTAGTGCGAGCGGATCTCGAGCACCACCTCGTCGGCGCCCGGCATGGCGGCGGGCGCTCTTTTCATGTCCATCGTCATCGCGTGTTCCCTCCTGGAACAGGAGGATTATCACTTGGCGATGACAGTAAAGCTGACGCGAAATTTTCGCCGCGTAAGATTTACACGCCGTAGTAGTCGCGGTACCAGGCCACGAACTTCGCCACGCCCTCTTCCACCGGCACCACGGGGCGGTAGCCCACGTTGACGATGAGGTCGGAGACGTCGGCTTCGGTGTCGGGCACGTCGCCGGCCTGCAGGGGCAGCATTTCCATGATGGCCGGCTTGCCCAGGCACTGTTCCAGCACCTGGATGTAGCGCAGCAGCTCCACCGGCTGTTCGTTGCCTATGTTGTACAGACGGTAGGGCGCCACGCCGCTGGTGGCCGGGTCGGGGGCCAGGCCGTTCCAGTCCGGGTCCTTGCCCGGCACGGTGTCGAGCGTGCGCACCACGCCCTGCACGACGTCGTCCACGTAGGTGAAGCTGCGCTTGTGGTGGCCGTGGTTGAACACCTTGATGGGTTCGCCCTCCAGGATGGCCTTGGTGAACAGGAACAGGGCCATGTCGGGTCGGCCCCAGGGGCCGTACACGGTGAAGAAGCGCAGGCCCGTGCACGGAAAACCGTACAGGTGGGCGTAGCTGTGCGCCATCTGCTCGTTGGCCTTCTTGGTGGCCGCGTACAGGGTGAGCGGGTGCTCGGTGGAGGCGTGCTCCGAAAACGGCATTTTCAGGTTGGCGCCGTACACCGAGCTGGTGGAGGCATAGACCAGGTGTTCGACCCCGTGGTGCCGGCAGCCCTCGAGCACGTGCAGGAAACCGGTGACGTTGCTCGCCACGTACACATGCGGGTTCTGGGCGGCATACCGCACGCCGGCCTGGGCGGCCAGGTGCACCACGCGCTTCGGCTTGTACCTGGCGAAGACGTCCTCGACCGCCGCCCTGTCGGCCAGGTCGGCCGTGACGTGGGTGTAACCCGGCAGCGCCTGCAGCCGCGCCAGGCGGGCGTGCTTCAGCGTGGGGTCGTAGTAGTCGTTGAGGTTGTCGAAGCCAATGACCTCGTCGCCGCGAGCGAGGAGGAGCTGGGCGACGTGGGAGCCGATGAAGCCGGCTGTGCCTGTGACAAGTATCGAGCTCAAAGGCTTTCGAATAGCAGACATGTAGATTCACTCCGAGTTATCGCGAATCAGCGCGAGGGGGCTTCGGGCGCCAATGCCCGAATCAGCGCGCCGAAGCGCTCGCCATAGGCGTCCTCGTTGTAACAGGATGAAAACTCCGTGCGTGCCGCGGCGGCCATACTGTCGCGTCGCTGACGATCACTCACAATTTCGGATATCGCGCGGGCCAAATCGACATGATTTCCGGTTTCAAACTGTAGGCCAGTCAGGCCATGGCGATTGATCGTCGCCAGGCCAGATCCGTCCAATGCCGAACTTACTACGGGCACGCCAGCGGCGAACGCCTCAATTACACTCACGCCGAAAGCTTCGGCGCGCGTGACAGATGGCATGCAGAAAACGTCCGCCGACGCGAGTGTACGCGCCAACATGACGTCGTCGACAAAGCCGAGGAAGCGCACACGATCCTGAACGCCAATTCGGTTTGCAAGCTCCTGCAGAGAGTCCATCTGCGGACCGCGACCGCACAGATGCAATTCGCATTCCGGCAACTCAGCCATCGCCCGCACCATGACATCGAAGCCCTTGTAGGGAACGAGGCGCCCACATGCGACCAGACGTCCTGGCACCGTCACCGCGGGCCCGGCGGCGAAGTCCGTCGACAGCGGGATGGTGACGCACTTGCTCCGCCATTGGCGCAGTGGCAACGAGGCGTCAGCATAAGCATCAGAGGTGACGACGATCCTCTCGGCGCGTCGCAGGACACGCGTCTCCAGCGGCCGGTAGCCGACATACAGCCTGCGTTGTGCGACGACGTCGCTGTGCCAATGCACGATCGTGCGGAAGCGTCCGCGCGACAGGCACACGGCGAGCGCCGCCAATGGATTGGGCATGTGCACGTGCACGATGTCGGCTACAGACAGCATGCGCAGAGCGTCGCGCAGGTAGCCTACGCTCAATGGCGCCGACGCCACCTTTACCTGGGTCTTCCACCGACGAACGTCGCCGACGCCGGCCTCCAACGCGAAAGATGACTCGCCCGCCGAGAAGGCAACCACTGAAACATCAAGGCCGGAAGCGTGCGCGAGCCGGGCCGTGGTCAGACTGACTCGCTCGATACCACCAGGTTCGGGCGGGAAGAACTTCGTGAGCTCCACCCACTTCACTTCGGTTCTCTCCTGGGGTTCGACGGTTGCATGGCAATCGTTTCGAAGGCACGGAAGCGCTCTACGCGCATCAGCACGAACACAGCGATGGTTGCCAGCAGCAAGTACTGGCCGCTACTCGCTACGAACAGATTCATCACGGAGGCGAACAACAGCAAGCCGAGCACGACCACGTGGAGAAAAATCCAGACACCGCTGCGCGAGGCTGCATTGCGTGAAATGCGGCCACAGCCCCAACCGAACAAGACACAAGCGAGCACGCATCCATAAATGCCGTAGTCGTAGTAAATCGGTCCAAGCAGGGTCGTGAAGACACCGGGTCGCGCCTGCCCTTGAGAAATAATCGGCTCGATCTCAACGCCCATAATGCCGTCGACGACTATCTTGGAGGGGATATAAAAGGTTTGCAGTCCACGCGTTTCGCCGCCGTAGCCGCCCTCAATCGCGTAAAAGAGTTCGTAGAGGCCATGGGTCAGGTACTGCGATGAGTGCACCACCGCGTACTTAAGGCTGCCCAAGCCCGACGCTCCGGTCTGCATCAACTCCGCCGCCGTGTCGTCGCGGATCGGCACGAAGGTCGAATAGCCGGACTGGTACATCGACGCGACGGGATCCACCCCGGCCTGGGCGGTGCGCAGCCAAAAGACATAACCCATGATCCACGTCACCGCGATTGCGAAGACCGACAGGCTAACCAACCCCGCCCAGGTTAGCCGGACGCGGCGGAACAACACCGCGGCGACTAGCGTCGTGCCAAGAAAGCCTACCAACGCGCTTCGCGAACCCATCAGCAGCAGGTCGGACAGGGGGTAGGCAAGCGACAGCAGAAGCATGATACGCAGCTTCCAGCCTCGTTCGCCTGCGGCTTGAAGGGCGAACACGACGATCGGCAGAAGCACAAGAACTGCGCCCAGAAGCGAACCCGCGAAGGCGAGCGAACCGCTGCCGCCCTCGATCAATAGGCCTCGGTTCTCGACGAAATCTGTGCCGAGCTGTCCACCGCCGCGCAGGAGCACGCGCTCTAACATCTTGAGCACGAAACCACCTCCGCCCATAAACGCGAGCGCCATCGCCAGCCGGTTCGCCTTGATCACGTCAATCGCGATTGCGCTGCCGCGAGCGCGCATGCTGCCGAATCCGATCACCAGCGCCCCGAAGAACACCAAAACGCAGAAAGCCACATAGACGGGAGCCATGCCCGTGCCACCGTAGCTGTACTGCAGCGGCGCCAGAAGCCACACGACGAAGTAAAACGCGATCGAGATCACGAACGCCGAATGGGGGGGGCTGATACGTAACGAGATCGCGCACTGGCTCATGGGTTCGTTCCGGACGATGCGAGGCACGCGATGGAGACGGCCACGACCGCCCCGCCCAGGGCAACACCAACCACCATGGGCAGAGGCGTGCCGGCTTGGCGCAGCTTCCGATGCTGTCCGGCGATCATCGTTGCGAGCCCGATTAGCCACGCGACGGTAACCAAGAGGATACGGTCGTCGATTACTTTCATCAAGGCGAGGTTGGCCGCAATCTGGGCCAGCAAGCCGGCGCACACGGCGCGGCTCTGGTCGCCGATAGCCCCGACACGGAACAGCGCGCCTTCCATGCAGGCCGTGGCGGACCACAGCACAATCGCCGCAGCAAGCAACCAGACAAGCGTTCCCGGCCGCGGTATCGCGACACCGAATCGCGATGGCAGCCCCGAGGCCAGCAGACCGATGACCGCCAGCGCGGCGAACGCGACAAGCAGCACGGTGGTGGCCAGCGGGCCGTCGCGGGAGCCAGGCGTGCTGTCGGCGAACAACCTGCGGAAGAACAGCGTGTTGATGAACTGGTGGGCGACGATGGCGATGGACAGCCACCGGAACGCAATGGCGAACTGGGCAACCGCCTCGACGCTGCCGGCGAACCCGAGCACGGCTCGCGGCATCGACATGAACAGCCCGAGCAGAACCCCACCTACCAAGTAGCCGACACCGCGGCGAACGAAGCCGCGGAAATCTCGCTCTAGCCAACTCAGAGAGGGCCTCATTCCCACCGAAGAGAGCAGCACGGAGATGAGTCCGACGCTCGCAACAAGCAAAACGATGAGGTAGGCCTCGACAAAGTTTGACCCCATCCAGGCGAGCCCCACCGCCGCGAGGAGGGATAGGTAAAGGCTGCTTTCTGCCACGGACGCCCAGGCACCGCGCCCCAGCCCCTTGAGGCGCGCCGAGACGGTCAATTGAAGAACCACTACGGCCGACTGCAGCGCCACCGGAGCGAACAGACTACTGCCGCCCACACCCGCAATTAGCACTGCCACCGACGCCAGATCTAATGCAGCCGACGCGGCGATGACGACGACGACTGCCGTGCGGATGTGACGCCGGTCCTGACTGCCGACCGAACCGTAGGCAACGACACCATGCGCGCCGAATCCGATGAGCGGACCGACGATCAGAGACATCGCTATCCACCACTCGACGGCGCCATATTCGGCGACTCCGAGCAGGGACGCAGCGAGGATCGGCGCCACAAGTACCGCCGACTTTGCCAGAGCGAACAGAAGCCCGTGGCGTCCGAGCTTGAGTAGCACCAGTCAGCTCCCGTTGGCCGGACGCTTATGGACAACCGTCTCCACTAGCCCTGGAACATTGATCTGCGGGTGTCGCTGGCGAGCGGTTGTGTAGTCCAACTCAACCATTCGCAGCGGCTGGCTAACGTAGAGGCCGGCGATGCGCAGCGAAGTCGAGACGGTGGCGCCGGAACCAACGGTGATGGCATCACCAATCTTGACAGCCGCATTAACGACGCAGCCGGAGCCGATGTAGACGTTATTGCCTATCGTCACGCTTCCGTCGATCCGGAATCGGTCTATACCCTCGGCGGCATGAAGATAGCCGTGCGTCCAGACCTGGCTGCCCCGCCCCGCCAAGATGGAGTAGTCGCCAAGGCGGACGCTGCGCGTGCAGTCGATAACATGACCAACCGTGATCTTCGACCAGGTTCCAAGCCTGAAGATTGCGCGCCCCCAGGTTACTCCTCGCGGTGCGCGCAGGATCGCGTTCTGGGAGCCGATGCATGCGAATTTCCCGAGCCGAGCGTACATCGGTCCGGTGATCCGATTCAGGTGACGGATGCTGCCACCTTCGTCGCAGTGGAGGCTCTCGGCGACAATGAAATTGCCGTGCCCTATCCTTACTCCGGATTGCAGGGTCAGGCAACGCAGCGAAATCCAGGAAAAGCCAATTCTGGCAGTTGGCATCACTCTCCATCCAAATCGCCGCAATAGCCAGTTCTTCGCCCTGCTCGGGGGAGCAATCAGGCAAATCATCGCGCAGACCGTTCGCTTCAGCCCCATTTTGGCATTACCTCTTCGACGGCAGCACATACGCTTGCGACGTTCTCCGGACGCACCACTGCCGGGAGCGTGGATGGATCGGAAACCAGCCCAGGAAACGTCGTGGCAAAAAGGCGCTGCACCAGCTCGACCCGTTGATCGTCATCCGCCAACACAAACATGCCCGAGGCTACCGTGGACGCGACGGCACCAATGTCTTCAGGGCGCCCGATGCGGAGACAACCGGGTCCGTCTTCGACGATGCCGGGCCCAAGTTGCACCAGGGGTATTCTCGACAACACGGATTCCACGGCGACAGTCCCTGTGACGGTGCAGACGAGGTTTGCGCGCGCAAATTCATCGGCAATCGAAATTGCCAACGGAACGGCGACGACATTCGGCGTCGTAGCAATGACCTCCAAGAGCTCGCGCGACAGCTCGTACTTGGCCTTCGGATTTGCCTTCACCCGGAGCTGCCAGCCGACGGGCAAGCTGCGGGCGAGGCGCTCGACGAGTCCCGCCTGGTTGCGGTGCTGCCCACCCCAAAGGTCGAGGTTGGCTTCAGGCTGCATCTGAAGGGGATACAGGCAGACGCCGGTGGGTGTGGGTCCGGCGTAGGCACGGGCCGCCAGCGCCTCCCATCTACCGAGATGGGACCGCGTACGCCGGTCGAGACTCAGTTTGCGCCAAACCGACGGCGTGTTGAAACGCTCGCCCAAGAACCGGCCGCGCAGTATGCGGGCGCGATCGGCCAGAGTGCGCGGCGCGGGATGCACGCGGTCGACGACCTTTTTGGGTGACTTCTTCATGTAGTCGGGGATCCGTTCACGGCGGCGGATCGCCTCGGCGATTTCCAGCGCCTGTGCCGCATCGGGCATATCCTTCGAGCAACCCCCGATCGTCGTCTTCGAGGCGCCGTCGTAGATTGCGAAGCGCCCCCCCGGGTAACCGGGCGCGCTAGGATGGAGGAACGGAATGCCGCGACGCTTGCAAGCATCGATGACAAGCAACTCGTGAAACAGCGTGCACTCGCCCAAGACGAGGTCGGGGCGCTCCTGATCCAGCCATTCACCCACGAGCCGATTGTAGTGCGGATAGTGGCGGCTATCGCCGGCGAAGTAGTTGATATTGCGGTCCGCGTGGCGGATCCAGCCAAGGTCATCCGCGCCAACTTGGTCCCCAGTCGCGCGCGAGGGAAACGGCATTACTCGAATCCGCCCCGTAGTTGGTAGGAACACCGGGTTCTGAACCAGCCAGCAGCACTCGTGGCCACGCTCCAGCCAGTGCCGCGCCATCGCGTCCCAGAACCAGGTTTTGTAGCGGTTCTCGACGAATCCGATCTTCATTCTCACTCGATCTTCTTGGAAAGCAGGTCCCACGCCAACGGCGTACCGCGCGACACTGCCGTCTGGAACTTCATGCCCTGCACATCATCCATGTGCCGGCAGGCGAGCCCGAAGCCCGGGCGGATGGAACGGACGTTGTCGTGGGTCACGGCCTCACCGGCGGCGACGTCGCGCGTCACATACAGCGAGCGCCGGAACTGCACGTTGCCCTGCTCGCTCGACTTGCGCCCGTAGTCGACGCTACCGAGCGACCCCCATGCAGTGCGCGCGGCGCGGCACAGAGCGGCGAGCTCCGCGGGCTCAAGCGAGAAGCTGTCGTCAGGACCACCGCCACTCCGATCGAGCGTGAAGTGCTTTTCGATGATGCAGGCACCGAGCGCAACCGAGGCGATGGCCGTCGTGTTGTCCAGCGTGTGGTCGGACAGACCGACCGGCACGCCGAAGCGCGACTGCATGTCGGGCAGTGTGCGAAGGTTGTAGTCGGCCGCGGGCGCCGGATAGCCACTGACGCAGTGCAATATCGCCACATCGTGACAGCCACCATCTCGCGCTGCGTGCAGTGCTTCGTCGATCTCATCGGCGTCAGCCATGCCTGTCGAGATGATCATTGGTTTGCCGGTCGCGGCGACATATCTAATCAATGACAGGTCGACCGCTTCAAACGAAGCGATCTTGTAGGCTGGTGCGCCGAGCGATTCAAGCAGATCGACCGCCGTCCGATCAAACGGCGAACTGAAGAGAGTGATTCCTAGCTGACGAGCTCGCTTGAAGAGCGCTTCGTGCCAATCCCAAGGCATGTGCGCCTCGGAATAGAGCTCATACAGCGTGCGTCCATCCCAGAGACCGCCTCTGATCCGGAACTCCTCCCGGTCGCTATCCATCGTGATGGTGTCGGGACGGTATGTCTGGATCTTGACAGCATCAGCGCCGGCCTTGTGCGCCTCCCCAATGATGCGCAATGCTGTGTCGATGCTGCCGTTATGGTTCGCAGACATTTCTGCGATCACGTAGGGCGGATGGCCCTGACCGATGCGACGGCCTGCAATTTCATAGTTGTTCATCGTTATTCCTCCGCGCCGGCAGTGCGGCGCCTGGACCACTCTTCGCGAAGTAGGCCGAAACAGACGAGATCAGGGCCCACCGGGTGGTCCGGGTACTGCGCCCTGAGCGTACCTTCCAGGCGAAATCCCAGCGCCAGATGCAGGCGAATCGAAGCACCATTTCCGCATAGTGCTTGGCCGCAGACCTTGAGCAGGTCAAGGGTGGTGAATGCCCAGTCGAGCGCGGCCTCGCCGAGCACGGTTCCAGTGCCCTTAGGAGCGCCCGGTGTGGCATAGAAGCCCCAATCGACAACGCGGCTCGCGGACAGACCGTTAAAGTGGACGAAGCCCAGCGGACGGCTGCATTGTTCGACGATCAGCAGCCGGCGCGACGCATCGGTCGACGCGCGCTCGAACCAGCGACGGTGTTCGTCCAGGCTGATCTCATGATTTGTCAGCATGTAGCGGCTTACATTCGGATGGTTGCGCCAGGCCAGTACAGTCTCAAGGTCGCCGGCTCCCATAGCCCGGACTGAAACGTCAGCGCCCACGGATCATCTCCCTGACCACCCGGTCCAGTCCCTGCCCGTCAACGAGCGCGCTCGCGGCTCGGCTCATGTCACGCAACTGCGAGCGATCGTCCAGCAGGCTGGAGATCATCGAGGGCAGCTCCTGCGAATCGTGAATTAGCCAGGAGGCGCCGGTCGCAGCCAGCGCCTCAGCGCCCTGGACCTGGTTATCGGCGACCACCATCGTGAGGGCCGGCAGCCCCAGGCAGCAGCGCTCCCAGGACGTGGTTCCGGCCGCACCGATCGCAAGGTCGCAGGACGCCATCAGCTCCGCCATGTTGGAAACGCCGACGTGCACTTCGCTTCGCCAAGGCAACGCAGCGGCCGCGTCGCGCACTTCGTCCAGCCAGGGAGCGAGCGGGCCCATGACGATGCGAATATTGCAGTTGGCAGGCAAGGGCGCACTGGCCAGCGCTCTCAACACGCGCGAGGTATGGTTCGCCTTGTCGACTCCACCCAACGAGACCAGGATCGCTTCGAACCTGCTCCCATCCCGGCGCTCCAGGCTTTGTTGGCGCCATCGCGCGAACTCCCCGCGCAATGGCGCGAAGTCCGTGCCGGTCAGCACGGAAGCTGTCTCAGGCACTAGGCCCGAGTATTCTGCCGCACGCCTGCCGAGCGTCTGATCCACCAGCAGGTCACAGTCGTGCGTGCGGTTGGCGAGGTCGTCGATGACCGCGATCCGGAAAGCGTGCGGGCGAAGCCGGGATTCCCAGCGCCAATCCAGGCCATAGTGATCGACGACAAGCCAGTCGATGGCGCGCCTGTCCAGCCTGCGCGAAACCGCTCCGGCATCATCCGCCTGCGAGCGATCGACCGCCGCAGGAGGGGCCGGCAACAGGCTCTCCCCCGCCGCGTCCGGCGTCGCCAGAAGCCATACCGGAAACCCTTGCCGCTCGATGAGCCCACCAAGGTGGCCTGGTAGGTCGCGACATGCGAACTGACAATTCGCCCCTTGGACGCGAAGTGCGCCGGCGATCGCCAGGCAGCGCATCACGTGCCCGCTCCCGATCTCGGTCGCCGCATCCGCGCGGAACAGAACATCCATATCAATTCAGTCTCTTGAACCCGGAATGGCAGACCGGCCCGCGGAGCAGACTCATAACGTCGCGGCCGTCCTCGCACTCCCGGATGAGCGCGAATACCGGATCGAGAGTCTCGAAGAACTTCTCGACGACATCCGGCGTGTGCTGCGTACAGGCGTATACGCTGTTGCTAGCGAGGTAGCCCTTGCCGAGCATCTCCTGGGTGATCAGCGTTTTGTAGGCGAGCGCGTTCGGGCTTTCGATGCTGAAACCGGTGAGCGCCGCAAGCCCCCAATGCGATATCTTCAGGCCGTGTTTGTCGGCGAGGTGCTGCCATCCAGCGCGAATATTGAGGCCAATCTGAGTGATCGTCTCCCACGATCGCGTGCGCTCCATCACCTCGAGAGTCTTCAATGCCGCCGCCGGGCCGATGCGCTCGGTCCAGAAGGTGCTGCTGATGAAGCTCGTCTGCGCGGCCTCCATGACTTCGCGGCGACCGATCGTCGCGGTGATCGCGTAGCCATTTCCCAGGGCCTTTCCGAACATCGCCATGTCGGGCTCGACGCCGTACATCTTGTGCAACCCTCCGAACGTCTGCCTGAAGCCCGACGTGCATTCGTCGAAGATCAGCACGATACCGCGCTTTGTCGCCAGCTCACGGACCTTGTGGAGAAAGTTGTCTTCCGGGCCCATGTTCCGTACGACTTCCATCTTGATGACACCGACGTCGTGCTCATCCACCAGCGCCAGCAACTCGTCGTATCGGTTGTAATTGAACGGCAGCACGGTACCGCGCAGTTCCTGTGGCACACCGTTCGGCTGCAGACCTGGGAGGAGGTGGCCAGCAAGGTTTTTCTGGTCCCCGAGGTTTGCCGCCAGATACCAGTCGTGCCAACCGTGATAGCCGCAGATCGCAACCTTGTCCTTGCCGCTGGCTGCCCGGGCAATTCGAATCGCGATCGCGTTTGCTTCGCCGCCGCTGCGTGCGAAGCGGGCCATATCGGCGAACGGGTGCATCTCAACCAGCTTCTCCGCGAGAAGAACTTCCTCTGGGCAGTTGAAAGTCGACATGTTGCCTGCCTCGACCACTTCGCGGACGGCTGCGTCAACCTCTTCGTGGCCGTAGCCAAGGGAATTGGTGCCAATCCCCATGATCGACATATCGGTGTACTCGTTGCCGTCGAGGTCCCACACCTTGCAGCCCTTGGCGCGGCTAAAATACGCGGGCCACTGGTCGGGTAGGAACATCTCCGCCCGTTTCGACAGCAGCATATTGCCGCCGGGAATAACCTGCTTGGCCCGCTTCCAGAGCTTCTGCCCCTTGCCCATCGTCGATCCTTCATTACGTTTGAGATGCTGGTTTCCGCCGAAAACATCCGGCCTGCCGCGCTGGTAGGCAAGCACGTCGCGCCAGCCAAAACTGGTCGGAGAATCGAAGTGCGCGAAAACTCGCTGAACGACCTCGAGATCAGCGGCTTCATCGACGGTCCAGCGCAGCGCGGACAAATCCTCTTCATTGCGCAACGAGCCGGTGAGGAAGCGGCCGGAATTGCGCAGGTAGGGAGTCACATGTTCTCGATCCGGGCCAGGAGCAGCATCGCGATGCGCCGTTTCGAGCGCCGTGAAGCTGAATACCTCGACGTCGAGGCCATCGGGGTACGTTGGCGGATCCACGTTCGAGAAATAGTCGACGCCGGCTCTTGCATAGCCGCGAATGACCTCGTCGACGACGCTGGCGTCAATCAACGGACAGTCTCCGGTAACGCGCACGACGGCGTCGGCGCCGGCGTGGCTGGCAGCTTCGTAGTACCGGGAAAGCACGTCATCCTCGCTACCGCGGTAACAGGTGACGCCGAGTTCGTTGAGGTGCGCAACCAGCGGCGCGTTCTCTTCGCGCTCCGAAGTCGCCACCACGATCTGGTCAATTTCCTTCGAGAGCGCCAGCCGGGCGAGCAGAACCTCGATAAGCGTCTTGCCACCGACGCGCAGCAGAACTTTGCCGGGCAGGCGGGTGGAGCCCATGCGGGCCTGGACGATGGCAACGGTCTTCATGAAATCCGCCAGCGGGGAGGAATGACAAGGTCTGGATCGAGGCTCCGGAGCGATGGGGGCGCGCCCGGTCCTTCGCACGCAGCAGAGAGGATCTCGTCGAGCTGGCCCGGTGAAGTGACCCCCACGACGACTTGATCGATGCCCGGCTGTGCCAGCACATGAGCCATGCAGGCTCGCAACGGCGTCATGCCGGTCTCGGCGAGCCAAGCCTCCCACGCTGTCCAAAGCTCGGTCCAACGTTTGAAATAGGCAGGCCGCGAGTCCGCCCCCATGAGCAACAAGCCCTGCATGAACGCAGAACGCGCGTGGAACTCGCAACCCTTGTCCTGCAGCCTGGCGAGCCAGCTTGAGTCGGCCAGCCGCCGGTCGACGACATTGAAGGGCCCTTGGACAATGTCAAACGCAAAGTGCCCCGAAAGCGCATCGAGTTCTTCCGGGCCATAGATCGAAATGCCGATCTTCGTGACCAAGCCATGCGCCCGTGCGCGCTCGAGCGCTGCGAACAGCGATGCGCCTCCTGGCAGCAGGAGTTGCTGTGGCCGATGCAGCAGTAACGCGTGCAGTCGATCCACGCGCAGTCGCAAGAGTGAGGCCCGCAACTGTGCATCGACCCACGCGCCGATGTCTTCGCAGCCTTCCGGATGAGCCGGCAACTTTGAAACCACGCGCCAGCCATCGACGCGGTGTCGGCCCAGCACCTCTTCGCTGCTCCCGTAGGCGATCGCGGTGTCCAACGTTCCCATGCCTGCGCGCTCACCAAGCCGGAGAATCTCATCGACCCGGGAATCGGCAACCTGGCCTGCTTCGTTGCTGACGCCGTAGGCCAGGCCGAACTGGGCCGTCCCGAGCGCGATTCTCGCAGGCGTGCAGTTTTGCCCACCCAGCTGGATCATAACTGCTGGCTCGGAACCGGGTCAGAGAAAAAGGCGGGATTGAAGCAGCTTACGACGATCCGGTCCTGAGGCTCGCCATTGATCAGGTGGTGCCCGCGCAGCCGTCCCTCGACGACCCACCCCGCCCTCGTATACGCCTTGATTGAGCCCACATTCTGATGAACTATCCCTGCGCTCAGCTTTCGCAGATTGAGTGTATCGAACGCAATACGCGTACCGACAGAAACCGCCTCAGTGGCAAGGCCGACACCCCAGTACCGCCTGTCCCCGATAACCGTGGAAAGATCGGAAACCGAATGTCGCCATTGAATTGGACCTAGCTTCACGTTTCCGATGTGGCGGCTATCTGCCTTATGCATGACTGCGAGCATGAAATAGCTGTTCGATTCGCGGCCCGCGCGAAGGTGTTCGATGGCATCTTGGCGAGTGATTCTTTTCGAGTCGAGAAATTCCGTGACTAGCTCGTCTCGGAACCAAGACTCGTATTGGTCGCCTATGTCGCTTTCGCGCAGCAGTCGCAAGTAAATTCGCCCACCGTCATCGTAGATCTTCGACTCGTCAAGCTGCATGGTTTGCCTCGCTCACTCAGAGATAGCACTGCGGACGGCATTGACGACGTGGACCAGGCTGGTCTTGGTCAACGCCGGGTACAGCGGAAGGGTGATTGCTTCGGCGCAGTACCTCTCCGCTTCCGGGAACATGCCCGCACCAAAGCCAAGACGGCGGTAGTAGGGCTGCATGTGGACGGGCATGTAATGCAAGTTGACACCGACGCCGGAGGCGCGCAGCGCGTCAAATACTTGACGGTGGCCGCGGGGCCCACCCTGCGGTAGCCGGATCACGTAGAGGTGACGCCCTGAATAGCTGTCCGGGTGCTGCCAGGGGCGAGTCACCGCGATGTCGGCGAACAGCGCATCGTATTCTGCGGCGAGCTCATTGCGCGTCGCCACATACTCGTCAAGCCGGGTCATCTGACTCACGCCGAGCGCCGCCTGCAGATCGGTCATCCGGTAATTGAATCCAAGATCAATCTGCTCGTAGTACCAAGGCCCCTGCGATTCGCCCTCGAACTGATCGGGATTGCGGGTGATGCCGTGGCTTCGCAGCAGCGCCATCCGTGCCGCCAGACCGTCGTCGTTGGTCACGGCCATACCGCCCTCGCCCGTGGTGACAATCTTCACCGGGTGGAAGCTGAAGATGGTGATGTCGCTGTATCGTCCGCCGCCGATGAACTCTCCGCGGTATTTGCCACCGATTGCGTGTGAGGCGTCTTCGATGATGCGGAATCCATAACGCTGGCCCAGCCGATGAATTGCGTCCATATCGCAGGGCTGGCCGCAGAGGTGCACTGGAACCACGACCTTCGGCAGGCGCCCTTCGCGCTCCGCGACCTCGAGCTTGCGTTCCAAGGCTTTCGGGCAGAGATTGTATGTCCGAGGATCAATATCGACGAAATCTACCTTCGCGCCGCAGTACAGGCCGCAATTGGCCGAGGCCACGAACGTGATGGGCGAGGTCCACAACCAGTCGCCCGGCCCGAGGCCAAGAGCAAGGCAGGCCACGTGGAGCGCTGACGTCGCACTGTTCATCGCCAACGCGTGCTTCGCGCCGACGTGATCGCCTACGGCCCGCTCGAAGGCCGGGACGGCCGGCCCCTGCGTCAGGAAATCCGAGCGCAGGACGTCGACGACAGCGTCGACATCCGCTTGGGTGATCTGCTGTCGTCCGTAAGGGATCACTCAGTCGACCCCAAACTCGGCATCCACGTGCTCGCGGATGAGGACGCGCAGTTCTTCTTGCGTCAGAAAGTGAAGGTTAGTGCCGCTGTTGTACGCGTAGCCGGGCGGAACCGGGCTGCCACCATGCTTGGCGCAGTAGGACTCGACACTATATCGGCCCGCAGAAGGCAGGATCGCATAGTAGCGGCCGAGGTCGACCGTGTTGAAGCTGTCGCTTGCGGTGATCATTTCCTCATGGACCTTCTCGCCCGGGCGGATCCCGACGACGGGGTGTTCACACTCGGGGCCAATGGCGTGAGCCACGTCAGTGATCCGGTAGCTGGGAATCTTGGGCACGAAAATCTCGCCACCGGCTGCGTTCTCGAGCGCCCACAACACCATGTCGACGCCTTCCTGAAGACTGATATTGAAGCGAGTCATCTCAACGTCAGTGATCGGCAGAATCCCCGTGGATCGGCGCTGCAGGAAGAACGGAATCACTGACCCGCGACTGCCCATTACATTTCCGTAGCGTACGACGCTGAAGCGCAGGTCACGCTTACCTTTTATGTTGTTGGCGGCGGTAAATAGCTTGTCCGAGCAAAGCTTCGTGGCGCCGTACAGATTGATCGGTGCGGCAGCCTTGTCCGTCGAAAGTGCGACGACATTTTGCACTCCGCGGTCCAGACACGCCTCGATCACATTCTGGGCTCCGAGGATATTGGTCTTGATGCACTCGAAAGGGTTGTACTCTGCAGCTGGCACCTGCTTCAGAGCAGCTGCATGCACCACAATGTCGATTCCTTCCATCGCCCGGCGAAGACGATCGGCATCGCGGACGTCGCCGATGAAGTAGCGCAGCGCCGGATAGGACTCCACTGGGAACTTCTGCGCCATCTCGTACTGCTTGAGCTCGTCGCGGGAATAGACCACAAGGCGGCGAACCCCCGGAAACCGCTCAAGCACTGTCCTGACGAAGGCTTTCCCGAACGAACCCGTGCCCCCAGTAATAAGTATTGATTTTTCGTTGAGCATGTTCTTATTCCATTTCCCAATTCATTCATTCTGAAGCGCATTCGGTAGCGAGCGAATGTTGCTTGGCCGACGACTCGAAAAATAGCAGAGCCTCAGAGCCTGCCATCGACCAAAGGTTGCGGATAGACGCACTTAGCGTCGTAGACGACACAGGTTGCCTTTCCAAGGCATCGGACCCAATCGAATCCACGCTCGGCAAAAACACTGTGCGCGACTGCAATAACCATCGCATCATAAGAACCCTTCGTGAGCTCTCCAGCCATCCGCAGCCCGTACTCCGCCAGCGCCTCTTCTGAGCTAACCCATGGATCGTGGACGTCCACCTCGATGCCGCAGCTCCTGAAAGTGTCGATGACATCCACGACGCGTGTGTTGCGCAGATCCGGACAGTCTTCTTTGAACGCAAGCCCCAGCACAAGGACCTTGGCACCGACCGGATTGACGCGCTTTCGCAGCATCAGCTTTATCACTTGATCTGCGACGTATGCGCCCATCCCATCGTTGGTACGGCGGCCGGCAAGGATGACATCAGGATGATGCCCCACCTCCTGGGCCTTATGGGTTAGGTAGTAAGGATCCACCCCGATACAGTGCCCTCCGACCAAGCCCGGCCGAAATGGCAGAAAATTCCATTTCGTTCCAGCAGCCTCGAGCACCTCCAATGTATCGATGCCAAGCCGATTGAAGAGGATTGCCAGTTCGTTGACGAGCGCAATATTGAGATCCCGCTGCGTGTTCTCGATGACCTTTGCAGCTTCCGCTACTTTCATGCTGCTCGCCTTGTGCGTGCCTGCAGCAACAATCGACCGGTAGAGCTCGTCGATGAAGTTCGCAGCTTCCGGTGTCGAGCCACTGGTGACCTTTTTGATGGTGGAGACGCGGTGAGCCTTGTCGCCAGGATTGATTCTTTCGGGGCTGTACCCCGCAAAGAAGTCCACGTTAAACACAAGATCGGAGGCCTTCTCGAGCACTGGAATACAGACCTCTTCTGTGCAGCCGGGGTACACGGTGCTTTCGTACACCACCACGTCGCCCTTCTTCAGCACGCTGCCAATGGCCTCGCTGGCCTTCACCAGCGGGGTCAGGTCGGGGCGCTTGGCCGAATCAATGGGCGTGGGCACGGTAACGATGTAGATGTTGCAGCCGGCAATGTCGGCCAGTTGGTCGGTGTATTTCAGCTTCGGGCTGGCGGCCAGTTCCTCGGGGCTGCACTCAAGCGTGCTGTCCTTGCCCTCGCGCAGCTCGGCCACGCGGGCGCTGCGGATGTCGTAGCCGGTGGTGTCGAAGTTTTTTCCGAACTCCACCGCCAGCGGCAGGCCCACGTAGCCCAGGCCGATGATGGCAATGCGGGACTCTTCCAGCTTCTTCATTCGTTTCCCTCGGTTTCGGGCACGCTACCGCCCTACGGTTGCAAAGGCGCTTCCGTAAGGCCGTTTGATGACCAGGTTGTCCCCCTGCGTCAGGCGGCCTGGGCCGGCCCGACGGGTTCCAGCACGTAGTTGGGCAGCGCCACGCTTTGCACGCCGCCCAAAATTTCCAGCAGCACCAAGGCGCGTTGTTCCCCCTGCGCCTGGGTATAGATGCCCTGCAGCCCCGCCAGCGGGCCGTCGGTGATGGCCACGCGTTCGCCCGGCAGCAGCCGGCGCTCGGGCAGCGTGATCAGGCCGTCGGCGTTGGCGTCGGCTTGCAGGCGTTCAATGAATTCATCCGGCACGGTGGCCGGCAGGCCGGCGGTGCGCACCAGGCCCACGGCGCCCTTGGTGGAGCGCACGGGTGCCAGGCTGGTGGCTTCGGCGTCGGCGCGCAGGAACAGGTAGCGCGGGAACAGCGCTTCCACCACGGTTTGCCGGCGGCCGCTGCGCAGCAGGGTGCGCTGCAGGCGCGGCAGCAGGCATTCGAAGCCCTGGCGCCGCAGGTGTTCCAGCGCCTGGGCTTCGGCGCGCGGCTTGGTGTGCACGCAGTACCAGCGTTGCATGTCAGCCGCCCTCCACTTCGCGCTGCAGACGCTCAATTTCCTGGCGCAGGGCGTCGTATTCGCCCATCTTGCGGGCCAGGAAGCGCTTGGTCAGTTTGGCCTTGGCTTCGATGCCGCGCGGGGTCAGCAGGTAGGCGTAACCCAGCTTGTGCTCGCTGCGGCTGAAGTTGCCCACTTTCACCCAACCCTTGTCCACCAGCGCGCGCAGCGCGTAGTTCAGGCGGCCGAGGGAAACGCCGGCATGCAACGCCAGCTCGCGCTGGTTCACAGCGGGCGAATCGGCCAGGCGGCGCAGGATGGTGATGCTCAGTTCGTCGGCAACGGGGGGCATGCGGGCGGTGTTCACGGATTGAACAACGGCCCCAGCCTAGCTCCATCCGGTGCCCGGGACAAACGAATTTCTCGCATGGCCATTACCTGCGCGGCCAGCACCCCAGCCACGGCCAGCAGGGCGCTGGTGCGCAGCGGGTAGTCGCCCAGGGAATGCAGGGCCAGCAGCAGCAGGCCCACCCAGGCGGCGCGGGAAAGGGTGCGCGTGGTGGTGCTGGCTTCGGGCTGCTTGCGCCATACCTTCCAGCCGCTCACCAGCAGCCCGCCCACGGCGGCGCCCACCAGAGCCCAGCCGGGCCAGCCGCCTTCCAGCCACAGTTCGGCCCAGTCGTTGTGGGCGTGGTTGATGTACACGCTCACGGGCGCAGGATCTTCGGCTTCAAAGGCGCGGCGGAAGCCGCCCAGGCCGGTGCCCAGCGGCGCGTGCTGCCGCGCCACGCTTTCGACCACGGGCAGGTACTGGAAACGGGCATCTTCCAGCGGGTCTTTCTGCAGCCGCTGCAAGATGCCGAACAGCGCGAACTGCACCGCCAGCGTGAAGCCAAGCGCCACGGCCACGGCCAGCACGCGGCGGGTGCCGCGGCGGCGGCGCAGCTGCAGCGCCAGCGGCAGGCTCAGCAGCAAACCCAGCATGCCCAGCAGCAGGCCGGCGCGGGAACGGGCCATGGCAATACCCAAAATCAGCAGCGCCACCAGGCCCACACCGGCCAGCAGGCCCAGCACGGTGCCCGGGCTCCAGTCTTCGCGGTGCTTCAGCCACAGCGCCGTGCCCACCACCACGATTGGCAGCGCCACCGCCAGCAGGCTGGCCAGGTGGTTGCGGTTGGCGAAGAAGCCCACGGCTTCGGTGGGATTCGTGTTGCTGTAGAAGCGCAGCGCGCTGTCGGGCCCGCCGAACAGCTGCGCCAGGCCCAGCACCACGCTGAGCGCGGCGGCGGCCACCAGCAGCTTCAGCAGGTTTCCGCGCTGCTGGCTGGAAAGCTGCAGGCCGGCCAGGAACAGCGCCACTGCGGGCAGCAACCACGCGAAGGCGCGTTCGGTGGCCAGCGGCACCAGGCTGATGCGGTGCGCCGCTCCCACGCCGGCGGCGGAGAGTTCGGTAGCCAGTTCATCGCGCGCGTCCGGCAGCAGCCACACGCTTTCCGGCAGGGGCAGCAACTGGAGTGCCGGCAAGGCCATTGGCAGCGCGGCCAGCCAGGCCAGGCGCGGCAGCTTCGCTTCGGGTTCGCTGGCATGCCGCCACAGGCACAGCGCCAGCAGCGCCAGCGAAAGCAGCTGCACCGCGCTGTCGGCCACCGTGCCCTGCCCGCCGCCCAGCAGCAGCGCAGCGGCCAGCACCACTGCGGCCAGCGGTGCCTGCAGTTTCGCGGGCAGCGGGGTTGGATCCATGGCGTGCGCGGGGGCCGGTTGTGAACGGGGGGTTCACTGGATGATAGCGGACGCACGCGGCGGGAAAACGCGGAAACTTTCGCGCTTGTACTTACTGCACGGCGCAGGCCTGGCGCCGGTCGGGCCTGAAGGCCCTCCGACAGATGAAAAAGGCCACCCGGAGGTGGCCTTGTTCTTGTGCGATGACGCGGCGGCCGTTACGGGCTGGCCGACGGATCCGGCTCGATGCTGTAGTCGTCGCCCGAGGCCTCGGCAATGATGAGCGCGAGCGCGGTGCCGAACACGGCATAGGTGACGCCCGTGGACTTCCGGGTCACGTTGTAGCGCTTGTTGTCGTCGCCCGGGGCCTGGGCCACGGTGGGGCCCACCTGCTGCAGGCTCACCACGGCGCCGGTGCACGGCGACTGGGCCGGCAGTTCCGCCAGCGTGCCGGCGATCAGCGGCAGGGCGCAGCCGTCGGCATAGGTGACGGTGGCGCTGGCGCCTTCCATGACCATCACGCGGTCGCCGGCCATCAGGGCCTGGGCGTCGGTGGCGGTGACGAATTCTTCGCCCTGGTTCACGAGCACGGTGCCTTCCTGCGCGGACAGCGTGGCCACGGAGTCGGCCGCGAACGCGGAGCCGGCCAGCAGGGTGGCGGCGACGAGGGTGCTGAGCTTGATCATGGCGGTGCTCCTATCGGGGGGCGCTGTCAGGGACAGTTGGGTCGAGGTTACGTCCGGACGGCGGGCGATGCAAGCGAGAATTTTGCTCACTGCCCTGACCGATCAAGGGTTTAGCTATATGAACAGGCTACGGAAGACGGCTGATTTTCAGGTCATCGAACCAGGCCCGGCCGCCGATGCGCTGTTCGGCCGGGATGCGCGCCGGCAGCCGCAGGGTAAGCCACTGGCCCTCGCAGCCGGGCGGCACCTCGAAGGCCAGCTCCAGGGTGCGCCAGGGGGTGTGGCCCAGCAGCGGCGGGGTTTCCCCCAGCGGCTTGCCGCCGGCCACGCAGGCCAGTTGCCACACCAGGCCGCGGTCGGTGCGCAGGCTGTCGGCCTTGGCCTGGGCTTGGAACCGGTAACGCCCGGCCGGCAGGGCCAGCATCTGGCGCACGTGGGCGAAGGGCACGCGGCGGTCCTCGAAGGCCACGCGCAGGGCCACGCGGCCGCCCGCCCCCTCGGTGGACAGGCGTTCGATGCGGGCGCCGGGCACGCGGGCGAAGCGCCAGTCGAAGCCCACCGGGGCGGGTTCGTGTTCGAAGCCGCCGTTGTAAACATTGCCCAGCGCGGCAAGTTTTTCCTTGGGCAGCTGGCCGGCCCACAGCAGGTAGGCCTGCCCCACCCGGCCTTCGCGCACCAGGCGGTCGAGCCAGGGGCCGAGTTCGTTGTCGGCCAGGCCGCCGGGGGTTTGGCGCAGTTGCTCGAACAGCGGGGCCATGGCGGCGGCGTCTTCGCCCTTGCTGCTGGCCAGTACCAGGAAGCGGGCACGCCAGGGCGGATTCTTCGCCAGCGTGTCGGCCAGCGCGGCGTGGGCGGGCGGCGCGCCGGCCAGGGCCAGCAGCAGCGGTTCGAACCGGGTGAACAGGTTGGGCTGGATGCGCAGCAGGGTGTCGAGGTGCGGCATCGCCTGGGCGGGGCGGCTGGCCTTCAAATGGTGGTCGAGCAGCCAAAAGTGCGCCGGACGGTCGCGCGGGGCGCGGCGGGCGGCCAGGGTGAACAGCCCGGCGGCGCGGGCTTCGTTGCCTTCGGCCGCGGCCAGCTGGCCCAGCACGCGGTAAGGGCGCCCGTCGAGCGGATCGGCGCGCAGCGCACGCCGCGCATACTCGGCCGCCATCTCCGCATCCGCCTTTGTAGGAGGGCCTTCAGGCCCGACCCGCCCCAGCGCCTCCGCCCGCGCCAGCAACGCCTCGGGATGATCCGCCCGCCAGAACAACGCGCGCTCCGGACTACTGCGCGCGTAATGGTCGGCCAGGCCCAGCGTGGCCACGCGCCAGCCGGCGAACAGCAGCGCCACCAGCACCAGCCACCGCCAGGGCGGGCGGCGCGCTTCAGTCATGGAGGATGGCCTTGATGCGCAGCGCGCCGTTTTCGTAAGCCAGGTCGAAGCGGATGTCGCCGCGGCTGGTGCTGGGCAGCCAGCGGCCGGGGCGCTTCACCTTTGCTTCGTATTTCGCCAGCACGGTGGCGGTGGTTCCATTGGCCAGCCAGCCGGTGGTTCGCAGCTGGATTTCGCGGCTTTCGCTGCCGGAAAACAGCTCCTGGTAGTCGTAGGCAATGGCGTCGCGGTTGCCGCGGTTGTTGGTGGCGTCGCGGGTGAACAGGCGCATGAGCGTGCGGATGTCGCCGTTGGCATAGGCGGCGGTGTACTGGCTGAGCACGGCTTGGGCGGCGGCTTCAGCGATGGGGGCCGGCGCGGCGGGTTCGGCCGCGGGCGTGGCGGCAACGGCGGATGCCGACGAGGCGACGGCAGGTGCCGCGGTTTCCGTCATCGCTGGTGTCGCCACCATCCCTGTAGGAGCGGCTTCAGCCGCGACGCGCTTGGGCGGGATCTCGGTGGAAGGCGTCGCGGCTGAAGCCGCT
>NZ_AVCH01000157.1 GCF_000747075.1 Arenimonas malthae CC-JY-1
CCGGCGGCGCCGGCTCGGGCGCGAGCACCGGCGGCGGCATGGTGGCGACGGCTTCCTGCGCCGGCAGCACCGCCACGCCCGATTCGCGGGCCACGTCCAGCCGCGCCTGGCAGGCGTCCATCGCTTCCTGCGGACCCAGCGCGGAATCCATCAGCGGGCTCATCACCGCCGCGTGCAGCTTCACCGCCACCGGTTCGCCCTCGAACACCGGCGGGTTCGCCAGCACCTCGGCCTGCAGGCGCTCGACCATGGCGACGATGCCGGCCTCCTGACCGCCCGGCAGCGACAGCGCGAAGCCGCCCAGGCCGATGCGCGCCGCGGTGTCTTCCTTGCGGATGCGGGTGCGCAGCTGGCGCGCCAGCTGCAGCACCAGGGCCTCGGCCAGGTCGCGGCCGTAGTAGAGGAAGAAACGGCGGAAGTCTTCCACCTCCAGCCGCACCAGGCACAGCGGCTGCTGGTGCCGGCGGGCGTAGGCGATGTCCTGCTGCAGGCGCTCCATGAAGCCGGCCTTGTTGGCCAGCCCGGTGAGCGCGTCCACCGCCACCTGCGACTGAAGTTGCCGCGTCACCCGCTGGTAGTTGGCATGGGCGCGGGCGCGCGCCACCAGGTCGGAGGTGGTGAAGGGCTTGGTGATGAAATCGGTGGCGCCCTGGTCGAGCGCCTTCATGCGCGCGGCCTCGTCGTTCTCGGCGCCGGTGACCACGATCACCGGCAGGCCCTGCACGCCGGGGTCCTCGGCGCCGCGGATGGTGCGCAGCAGTTCGTAGCCGTCCATGCGCGGCATGTTGAGGTCGGTGAAGACCACCTGGATGCCCGGGTCCTGCTGGATCTGCGCCCAGGCGTCCACGCCGTCGTCGCCGGTGACGACGTCGAATTCCTCGCCCAGCATCTTGTGCGCGGCCTTGCGCATCAGCTTGGAATCATCCACCACAAGGACGCGTGCCCTGGCGCCGCTTTCGCCGGTCATCGGACCCCCTGCCCGCTGGCTACCCGGCCCACGTTACCGCATGCCGTGGCGGCCGCCCAAGATCGCGGTCACAGTTCCGCGCCGGGCTCAGGGACCGGCGGCGAAACGCAGTTCGCCGGTGATGGCCCCGGCATCGGCCGCCCGGAACAGGTCGTCGCCGCGGACGTCGAACACCACCACGTAATCGGCGCCCTCGCGCCGGACCCGGATGCTACCGCTGCCGCTGGGCAGCATGCGGCGGCCGCGCCGGGCGTCGGTTTCCTCGGCCAGCACCACCTCGCCCACGCCGGCCTGGCCGAGGGCGCCGGGCGAACCCAGCTGCACCGCGCGGTAGTCGCCGTCCAGGCCTTCCCGGCCTGCCGGCACCTGCAGCACGACGCGGGCGTAGAGCGAATTGTCGCCGTTGGCCAGTTCGATGCTGTGCGCCAGCACGCCCTCGCCGGCGCGGGCGCGGCTGCGACGGATGCCCGGCGTGCTGAAGCGGAATTCCTGCCCGTCCACCACGAAACGCGCCTGGTTGCCGGCCGCCTGCGGTTCCGCGGCCAGCGGCGCCACGACCGGCACCGGCGACCCGGCGGCCGGCGCCACCCAGGCGTCGCCGCAGCCCGCCAGGGCGGGCAGCAGCAGGGCGAACGACAGGGGCAGGCGCGGGCTCATCTGTTCTTGGATACGCACCCACCCTTCCCGGCCGGCCACCGCCGGCGGCTGGCAGCCGGGCCTGGCCGGGCTATCATCGGGCCATACCCCACCGGACCCGTCGATGGCCGCGCCATCCCACCCGCCCCCGGAGCACGCCGCCCGCCTGAGCGACCTGCACCTGCTGCCGCGCCGTGTCTACCGGTTCCGCGTGCTGGGCATGGGCCTGGCCGCCCTTCCGATCTTCCTCGTGCTGCGCGAAATCGGCGCGCCACCGGCCAGCTGGGCCTGGCTGGTGGCCTCGTGTTTCCTCTGGCCGCACCTGGCCTACTGGCTGGCGCGGCGCAGCGCCGACCCCTTCCAGGCCGAACTGCGCAACCTGATGTCCGACTCGATCATCGCCGGGCTGTGGGCGCCGCTGCTGCACTTCAACGCCCTGCCCTCGGTGCTGCTGATGTCGGTGGCCACCGCCGACAAGATCAACACCGGCATCCGCGGGCTGTGGCTGCGTTCGCTGCCCGGCATGCTGCTGGCGGTGCTGGCGGGCGGCCTGCTCACCGGGTTCGCGTTCGCGCCCGCCACCTCGATGCCGGTGCTGCTGGCCTGCCTGCCGATCATGGTGGTCCACACGCTGGCGGTGAGCCTCAACAGCTTCCTGCTGGTGCGGCGCGTGCAGCTGCAGAACCGCCAGCTGGACGAACTGAGCCGGGTGGACGTGCTCACCGGCCTCGACAGCCGCCGGCACTGGCAGGACCAGGCCGGTCGCCTGCTGCAGCGCCGCCACGCGACCGGCAAGGCCGCCACGCTGGCGCTGGTGGACCTGGACTGGTTCAAGGACATCAACGACCGCCACGGCCATGCCGTGGGCGACGACGTGCTGCGTGGCATCGCCGCGCTGGTGCGCCGCGCGGCCGGGCCAGAGGCGCACGCCGGCCGCCTGGGCGGCGACGAATTCGCGATCGCGCTGCCGGCCACCCTGGCCGAGGCCGAAGCGGTGGCCGAGCGACTGCGCGCGTCGGTGCAGGCGTTCTCGCTGCCGCAGGCGCCCGGGCTGCGCTGTTCGGTGAGCATCGGCCTGGCGCAGGCGCGCGACGACGACCTGGGCCTGCGCGAATGGATCGAATCGGCCGACAAGGCGCTTTACCGGGCCAAGCACGGCGGCCGCAACCGCACGGCCACCGAGGCCGCCGGGCCGTCGGCGCAGACGGCCTGAGTCAGTCGCGCCCGGCCGCGGCGTGGCGCCGCGCCAGGAACACCATCGCCCCCAGCAACACCAAGGCCACCGGTACCACGGGCAGCCAGACCGGCAGCGGCCTGCCCTTGCCTGCCTTCGCCGGGGCCGGCTGCAGCCACTGCTGCTGCAGCCTGGCAAGCTCGCCGCTGGCCTCGATGGCCTGCAGGCCCGCATCGATTTCCGGCACAAGTTCCGGCCGGGCCGGGTTCACGCCAAACGCGTAGTTGCGCTCCAGCCAGGGTGGCCCCACCGCCTGCACGTCGCCCAGGCCGCCGGCGGCGAGCGCCCGCTCGGCGATGTCGGAAGGCAGCAGCGCGAAGTCGGCACTGCCCGCGGCCACGGCAGACAGCGCCGCGGCTTCGTCGTTCATGGGCCGCAGCACGGCGTCGGCCTGCTCGTTGATCAGCCACTCCCAGGCCATCCCGCCGAACTGCACCGCCACGCGCCGGCCGGCGAGCTGGTCGGGGGAACCCACCTGCTGCCCGCGGCGCCCGTACAGCACGTGGTGGCGGCGCAAGAAGGGCCGGGAGAACCGGAAGCGCATCGCGCGGTCTTCCGAAACGAACATGGGCACGACATCCACCCCGCCATGCTCGAGGCGGTCGAGCATGCGGCCCCATTCGCCGAACTCGAAGCGCGGAGCCAGCCCTCGCTCGCGGGCGATGGCCTGCATGACGGCCACGTCGAAACCTTGTGGGCTGCCGTCCTCGGCCTGGTAGTGGAAAGGCCGGTAGTTCGGGTCGCCGCCCACGCGCAGCGGCAAGGGATCGGCAGCCAGCGCGGGCAGGCAAACCAATGCCAGCAGCAGGCCGGCGAGCCGGTGCCGCGCGGGCGTCAGCGGCATACCTGGCGCGCGCCGCTCATCATGGTGCCGTTCGGGCACAGGCGGCGCAGTTCCGCCTGCAGGGCGCGCACGCGGTCGCCGGCGGCGAAGCGGCGTTCCTTCCACTCGTGCTCGAGCTGCTTGCGCTCGGATTCGGCCTCCGGGGCCTGTTCGCGGCCCTTCTGGGCGGCCGCCAGGGCCTGCACCGCCTCGCGGTAGCCGTCCAGCACGACGCGCTGCGCAGCCTGGGCGGCCAGGATCTCGTGGTACAGCTGGCCGACGCGGTCGAGCGGGGTGTCATCGTCTTGCGGCAGCGGCGGCTTGGGCGCGGTGCGGCCACGCGGAGGCGGCGTGCCGGCGGCGGTCCCGGCCGCCGCGGGGCCGGCAGGCGCGCCGGCGGCGGGGGCCGGGGCGTCCTCGATGTGCGGCTTCTGGTCCTGGCGGCCCGGGCAGGGATTGTCCTGGTAGCGGGTTTCGCCGTTGATGGTGCACTTGTAGACCGCCGCCTGCGCCGCGGGCGACAGCAGCAGCGCGATGGCGAGCGCGGGGAACAGGGACTTGCGGCGCATCGGGTCATTCCGGGTCGGGGGGCGTTTGATGATAGGCCAGGACGCCGCCCGGGCAAGGGGGATATTGCATTGCAGCAAGGTCTAGAATCGGGACGACCGGTTCCCGCCCGCACAGGAGGATGTCATGGCCACTGCCGCCAGCAAGCCCCGCCGCAAGGCCGCCGCGAAGAAGCCTGCACCGAAGAAGGCCGCGGCACGCAAGACGGCTGCGAAGAAAGCCGCCAGCAAGAGCGTCGCCGCGAAGAAGAAGCCCGTAGCGAAGAAGACCACGGCGAAAAAAGCCGCCGCCAAGAAGTCGGTCGCGAAGAAGTCCGTCGCGAAGAAATCCGTGGCGAAGAAGTCCGTCGCGAAGAAGTCTGTCGCGAAGAAATCCGTGGCGAAGAAGTCGGTCGCGAAGAGACAGGTTGCGAAGAAGGTCGTCGCGAAGAAGCCGGTCGCCCGGAAGGCCGCGCCGAAAAAGCCCGCCCCCCGGAAGGACGCGGCGCCCAAGCCTGCGATGGGCGTCGCCGCCGCGCCCCCGGCCAAGCCCGCGCCGGCGCCGGTGGTCGGCGCGCCGCCGTTCCTGGGCACGCCGCCCTATTCGCCCGACGCGCCCCACGCTTCGCCGCTTGACGGCGCCAGGGGTCCGCAGCAAGTGCGCTCGAGCAAGGCGCACGTGCCGCTGCAGCGCGACCTGCCGGGTCCGCACGACTCGCAGGTGCGCCTCAACGACCACCAGCAGCGTTACATCCACCGCAAGCTCCCGCGCTAGTCGCCACCGGCCGGGCGGCGCGCGCCGCCCGGCCCTTCAGCGCGGCGCCACGTAGCCGCCGGGCACGCCGCCGGGCGAAAGCACCAGCTGCCACAGCTGCCCGCGCCGGCTGCGGAACAAGGCCATCGAGCTGGCCAGGTAGTAGCGCCACATGCGCCGGAAGCGTTCGTCGTAGCCCTCCAGCCGCGACCAGGCCCGCTCCACGTTGGCGCGCCAGGCCTGCAGCGTGCGGTCGTAGTCGGCGCCGAAGTTGTGCCAGTCCTCGATCACGAACAGTCCCTCCAGCGCCCGCGCCAGCTGCGCCGCCGACGGCAGCATCGAGTTCGGGAAGATGTGGCGGCCTATCCACGGGTCGGTGTGGTCGGTCGAACGTTCGCCGCCGATGCTGTGCAGCAGGAACAGGCCGCGCGGCGCCAGGCAGCGGCGCATGCGTTCGAAGAAGCCGCGGTAGTTGCGCACGCCCACGTGTTCGAACATGCCGATCGACAGGATGTGGTCGAAGGGCTCGTCGAGTTCGCGGTAGTCCTGCAGGCGTATTTCCACCGGCAGGCCGGCGCAGAGCCGGCGCGCGTAATCGGCCTGCTCGCGCGAAACGGTGATGCCCACGCCGGCCGCGCCGTAGCGCTCGGCGGCGAACTTCAGCGTTTCGCCCCAGCCGCAGCCGACGTCGAGCAGGCGCTGGCCGGCGCGCAGGCCCAGCTTCCGGCAGACGAGGTCGAGCTTGGCCTCCTGCGCCGCGTCGAGGTCGTCGGCCTCGCGCCAGTAGCCGCAGCTGTACACCAGGCGGCGGCCGAGCATCGCGGCGTACAGGTCGTTGCCCAGGTCGTAGTGGCGGCGACCCACTTCGAAACTGCGGCGGGCCGATTGCAGGTTCAGCAGCCGCGCCTTCAGGCCGTCCCGGAAGTCGGCCAGGCCCGGGCGGCGTTCGTCCAGGCGCGCCTGCAGCAGGCGCCAGAGCAGGCCGTCGAGGTCGGCGCTGTCCCACCAGCCGTCCATGTAGGCCTCGCCCAGGCCCAGCGAACCCTGCGCCAGCAGCCGCGCGGGCAGGCGCGCGTCGTGTACCTGCAGGTCCCAGGGCCGGCTGCCGTCCAGCCGCACGTCGGCGGTTCCCAGCACTGCCGCGACCCGCGCGGCCAGCGGGCCATCCGGCCTTCCTGGCTGCTTGCGTGCGTCCATGAGTGGCCTCCTCTGCAAAGGCGCGCCCCCCGGCCCGGGCAGCATACGCCCGGGCAGCTGTGGTTTCATGCAGGCATGTCCGTGCGCCCGCGTTTCCTGCCCCGCCTGACCTACCGCTTCCGCGTGCTGGGCATGGGCCTGGCGGCCTTGCCGCTGGGCGTGGTGCTGCACGACCTCGACGCCGGCTGGCTGGCCTGGGCCTGGGTCCTGGGCACCTGCTTCGCCTGGCCGCACCTGGCTTACCTGCTGGCCGTGCGCAGCCGCGACCCGTATGCGGCGGAAGCGCGCAACTTCCTCATCGACTCGGTGTTCGCCGGCAGCTGGGTGCCGCTGGTGCACTTCAACCTGCTGCCCAGCGCGGTACTGCTGACCGTGGCCACCGCCGACAAGGTGAACTCCGGCGTGCCGCGGCTTTGGCTCAAGGCGCTGCCGGGCACGCTGCTGGCGATGCTGGCCGTGGGCCTGGCCACGGGCTTCGCGGTGGACTACCCCAGCCGGACGGCGGTGGTGCTGGCCTGCCTGCCGATCATGGTCATCCACACGCTGGCGGTCAGCGCCAACCTCTACCGCCTGATGCGGCGCGTGCAGCAGCAGAACCAGCAGCTCGAGGAACTGGCGCGGCGCGATTCGCTCACAGGGCTCGACAGCCGCGGCCACTGGCAGGCGCAGGCGCGCCGCCAGCTTGAACGGAGCACGCGCGATGGCGCTCCGTCGATGCTGTTGTTGATCGACATCGACCACTTCAAGGCCATCAACGACCGGTTCGGCCACGCCGCCGGCGACGACGTGCTGCGCACGCTGGCCGCCCTGGTGCGCAGCACCCTGCCGGCGGGCCAGGTCGCCGGCCGCCTGGGCGGCGACGAGTTCGCCGTGCTGCTGCCACTGGGCCAGGCCGCCGCCGAACGCGAGGCCGAGCGCCTGCGCGAGGCGGTGCAGGCCGCGGTCTTCCAAGGGCAGCCGGGGCTGGCGTTTTCCATCAGCCTGGGCCTGGCCGAAGCGCCCGAGGGCGGCGACCTTCGCGACTGGATGGAGGCCGCGGACCAGGCGCTCTATCGCGCCAAGCACGGCGGCCGCAACCGCACCGAGGGCCGGGTGATGGACTAGGATGGAGGCCTTCACGCCGCTCCCGGAGTCCTGCATGTCGCTTCGCCCGCTCAGCCTCGCCATCGCGCTCACCTTCGCCACCGGCCTGGCCGCCTGCCAGCGCGCCGAACAGGCGCCCGCGCCCGCCGAAGCCAGCGCCGACGCGGCCACCGACGCCGCCCAGCCCGCCAACGACATCGCCGCCAAGGTGGCCGCCTACGCCGAAGTGCCGCTCACGGCCGACCTGTCGCACCTTGCCGAGGGCGACCGCCAGGCGATCCGCCTGCTGCTGCAGGCCGGTGAAATCATGGACGCGCTGTTCTGGAAGCAGACCTGGGGCGACAAGGACGCCCTGCTTTCCGGCCTCACCGACCCGGCCACGCGCCGCTTCGCCGAGATCAACTACGGCCCCTGGGACCGCCTGGACAACGACGCGCCCTTCGTCGAGGGCATCGGCCCGCGCCCGCCCGGCGCGCGCTTCTACCCCGAGGACATGACCAAGGAAGAGTTCGCCGCCGCCGACCTGCCGGGCAAGGACGGCCTGTACACGCTGATCCGCCGCGACGAGGCCGGCAAGCTCACCGTCGTGCCCTACCACGTCGAGTACGCCGCCGAACTCGGCCAGGCCGCCGCGCTTCTGAGCCTGGCCGCCGACGTGGCCACCGACGAAAGCTTCCGCAATTACCTGCGCCTGCGCGCCGACGCGCTGCTCACCGGCGAGTACCAGGCCAGCGACATGGCCTGGATGGACATGAAGACCAGCCCCATCGACGTCGTCATCGGCCCGATCGAGAGCTACCAGGACGCGCTGTTCGGCACCAAGGCCGCGTTCGAGGCCTTCGTGCTGGTCAAGGACATCGAATGGAGCCAGCGCCTGGCGCGCTTCGCCCAGCACCTGCCGGCGCTGCAGCGCGGCCTGCCGGTGCCGGAGGCCTACAAGGCCGAGATGCCCGGCACCGACGCCGACCTCAACGCCTACTTCGCCATCTACTACGGCGGCGACGCCAACTCCGGCGCCAAGACCATCGCCATCAACCTGCCGAACGACGAAGAGGTGCAGCTGGCCAAGGGTTCGCGCCGCCTGCAGCTGGAGAACAGCATGCGCGCCAAGTTCGACGCCATCCTGGTGCCGATCGCCGACGCGCTGGTGGCCGAGGACCAGCGCGCCAACATCACCTTCGACGCCTTCTTCGAGAACGTGATGTTCCACGAGGTCGCGCACGGCCTGGGCATCAAGAACACGCTCGACGGCAAGGGCACGGTGCGCGAGGCGCTCACCGACCTGGCCAGCGGCTACGAGGAAGGCAAGGCCGACATCCTGGGCCTGTACATGATCGGCAAGCTCGGCGAGATGGGCGAGCTCGACGCGGCCAGGCGCAACGACAACTACGTCACCTTCCTGGCCGGCATCTTCCGCTCGGTGCGCTTCGGCGCCTCCAGCGCGCACGGCAAGGCCAACATGCTGGCCTTCAACTGGCTGCAGCGCGAAGGCGCCTTCAGCCGCGACGCCACCACCGGTCGCTACCGGGTGGACTTCGACAAGATGCAGGCGGCGGTGGATTCGCTGTCGGCGAAGATCCTGACCCTGCAGGGCGACGGCGACTACGCCGGCGCCAAGGCGCTGTTCGAGGACATGGGCAACATCGGCCCCGACCTGCAGGCCGACCTCGACCGCGTGCAGGCGGCGGGCATCCCGGTGGACATCGTGTTCAAGCAGGGCCCGGCGGTGCTGGGCCTCTGAGGGCGACGACAGGAACCCCGTTCATGCTTGTGACGAAGCGGGGTTCCTGCTAAACCGACGGCGTGCCCACCCCCGGGAGCGCCCTCGTGAAGTCCCTGTTCCTCGCCAGCCTGCTTTCCCTGGCCCTGCTGCCCAGCGCGATGGCGCAGGTCCAGGTCACGCCGCCCGCCGGCAAACCGCGCCCCGCGGCCGAGGCCAAGCCAGTGCCCCAGGCCACGCCGCCGGTGCAAGTGCGCGGCGACCTGCGCATCGCGCCGCGGCCCGATGCCGCCAGGCTGCAGCTGAGCCGCGAACAGTTCGAGCGCCTGCGCCAGTCCCGTGAGCAGGCGCAGGCCGAGGCCCGCGCCAAGGCCGGCAAGGCGCCGATGACCACCCGCCGCCCCGTGCAACCCACGCCCTGGGAGCGAAAGCGCACCAACGCCGGCTGGACCCACCGCCACGCCGTCGGGCCCGACTGTGACGACCGCCAGCGCAGCGTGCACCCGCTGGCCCCGGAGGTCTGCGACAACCTCGACAACAACTGCGATGGCGTCGTGGACGAAGGCCAGCGCCTCACCTTCTTCCTCGATGCGGACGGCGACACCCACGGCGACCCGCGCCAACGCGTGGACGCTTGCCCGGCCGACCAGCAGCGCGCCGCGAACGAAGGCCGCTGGCTCGTGCCCGTGGGCAACGACTGCGACGACACCGACCCCAACCGCTGGCAGGGCTGCCCATGAAGACCCCGATGCCGATGCAGGCCTTCCTGCTCTCGCTGCTGCTGGCTTCGCCCGCGTTCGCCGACGAGGCGCTCACCTTCCATGTCACCACCGGCGGCGACGACCTGCGCGGTGGCAACGACAACGTGCACCTGCGCGCCTATGGCAACGACGGGCGACTGGTGGGCAGCGTCGACAACGCCAACGGCCTGCAGCGGCTGGCCGACCACACCACCCGCCAGATGAACCTGCGCCTGCAGCCCGGCGTGCGCTGGCAGGACATCGGCGCGGTCGAACTGGTCACCACCCTCGGCGGCGGCGTGGGCGGCGACAACTGGAACCTCGAGCAGCTCAGGGTGACGCCGGCATCGGACCACCGCCGGGTGCTGTTCGAGGCCACGGGCCGCCCGCTGTTCCGCTTCACCGGCGAGGCCCGGGCGAAACGCTTCCCGGTGCTGGTCCACCAGTGCAGCGCCGACGCCGAATGCAACAACGGCGTGGGCGCCGATGGCGCCGAACGCTGCCTGCCCACGCCCCGCCGCATCGACGGCCAGCGGCCGCGGCAATGCCAGGCGGGCCAACCGCTGGGCTGCCCGCCCGGGCAGGTGCCCGCTGCCGACGGCCGCCGCTGCGAACCGGCGCCGCTGCGGCCGGTGGATGCCGATGGCGATGGGGTCGATTCCGTGGCCACCGGCGGCGCCGACTGCGACGATTCCGACCGCAACCGCTATCCCGGCAACATCGAAGTCTGCGACGCCGACGGTTTCGACGAGGACTGCGACCTGCAGACGGGCGGTTCGCGCGATGCGGACGGCGACGGCTTCAACGACAGCGCCTGCTTCAATTGGGGCCCGCCGCCGGGCCGCTGATCAGCGCAGCTGGCTGTCCTTGCTGCCGCGGCGGTTGTAACCGCTGGCGGCGCGCTGTTCGCGGTCGTGGGCTTCCTGGCAGGGCACGCACAGGCGCACGCCGGGCAGCGCCTGGCGCCGGGCCTCGGGAATGGGGGCGTCGCACTCCTCACAGCGCTCCAGGGACGCCCCCTTCGGCAACTGCTGGCGCGCGCGCTTGATCGCGTCCTTCACGGTCGCGTCGATCTGGTCCTGCACGGCGCCGTCGCCCGCCCAGCCCGTAGCCATGTCCTTCTCCTCCGAACAGGGGTCTTGCCCCTATTCTGTGGGCGGCGGGGGGTGGTTCCAAGGCTGCCCCGGGTTTGGCGGCGAACCTGCTGGAAATCGGGAGGCGGGACTGGCAATGTCAGGCCAGGGACCCGGGGGACGGCATGGCCATCGACGACACAGACCAGCGCTTCGCCAACCAGGGCGGCTGGTTGGACTCGCGCGCCTTCCGCAGCCTGCTGGTGGGTACCTGCACCCTCGCCTTCCTGGTGGTCTGGCTGGTGCTGCCCGAAGAGGGCCTGAGGCAGAGCGCGTCCTGGTTCCCGGTGTCGCTGCACGCCGCCGCCGAGATCTTCGCCATCGTGGTGTCGGCGATGGTGTTCTCGGTGTCCTGGCATTCGCACCGGCCGGAGCGGCCGGGCAACCTGATCGTGCTGGCCTGCGCCTTCCTCGCGGTGGCCCTGCTCGATTTCGCGCACATGATGTCCTACCGCGGCATGCCGGAAATGGTCACGCCGGCTTCGCCGCAGAAGGCGATCTCGTTCTGGCTCGCCGCCCGCGTCATCGGCGCGATGGCGGTGCTGTACATCGTGTTCCGGCCCTGGGTGCCTTTCCGCCACCCCGGCACGCGTTACGCCTGGCTGGCCGGCGCGCTGGCCTACGTGGCCCTGGCGGCGTGGCTGCAGCTGGCGCACCCGGACTGGTGGCCGGTCTTCTTCGTGCCGGGCCAGGGCCTGACGCCGCTCAAGGTGCTGCTGGAAGCCCTGGTGGTGCTGATGATGGCCCTGGCCATGCTGCGCCTGCTGCACGTGCGCGAGCTCTATTCCACCTTCGACACGCGTGGCCTGGCCGCGGCGTCGGCGCTGTGGATCCTGTCCGAGCTGTGCCTGACGATGTACGAAAACGTCAACGACCTCTTCAGCCTGGTCGGACACGTGTACAAGGTGCTGGCCTACCTGCTGGTCTACCGCGTGGTGTTCGTGGCCAGCGTGCGCGAGCCCTACGAACGGCTGGCGGTGGAGACCGCGCGCAGCCGCGCCGCCGAGCAGCAGGTGCAGGCCCTGGCCTTCTACGACCGGCTGACCGGCCTGCCCAACCGCGCCCTGCTGCGCGACCGTACCTCGCAGGTGCTGGCCGCGCGCCACGAAGACAAGGGCCAGGCGGCGCTGCTGCTGCTCAACATCGACGGCTTCAAGCACATCAACGATTCGCTGGGCCACGCCGCCGGCGACACCCTGCTGCGCGAACTGGCGCGCCGCCTGCCGGCGCAGGTGGGTGAATCCGACACCGTGTCCTGCCTGGGCGGCGACGAGTTCGCGGTGCTGCTGCGCGAAGTGCGCGACGCCGGCAGCGTGGCCGCCGCGCAGGAACGCATCCTGTCCGCGCTGGCCGAACCCGTGCCGGTGGCCGGGCGCGAACTTCGCATCACGGTGTCCATGGGCGCCGCGCTGTCGCCGGGCGACGGCCAGGACTTCGACACCCTGCTGCAGAACGCCGGCACCGCCCAGCACCGCGCCAAGGAGGCCGGCGGCGCCGGCTGGCGCTTCTACGACGCCACCATGAACGAGGAAGTGAGCGAGCGGCTGGCGCTGCGCAACGGCCTTCGCCAGGCGCTGGAGCGCGGCGAGTTCGTCCTGCACTACCAGCCGCAGTTCTCGCTCGAAGACGGCACGCTGGTGGGCGTGGAAGCCCTGGTGCGCTGGCGCCACCCCGAACAGGGCATGGTGCCGCCGATGCGCTTCATCCCCGAGGCCGAGGAAAGTGGCCTGATCGTGCCGATCGGCCTGTGGATCCTGCGCGAGGCCTGCCGGCAGGCCGCCGCCTGGCGCACCGCCGGGCTGGAGGTGCCGCGGGTGGCGGTGAACCTGTCGGCCAAGCAGTTCCAGCGCGGCGACGTCGCCGCCGACGTGCTCGAGGCCCTGTCCGCCGCCGGGCTTCCGCCCACCGGGCTGGAACTCGAGCTCACCGAATCGATCCTGCTGCGCGGCGCCGACACCGTGCTCGACACCGTGCGCCGCCTGCGTGGCCTGGGCGTGCACCTGTCGATCGACGACTTCGGCACCGGCTATTCCAGCCTGGCCTACCTGCAGCACTTCCCGGTTGACAAGCTCAAGATCGACCAGTCCTTCGTGCGCCGGCTGGGTGAGGGCGGCGACGCGCAGGTGATCGTGACCACCATCATCCAGCTGGCGCGCTCGCTGGGCCTGGGCACGATCGCCGAAGGCGTCGAGGACGCCGCCACCGCCGAGCGGCTGTCGGCGCTGGGCTGCCTGCAGGGCCAGGGCTTCCATTTCGCGCGGCCGATGCCGCCGGCCGAACTGGCGGTGCTGCTGGCCGGGCGCCAGCGCGCCGAAGCGGCGCTCAGACCTTCTTGAGGTAGATGGCCTTGAGCTGCATCGGGCTGCCGTCCACGCGGCCCTCGACGTCGTGGTCGCCGCCGACCACGCGCAGGTTGCGCACCTTGGTGCCCTGCTTGAGCGTGAGCGAGGAGCCCTTCACCTTCAGGTCCTTCACCAGCACCACGTCGTCGCCGTCCTGCAGCAGGTTGCCGTTGGCGTCGCGCACCTCAAGGCGGTCTTCGACGGCGTCGGCGCCAGCCGCCGCCGGGTCCCATTCATGGCCGCAATCGGCGCAGACCAGCTGGCTGCCGTCGGGGTAGGTGTTTTCCATGCCGCAGGCGGGGCAAGGGGGCAGCGTGGGCATGGCGGGGTCCTGGCGGAAGCGGGAGAAGCAATTATAGCCGCCCGCCTTTCACGCCGATTCCACGCGACATCGCAATCCGCGCATACGTCCAAGGCAATCCCGGCACAGTGTTCCCTTCCTCCCGGCACTCCGGCGTGACAACCGACACGCGCCGGGCGTGGCCGGCCGGTGCCTATGATGGACGTTTGAACTCTTCCGGAAACCGCAGTCGCGGACCGCATGGATCGCTCCGCCGCATGAAACGCGTTACCCCGCATCATCCCCCGTTCCCGGTCGCCGCCTACCTGGCGCGCATCGGGCTGCCTGCCCTGCCCCCGGCCACCGCCGAGGGCCTGTCCGAACTGGTGCTGGCGCAAGCGCGCGCCATCGCCTTCGAAAACCTCGACGTCCTGGCCGGCCTGCCGGTGCGGCTCGACCGCTCGGTGGTGTACGAAAAGATCCTCGGTGATGGCCGCGGCGGCTATTGCTTCGAACTCAATGCGCTGATGTCCGGCGCGCTCGAGGCCGCCGGCTTCGAAGTGCGGCCGGTGATGGCGCGCGTCACCTACGGCCGCACCGTGCCCGGTCCCGCCACCCACCAGGCGCTAGTCGTCAGCTGCGACGGGCAGGAATGGCTGGTGGACGTGGGTTTCGGCGGCCCCGGCCCGGAGCGCCCGCTGCCGCTGCAGGGCGGCAAGGTGCACACGGTCGAGGGCGCGCAGTTCCGGCTGGTGCCCAGCTTCGGCGGCGACCTGCACTTGCAGCGCAAGGTCGGCAGCGACTGGACCGGGCTGTTCCTGCTCTCGCTGGCGCAGACCCGCAGCACCGACATCCAGGCCGCCAACCACTTCGTTTCCTCGTGGAAGCGTTCGCCGTTCCGGCACCGCCTGATGTGCGCCCTGCCCGTCGCCAGCGGCCTGCTCACCGTGCAGGGCACCGACCTGGTGCGCCTGGACCGGCAACTGGCGGAAGTGGAGCGGCAGCCGCTCAACGACGCCGCGGGCTTCTACGAAGCGCTGCGCGGATCGCTGCGCATCAACGTGGATCCCGACCTGGCGCTGCGCGCCTGGGACACCGCGGTGGCGGCCCTGAATTTCGTCACGCCCTGAGCGGGCGCGGCGCGCTCAGCCGCCGCAGCCGCCGCAGCAGGTCGACGGGCGCGTGCGCACCGCGTGCGGCGCCACTTCGCAGCCGGTTTCATGCAGCAGGCCCAGCAGTTCGCCGGTGGTCACCGCGGCCGAGACCCGCAACACGGGCGAAAACGGGTCCAGGTCGGCCACCGCGGCCGGGTCGGCGGCGCAGAGCGCTTCGTTGATCGCACCCAGGTCGGCGGCCACGCCGGCGATGTTGACTTCGTATTCCATGCTCGCACCCTCGCTCCAGGGCGCCGGGGCGGCGCCTGTGGCGCAAAGGGTCGGGCCACGGCGCCCGCCGCGCCCTGACCCGGGTCAAGCGGGCGGGATTCAGCCGAAGGGGCCGACGCCGATCAGCAGGCGGTGCAGGTGGAAGGCGAACACCGCCCAGGCCACGCTGCCGACGACCACCGCGGCCACCGTGCCGCCGACGGTGCCGCCGCTGCGCGGGGCCGGCTCGCGGCGGCGCGCGGCCCGGAAGCCCAGGATGGCCCAGAGCAGGAAGCCGCCGAACAGCAGCACGCCGTGCAGCCAGCCGTTCACCAGCAGGTGCGCCAGCGCCCACAGCTTCACCGCGACGAACATCGGGTGGCCCAGCCGCGCCTTGATGTGGTTGCGCGGCACATAGGCCGCCGCCAGCAGGATGAAGGCCGGCAGCGTGAGCAGGCTGATGGCGTGGCGCAGGCCGATGGGCGGCGCCCACAGCAGCACCGGCGCGTCGGCGCGGGCCTGCGCGTAACCCCAAACCAGCAGCACGAACCCGGCGATGGAGACCAGGCTGTAGACGCCCTTGAAGGCCATCGCCCCCATTGCCGCCACGCGTGCGTCGCGCCAGCCCGGCGCGACGATGCGCAGCGAGTGCACGCCCAGGAACACCAGCAAACCCGCGAGCAGCCAGACCATGCGATTCCCCTTGGTTTACGGCTGGCGCAGGAAGGCGATGACGGGCTGCACCGAGGCGGCCGGGTCCTCTTCCTGCGGCACGTGGCCGAGTGCCGGGAACACTACCAGCTGGCTGCCGGCGATGTCGCGGTGCAGGCGTTCGCCGTTGTCGGGCGGGATCAGGCGGTCGCGGCCGCCCCACAGCACCAGCGTCGGCACCTTCAGGGTGGCCACGCGCGCGGCGTCGGCTTCGCTGGGCAGGTGCCGGAAGCGCTCGCCGAGCGCGGCGCGGTTGCCTTCGCGCACGGCCAGGTCGTAATAGCGGTCGACCAGCGCCGGCGATACCTGGTCCGGGTTGCCATAGACGTCGCGCACGCTGTTGGCGATCACGAAGCGCGGCAGGAAGTGCTGCATCACGCCGTTCACCGCCGGCATCGCCGCCAGCCGGAAACCGAGCGGCACCGATTCGGCGTTGCGCGGGTAGGCCAGCGCGTCCACCAGCACCAGCTTCTGCACCCGCGCGGGGTGCGCCAGCGCGAATTCGATGGCCACCTGGCCGCCGAAGGAATTGCCGGCGACCACCGCCGATTCGATGCCCAGTTCGTCCATCAGCGCTTCGAGGAAACGCACGTAGCGGATCGTTTCGTACTGGCCCTGCGGATCCGGACCGGTCAGGCCGAAGCCCGGCAGGTCCATGCTGACCACGCGCTCCCCCGGCAGGTGCGACACCCAGCCTTCCCAGGTGTGCAGGCTGGCCGAGGTGCCGTGCAGCAGGATGAGCGGGCTGGGGTCGTCGCGCGGACCCTGGTCGCGCAGGTGCACGCGCAGGCCGTCAACCTCGACGAAACGCGAGGGCGGCGGCGCCCAGCGGGCCTCGAGTTCGGCCACGGGAACGTCCGGCGCCCAGGCCAGCCCCAGTGCCCCGGCCAGCAGCACGGCGGCCACCGCCATGGTTTTCCAGACCCACCCGCTCCTGCGTTTACGCCTCATCAACTCGTTCCGGGAACGCGCCCCCGCCGGGCGCGAACCCGACGCTACCGCGCCTTCGGGGCCCGCGCCACGGGCGGATGGTCATGGAAACGGGACGCCGGGGCCCGGATGTGGGACACTGCCGGCCCATTTCCCCACCCTCAGGCCCCAGCCATGAAGAAGAAAGCCCGCGCCCGTCGCCGCGCCGCCCGCCTGCGCAGCATCCGCTGAGCAAGCCGCGCCGCCGCACGAAGGAAAGGCCAGCCCCCGGGCTGGCCTTTCTGCTTCTGGGGCCCGGGGGCCGGGAGTAGACTCGCCCGGCGGTTCCCCGGAATGCCTACCCCTGATGGAGGTTGCCATGCACCGTTCGTTCCGTCTTTCCCTGGTTCCCCTCGCCCTCTCGCTGGCCCTGCCCGCCGCCGCGCAGGAGGCCGCGCCCGCGGCGCCCTCCCCCGAGGAGCAGGCCATGATGGAGGCCTACCAGAAGGCCGCCACGCCCGGCCCGCAGCACGCACGGATGGCCGAGGCCGTGGGCACCTTCGACATGGTGGTGAAGAGCTGGCAGGCGCCCGACGCGCCGCCCACCACCGACACCGGCGTGTCCACGCGCCGCATGGTGCTCGGCGGCCGCGTGATGGTGGAGGAAGCGAAGGCGACGATGATGGGCCAGCCTTTCGACGGCCTGGGCCTGCACGGCTTCGACAACGTCAGCGGCCGCTGGTGGGCCACCTGGAACGACAGCGTGGGCACCGGCCTGATGGTGGCCGAGGGCGACTGCGACGACCAGGGCGCCTGCACCTTCACCGGCAGCTGGAACGACCCGGTCACCAAGGGCAAGGTCACCGCCCGCATGACCAGCCACTGGACCGACGCCAACACCGAGATCTTCGAGATGCACGGCCCCGGCCCGGACGGCAAGGAAATGAAGATGATGCAGATCACCTACACGCGGCGGGCGCAGTAGCCGCACCCGCCACGTGGCGTGGCGCGCGTCAGCCCTTCTGCGCGTGCCACGCCTTCAGCACTTCAGCTTCCTTTTCGCGGGTGATGCCGGCGCGGGTTTCGGCCTGGCGTTCGGCGGGCAGGCTGCGGTACCAGGCCAGCAGGTCGGCGACGGTGGTGGCGAAGGGGCGGAAGGTCAGGCCGGCGGCGATGGCGCGGGCGTTGCTCACGTCGCCGTAGCCCGAGTACGGCGAGCCTTCGCGCGGCTGCCACACGGTCATGTCGGCCTCGTGTTTGGCGATGAATTCCGCCGGCACGTGGGTGAACTTGATCGGGCCACCGGTGACCGCATGGCAGCCCCAGGCCATGGCGTCGGTGGTGAGCGTGTAGTCCGGGCCGCAGGCGTTGAACACGCCGGTGGTGCCGTTTTCGGCCAGGCGGATCATCCACTCGCCCAGGTCGCGGCCGTCGATCACCTGGATCGGGTCCAGGCCGTCGCCCGGCAGCATCACCTCGCCGCCCTGGGCGATGCGCTTGGGCCAGTAGGTGAAGCGGTCGGTCTCGTCACGCGGGCCGACGATGTAACCGGGGCGCACGATGGTGACGTTCCTGCCGAACTGCTTGTGCGCCTCGGCCTCGCTCAGCGCCTTCAGCGGGCCGTACAGGTTCTCGATGTCGGCCACCAGCGTCTCGCGGGTTTCGGCCATGGCGTCCTTGCCCTTGTACACGGCCAGCGGCGAGTCTTCGTCCATGCCGTGCTTCGTGCCATCGGCATAGACCGAGATGGTGGAGATGAAGAGGTAGTGGCCCACCTTGCCCGCCAGCACCTTGCCGGCGTCGCGCACCCAGTACGGCAGGCTGGTGGGGTTGTCGATGCACACGTCCCACTCGCGGCCTTCCAGCGCCTTCAGGTCGCCGGTGGTGCGGTCGCCGATCAGCTGCTCGACCTTGTCGCCCCATTCGGCGATCGGCCGGCGGCCGCGGTTGAACGTGGTGACCTTGTGGCCCCGCGCCAGCGCGTAGGCCACCTGGAACGGGCCGGTGAAACCGGTGCCGCCGAGGATGAGGATGCGCAGCGGCTTGGCCGCCTTCGGAATTGCATTGCCAACGCTGGCGGCGCCGGCAAAGGCCGGCAGCGCGGCGGCGGCGGTGGCAAGGGCGCCGAGCTTGAGCAGGTCGCGACGGGTGGTCATGGCGGGGTCCCTGGGTTTGGAAGGCGCACCTTGGCATTCCCGGGTGGCGGATGCCCCTGTCGAAAGTCGGGGGTCGCCCTCAGCGCGCCAGGCACTGCCGGTAGCGGCCGTCCACGCGGGTGGCGAACCAGGCGGTGCTGAGTTCGCGGGTGATCTTGGGGCTCTCGAGCTGGATGCCGGGGATCATGGCCCGGGGCAGCGGTTTGCCGGCCTTGGCTTCGGCCAGTTCGAACACCTGCCGGAACAGGTCGCTGTCGTTGAAGTCCAGGCGCCGGCCGAAGGACAGCGCGTCGCGGATCCCGCGTTCGTCCATGCCCAGTTGCGGCGCGAGCGAACGCACCGCGCGCTCGGTTTCGCCGGGGCGCGACAGCGGTGCGCCGGGCGCCAGCAGGTCGCCGTCGAGCGCCAGCCTGCGGCCGCTGGCGATGGCCACGGCGTTCTGGAAGGCCGCGTTGCGGCTGGCGTACCAGCCTGCGTTGAAATCGGCGAAGCGGTGCACCTTGCGGGTGTAGGGCGTGTCGTAACCCAGCAGGTGCCGGATGCCGAAATACATGCCGCCGCGGCGCGTGAACACCTCGCGGCGAACGCTGCCCGCCATTTCATACGGGTAACCTTCCGCATGCGCTTCGGCGAAGGCGATCGACACCTGCATGGGCCCGCCGGTCTGCACCGGGTTCCAGCCTTCGAACAGGCGCTTGCCCAGCGGTACGCGGCCCACCAGGTCCTCGAAGATGTCGCTCAGCTCGCGCTCGGTGCGAACCGCGGCCAGGCGCTCGTCGTAGCTGCGACCGTCGGTGGACGGCAGCTTCAGCGCGGCATTGAGCGCGAACAGCGGGATGTGTTTCGCCTTCGCGCGGCGCTCGAGTTCGGCACGCGAAACCTTCGCCAGGTTCGGCACCACCGGGTCCGCCACGTAGCCCGATTCCTGCTCCAGCACGGCCAGCACCGCGCAGATGTTCTCCGGGTTGGGCGTGATGGCCTGCGCCTCGAAGGCCACCTGGATGTCGGTGGCCCAGCCGGCGCGGTCGGCCACGTTCGCCGGGATGCGCCGCTCGATGTCCCGGCGCACCTGCGCCGGCGTGGGGCCCGGCGGCGTGGTGGCGCAGGCGGCCAGCAGCAGGAGCGGCAGGGCCAGGACCCAACGCATCGGCGCCCGCTTCACGCGCCCTGCCCCACCGGCCGCGCCACCGAACGCGCGATGCACCACAGCGACGCGTAATACGTCGCCAGCACCCACAGCAGCGCCAGCGGCAGGCCGCCGCGGAAATGATTCCAAGCCAGCAGCGAATCGCTGAGCACGAACAGCGCGCCGCCCACCGCGGCCAGGCGTGATGGACCGGCCAGCGCGCCGTCGCTGCGCAGCGACCCGGCCCGTGCCGCCGCCAGCGCGGCCATCAGCACCAGCACCGCCACGTAGGCCAGCACCGGCCCGCGCATCGCGCCAGGCACGTGGGGCCACAGCAAACCCACGTTCACGGCGGCCAGTACGGCATACGCGGAAACCGCAAGCGCATTCGCCCGCGCACCGCCGCCCGGCCACAGCGCCACGATGAAACACAGGTGCGCCAGCAGGAAGGCCACCAGGCCGCCCAGGAACAGGCCCTGCGGCAGCATCAGCAGCACGTCGCCCGCCAGCGAGAACACCACGCCCAGGGCAATCGCGCGCTGGTAACGCACCGACACCGCCGGGCTCGCGCGCAGCACCCACGCCAGCACCATCAGCGTGGCCAGCGGCTTGCAGGCGTAATGCAGCCAGAGCCACGGCCCGCCCAGCAGGCCGCCGGCGATGGCGCCGGCCACCACCAGGGCGAGCAGCGCTGCGTGGCGGCCGGGGGCGGCGGGCATCAGCCGGCGTGCGCCAGCGCGTAATCCAGCGCCGCGCGCACCGCGGCCACCTGCGCGGCGTTGCACTGCTCGGGCGAGGCGCGCGGGCTGTCGGGGTACACCTCGGTGGTGCTGCGGAAGCGCGCGCGGGTGACGCTGGCGCACAGGCCCAGTTCGCGGCACGGGTAGTTGATGACGCCGTGCGCCACCACCGGCGAACCGATGATCTCGCCCTTGGCGTCGGCCGGCGCGATGTGGGTCACCTTCGCCACGCCGGCGATGATGGCCTGCTGGAAGTCCGGCTGCGGGTCTTCGCCGTCGCCCACGGTGTAGAAGCCGTCGGGGATTTCGCCGGGCTCGAAGGGCTGGCCGTCGCGCGCGGCCTTGGCGGGGCGGAATTCGCCTTCGTCGCTGTCGGTGGTTTCGTGCAGGTCCATGTGCACCAGGAAGGCCTCCTTCAGCGGCGCCACCAGTGCCTTGAGCATGGCCGATTCGGCGGCCTTGCCGTCGTCGCCGAACGAGCGGTTCGGGTCGATGGCCTCGGCGTTCCAGCGCTGGATGCGCTCGTAGGCCCAGGGGCTGACGCAGGGCACGATGAGCAGGTTCATGCGGCCCGCGTAGTCGCCCGCGTGCCGTTCGGCGAACTGCAGCGCGCCGTGCACGCCGCTGGTTTCGTAGCCGTGCACGCCGCCGGTGACCAGCGCGCAGGGCAGGCCTTCGCGCCAGTCCTTGCTGCGCAGGGCGAAGACCGGGAAACGGCCGTCGGGGCCGGCGTCGAGTTCGCCGTACTGCTGCACGTCGAACTGGGCGCGCAGGCGGTCGATGGCCGTAAGCACGTCGTCGGCGTAGCTGCGCTGCTTCACCTGGCGGGCGCGCCAGGCGGCGCGTTCGGCGGCGCCCCAGGGCTGGCCCGGGGTGCCGATGGGATAAAAAGTGGTGGGCGTATTCATGCCCCGCACTTTATCACCGGCTTATTCCAGCGCTATCCAGTCCACGTCCAGCTGGAACGGCCCCTCGCGCTTGTCGCCCAGCAACAGGCCCAGTTCGCGCACCCGGGCGGGGTCCATGGGCGGCCCCTGCAGCGCCACGCCGCGCACGCTGGGGCGAAGCCCGGCCAGCGGCACCCGCACCTCGGTCCACTGCCCCGCCACGGTGGGGAATTCCCCGCCCCAGGACACGGTGATGCCGCGATAACTCGCGTCGGTGGCCAGGCGCAGCTGGTAGGTGCGGCCGTCGCCGCGCACGCGCAGCACCACGGCGCTGGCGCCGCTGAAATCGAAGCTCCGGCCCACGGTGCGCACCGAGGAAAAACCGCCGTTGTTCTCCAGCGAAAGCACCCCGCTGAAGCGCAGCGTGCCGCCGGCCACCTCGGGCCCGCCCTGCGAACGGCCGCCCATCACGCCGTCGTTCACCGCCACCCAGCGCGGCTCGTCGGCACCGGCGTCGAAACGGAGCAGGGTTTTCATCGGCGGCTCCGGGGTAGCTTGGGCGGGTCCGGCCAGCAGGAGGGCCAGGACACAGGGGCGGACGAAGGACATCGCGGCGGCCTGGAAGTTGTTCAGGGCTGCATTGCATCCCGCCCGGCGTGGGTGGTGCGTGACGGCCCCCGGGGGTAGGCTTGGCTTTCCCCCCGGCAGGAGAACACGCCATGGCCTACATCGACGGTTTCGTCTTCGCGGTGCCCGCCGCCGACAAGCAGGTGTTCATCGATTTCGTGCACAAGTTCGACCCGCTGATGCTGGAGTTCGGCGCCACCCGCGTGGTGGAGTGCTGGGGCGACGACGTGCCGCACGGCAAGCAGACCGACTTCTACCGGGCCGTGGAAGCCAAGGACAACGAAGTCACCTGCTTCGCCTGGATCGAATGGCCCGACAAGGCCACCCGCGACGCCGGCATGAAGAAGATGATGGAAGACCCGCGCATGGACCCCAAGGACAACCCCATGCCCTTCGACGGCAAGCGCATGATCTTCGGCGGCTTCCAGCCGGTGCTCGACATCCGCTGAGCCCCGGTTGCGGTCCCCGCCCCGCGTGGGCAATGCTGCCCCCGGGGAATCACGCTTCAACCAGGGGACCAGGTAATGAAATTTCCGACACGACTTCGTGCCGCCCTTTGCGGTGCGCTGCTGGGCGCCCTGTGCCTGGCACCGGCCGCCCTGGCCACGCCGGCCGCGGCCCCCGCGGCAACGGCGGAAGCCCCGGCCCTGTCCGGCGCCGAACAGCTGCGCGCGCTGTTGGCCGAGCGCCGCTTCGACGAGGCCAACGCGCTGGCCGAGACCCTGCTGGCCGACCCCGGCCTGGCCCCGGCCAGCGAAACCGAAATCCTCACCGTGTGGATGAAAGGCCTGTTCATGGCCGGCAACCTCACGAAAATCCCCCAGCTCGAACCCCGCGTGCAGGCCCTGGCCGCGCGCGACGAACTGCCGGCCGAAGCCCGCGCCAGCCTGCTGCACCAGCTGATGTCGCTGTACACGCGCGTGCCGCGCTTCGCCGACGCGCTGGTCGTGCTGGGGCAGATCGAAACCCTGTTGGGAGACACGCCGAGCCGGCCGCTGCTCGACGCCCTCAGCGCCAAGGGCGCCGTGCACGCCATGCAGGGCCAGAACGCCGAGGCCATCGAGGCCCTGCATCGCGCCGAAAAGCTAGGCCAGGCCCTGGGCCTGCCCGAAGACCCCAACCTGATGCGCAACCTGGCGGGCCTGTTCATCGGCCTGGGCGAGTTCGAGCGCGCCATCGACTACGCCAAACGCGGCGAAGCCGCCCAACGCGCGCAGGACCCGCCGCCGGCGCCGCCCGTGCGCAAGGGCATGCTGTCGGTGCTGGCCACGGCCTACATCAGCGCCAAGGATTTCGAGCAGGGCAAGCGCTGGTCGGAAACCGCCATCGCCTTCGGCCGCGAGCACGGCCTGCCGGTCACCGCCGAACTCAACAACTACGCCACCCTGCTGCGCGACTCCGGCCGCCAGGCCGAGGCATTGGCGATCTACCGGGAGCTGACGAGCCAGGTGGCGCCCACCGACGCCCCGGAAATCCGCGGCGTGCTGGAAAAGAACATCGGCGAAACCCTGGTGGCCCTGGGCCGCCGCGCCGAAGCCGCCGGCCACCTGCAGGCCGCGCGCGAGCTCTACGAAACTGCCGACGTGCGCCCCAAGCGCCTCGAGCTCTACCCGGTGCTGATCGACAACCTCGAAGCCCTGGGCCGCCACGCCGACGCCCTGGCCGCCCTGCGCGAATTCAAGGCGCTGAGCGACGAAACCATCACCGCCGAATCGCAGACGCGCATCGGCCAGCTCGAAAACGCCATCGACCTCGAGCGCAAGGAAAAAGCCCTGGCCGAAGCCCAGGCCGCGAACGAACTGCAGCGCGCCGCCAACGAAGCGCTGCAGGCGGAAAAGGCCCGCGCCCGCGCCATCAACCTGGCCCTTGCCGCCAGCCTGGTGGCGCTGGCCGCGGTGCTGGCCCTGCTGTGGCGCACCTACCGGCTGCGCACCCGCGCCCACCGCACCATCGAAAGGCAGAGCCGCGAGGACGCCCTCACCGGCCTGGGCAACCGCCGCAGCCTGCTCGAAGCCATGGCCGAACCCGCCACCGCCGGCGGCCTGCTGGTGATGGCCGACCTGGACCACTTCAAGGCCATCAACGACCAGCACGGCCACGACACCGGCGACCGCGCCCTGCGCCTGTTCGCCGACGCGCTGCGCGCCGTGGCCCGCAACGACGACCTGATGGTGCGCTGGGGCGGCGAGGAGTTCGTGTGGGTGTGCCGCAACACCGACGCCAGCAAGGGCCCACAACTGTGCGACCGCCTGCTTCGCCAGCTTCGCGAGAACCCGCTGGACGTGGACGGCAAGCCGCTGCCGGTCACCGCCTCGCTCGGCTTCGTGCCCCTGCCCGTCTGGCCCGGCACCGCCACCGACTGGGACGCGGCGCTGCGCATCGCCGACTACGCGGTGTACTGCAGCAAGGACGCCGGCCGCGCCGCATGGACCGGCTTCGTGGGCGAAGGCGGCCCGGGCGAAGCAGGTGCGGCACCGGCCGTGCTGGAACAGCAAGGCAAACTCAGGCGCGTGGGCGCCTGACGAACCTCAGCGCTCGTCGAGTGCGTGGTGGATCAGCACCACGCACTGCGACGCGAAGAGCATCTTCCGCCCCAGCGAAATGCGCTTCGTGCCCAGGCGGTCGAGCGTGTGGAAGGTGTTCTTCGGCATCGGGATGTGGTCGGTGAGCAGGAAACACGGGCGGCCTTCGAAGGCCTGCTCGCGGATGGGCGTGCCCTTGGGGTCCATCACGAAGAGCTGGTGGTCGGCCGCCAGCTCCTGCACCAGCTTCTCGAAGCTGATCGTGCGCACCGTGACGCCCGACTCCACCGGCCGCGTTTGATCCTTGCCCATGCCGCGCGACGCGTCGAGCGCCGCAGCCACCTTGCCCAGCAGCGCCCGTTCGTCGAAGCCGCCGATCGAATGCATGGCATTGGCCTCGAAGCGAACGGTGCGCGAAAAGTCCTGCGTGCTTTCCAGCACCAGGTACACCACCACGTCGGGCCGGTGCGACTGCGCCACAAAAATGGCGTTCATCAGCGTGTGCGCCAGGATTTCCGGGTGGGCCTCCTGGCCGATGGCGGCCAGCAGCTTCTGGCTGTCGGTGGGGGCGGCGCGGGCGCGCAGGACGAAAGTTCGCATGGGTGGCTGGATGGGGAAAAACGAAAGGCGACGTTACACGAACAAGCGCCCGGGTTCCTCAGCCACACCGCTCACCGGCTGTCGAGATAGTCCTTCAGCGCCTGGATCTCCGCGTCGGTCATCGCGTTGAAGCGATAGGCGGCCACGCCGCTCATCAGGCCGCTGGCCGATTTCCCGCCGGACAGCACCTCGCCGGTGCGCATGAGCCTGGCGAACTGCTCGTCGGTGTAGGCCTTGGCGATGGCCAGGGGCGGGGGCGCGCCCGGGTCGCCAAAACCGTCGAGGTCCCAGCCATGGCACTCGCTGCAGGTGGTCAGGGCCAGGTGCCGGCCCAGGGCCAGCGGCTCGATGGGCGGCGCTTGCGGCGGTGTGTTGCCGGGCGTGGGCTTGAGGTCGGCCAGCCACGGGTGCGTGCCGTCGCTGATCAGCTTTGTCAGTTCCGCCGACCACTGGCCCGGCGGCAGCGCCGTGTTTTCCACCGCTGGCAGCGCGCGCAGCCAAGCGTCCAGGTCGCGCACTTCGCGCTGGCTCAGGTGCTGGAAACTCTGGATGGGCATGCCCCAGGGCGCGTGGCCGTCGTGGGTGCGGCCTTCGTGCAGCAGTGCCGCCAGCGACGCCCGGTCGGGATAAAGCGTGCGGCGCTGCGTAAGGTTGGGCGCCACGATGCGCCCCTGCTGCGTATCTTCCATGAAGACCTTGCCGCTGCCGCCGGCACCATGGCAGCCGTCGCAGCCCACGCGGCGGGCCACGCGGGCACCTTCCCTGGCATCACCGGCAACGGGCGCAGTGGCTTGGTCCGCCGCCATCGGCGTGGCCGGCAACGCGGCCAACAAACCGATGGCGAACAGCCGGCAACGAAGCTGGGACATGGCGAGGTCTCCCCGGGGCGCGAATGGCCCGGCTTCGAAAAGGCGAACGCACCCCGGGAACCTCGCCGGCCTCAATGCACCGCGTACACCTTGCCCGTCTCCCCGCCTTCCACCGAACGCGCGTAACCCAGCGCCACGCGTGCGCCCGGAACGGGCTGGAAGCCGCGGAAGAAGGGGCCCAGGTCGTCCATGGATTCCACCAGCACGCCCGGGCTCACGGCATTAATGCGCAGGCCGCGCGGCAGTTCCACCGCGGCGGCGCGCACGAAGCCTTCGATGCCGCCGTTGGCCAGGCTGGCGGCGGCGCCGTAGGCCACCGGGTCGTGGTTGAGCACGCCGCTGGTGAGCGTGATCGAACCGCCGTCGCGCAGGTGGCGCTGGCCGATCAGCGCCAGGTTCACCTGCCCCATCAGCTTGTTGGCCAGGCTGAAGGCCCACTGCTCGGGCGTCAGGTCCAGCAGCGGCGCCCAGCCCACCTGCCCGGCCGCGGAAACGATGGCGTCCACCGTGCCCAGCTTCGCCAGCGCGGCTTCGATGCTGTGGCGGTCGGCCAGGTCCAGGCGCAGGTCGCCGCCCTTGCGGCCGGCCGTGACCAGTTCGTGCCGGCCGCCCAGTTCCGCCGCGACGGCGCTACCCACGGTGCCCAGGGCACCCACCAGAAGAATCTTCATGTTTGGCTCCTTGTCGGCCGGATTGGCCTCGGGGAGCAATCTAATGACTTCCGTTACTGGCTTAATCTGGGCAAAGCTGGCTAATCTGTTTCCCCATGGAAACAAACGCCCAACGCTTCCACGAAGCCCTGGCCCTGCTCACGGTGGCCGAAACGGGCAGCTTCACCCGCGCCGCCGAGCAACTGGGCATGTCCAAGGCGCAGGCCAGCAAGCTGGTCACGGCGCTGGAAACCGCGCTGGGCGTGAAGCTGCTGCACCGCACCACCCGCCGGGTGGCGCTCACCGAGGCCGGCCGGCTGTACCTGGATTTCGCCCGCCAGGCCCGGCAGGCGCTGGGCGACGGCGACCGCGCGGTGTCCGCGGTACGCACCGAGGTGGACGGGCTGATCCGCCTCACCGCGCCCACCTCGCTGGGCGACGGTTTCCTGGTGGACCTGCTGGCCGACTTCCGCGCGCTCTACCCCGCCGTGCGCTTCGACGTGGACCTGAGCATCGGCACCCGCGACCTGGTGGGCGAAGGCTTCGACTTCGCCATCCGCATGGCCCGCACGCTCGACCCGAACCTGGTGGCGCGCCCGCTGGGCGTGATGCGCGAGGCCATCGTGGCCAGCCCCGCCTACCTGGCCGCGCACGCGCCGGGCGGCCTGCAGGAACCGATGCAGCTCGGCGCGCTGGAAGCCCTGCGCAACCGCAACTTCCGCGACGAAGGCCGCTGGCTGCTGCAGCGCGGCGACGAAACCGTGCTGGTGCCCGTGCAGGGCAACCTGGCCATCAACCACTTCATCGGCCTGCGCCGTGCGGCCCTGCTGGGCCAGGGCGTGGCCCGCCTGCCCCGCTACCTGCTGCGCGACGAACTCGAGCGCGGCGGCCTGGTGGAACTGCTGCCCGACTGGCAACTGCCGGCCACGCCGGTGTCGCTGGTCTACCCCAGCCGCGAACACCTGCCGCAGCGCGCGCGGGTGTTCCGCGATTTCGTGATGGCCTGGATAGGGCGCGGGGGCGTGCTGGACTGAGGCTCCGCGACAAGATGTCCGAAACGGACAATACTGCGTCCGAACGGCCATTCGTTCGCAGCGCATCATTGCCGCCATGAGCCAGCCGCGGAACATCGCCATCCTGCTTTACCCGGGCTTCGACCTGCTCGACGCCACCGGCCCGGCGGCCGTGTTCGACGCCGCCCGCGACCGCGACGCGCGCGCCGACTACCGCCTGACGCTGTGCGCGGCCGAAGCCGGCCCGGTGCGCAGCAGCAGCGGCCTGGCCCTGCTGGCCGAGCGCGCATTCGCGCCCGGCCCCGCGAAGATCCACACGCTGGTGGTTCCCGGCTGCACCAATCTGGCCGCCGCGATGGCCGACGAGGCCCTGCTCGGCGCCATCCGCCGGCTCGCGAACCGTTCGGAGCGCGTGGTGTCGATCTGCACCGGTGCCTTCCTGCTGGCCGCCGCCGGCCTGCTCGACGGCCGCCGCGCCACCACGCACTGGCGCTATGCCGCCGACCTGGCCCGGCGCTTCCCCACGGTGAAGGTCGAGCCCGACGCGATCTACCTGCAGGACGGCAACGTCTGGACCTCGGCCGGCGTGAGCGCCGGCATGGACCTGGCGCTGGCGCTGGTGGAAGCCGACCACGGCCAGGCCCTGGCGCTCGACACCGCGCGCGCCCTGGTGGTGTACCTCAAGCGCCCCGGCGGGCAGAGCCAGTTCAGCCTGCCGCTGCAGGCGCAGTCGTCGGAACACGCCACGCTGGACCGCGCGCGCCAGGCCATCCTCGACCGCCCCCACCTGGCCTGGTCGGTGGCGCAGCTGGCCGAGCGCGCCCTCGTTTCCGAACGCCACCTGCGCCGCCTGTTCAAGCAGGAGCTGGGCATGAGCCCGCGCGAATTCATCCAGGGCACCGTGCTCGAGCGCGCGCAGCGCATGCTGAGCGACGGCGACGCCACCGTGGCCGACATCGCCCGCCGCTGCGGCTACCTCAGCGCCTCGTCCTTCATCCGCCGCTTCCAGGCGCGGCTGGGCGTGAGCCCCATGGACTACCGCGCGCGCTTCCAGTCACGCGGCGGCGCGACGAAGCCATGACACTGCGCGCCATCATCGCCCACTGCTGGACCGGCACGCCGCAGGCCGGCTGGTACCCGCAGGCCGCGCGTGCGCTGGAAGACCTGGACATCCGCACGCAGGTGCCGGCGCTGCCGGACACCGATGCGCCGACGCTGGAAGACTGGCTGGCCGCCTTGTCCGCCGCCATCGGCGACGCGGACGACACGCTGCTGCTCATCGGCCACAGCCTGGGCGCCGTGGCGCTGCTGCACTGGCTGGCGCGCGCCGAACCCACGCGGCGCATCGGCGGCTTGCTGCTGGTGGCGCCGCCCATCACGGCCACCGGCATCGCCGAAGTCGACACCTTCCTTGCGCCGCCACCCGACCTGGCCGCCGCCGGCCAGCGCGTGCAGCGCAGCGAAGCCATCGTGTCGCTGGCCGACAGCTACCTGCGGCCGGACCCGCTGCAGCTGTCGCGCCGCCTGCTGGAGGAACTGGGCGCCCAGGTGCGCCTGGTGCCCGACCGCGGCCATTTTTCGCCGGCCTCGGGCCACACGCCGCTGCCCGAACTGCTGCACTGGGCCCGCAGCTTCCTGCCCACCCCACCCCCACCCCGGAACTGAGCCATGGACCTGATAGACGCCACCCAATTCACCGCCGACCGCGCCTGGGGCAGCCTGCCCCTGATGAGCATGGGCGACTACCGCGCGAAGCTGCACTGGACCGACCAGCCGTTCGAATGGCACGAAAACGACGGCGAGGAGTTGTTCGTGGTTCTCGATGGCGTGGTGGACATGCACTACGCGAGCAGCGAGCACGAGGCGCCGCGGGTGGTGGAACTACGGCCGGGGCAGATTGCCGTGTTTCGGGCAGGGGATTGGCATGTGGCGCATCCGCGGGATGCGGCGCGGATTCTAGTCGTCGAGCGGACTTGCTCGATGTGACAAATAGACCGACTTGCGCGATCCACCCCAAACGAAAACCAGCATCGAAATAGACCGCAGCGCTCTAGAAAAGACTAAGTTTTCAGGGCATCTTGGAGCATGGGCATCATGAGAAAACTAACAATCGACGCACTCTACTCCACGACCGCCAATGCCCAATAGAACTTGCGCCTCCTCATAGAGGCGAGACCCCATTTCCAGATCGTCAACAAGGGCCGGCCACTCGAGCAGCGTCATGACCGCAGCAAGGTCAGCCAATCGCAGCGACTCCGCTATCAGATCGTCTGGGTACTTTGCAACAACCCCCTCCCTATGAATCCGATAGCGAAGATGCTCAAACCCACCATGCACCATGCCATTCATCCGCTTAATTAAGGGCCTCAGCACATTTAGCATTGGCGCGTCGGAAAAATGACCTCGATCCAGATCTTGGATCATCTTCTCCAATCCAGGCGACAGTCGATTCCTTGCGAGCTCCAGAAGATGATCGCCTGACGCAACCCTAAAGAGCCAGATCGTCCAGATACACGCCTCATAAGTTGGTCGCACCAAGGCCAATAGCGATGATCTTCTCCCTTCTCGCGCCAAGGACAAGATCGCACCGTGATGCTC
>NZ_AVCH01000158.1 GCF_000747075.1 Arenimonas malthae CC-JY-1
CTGGGCGCGGCCGCGGCCGCGGGCTTCGGGCCCCAGCCGAACAGGCGCTTGATCTTCTCGTAGACGTCCACCGTGGTGTTTCCCCTGGTTTTCCCCGGGCCACAGTGTCCACGCCGGCGCCGCCGCTGGCAAACGACCGGGGCTGGACACCGGCGCGCCGCTGCCGCAGGCTGCGCGGCCCACCTACGCGCCGGAGCGCCCATGGCCCCCAAGGCAACCGTGTACAAGGCCACGCTGCAGGTCAGCGACATGGACCGGCACCATTACGCCGGCTACGAACTCGTGCTGGCCCAGCACCCGTCGGAAACCGAGGAGCGGCTGATGCTGCGCCTGCTGGCCTTCGCCCTGTTCGCCGACGAGCGCCTGGCCTTCGGCGGCGGCGTCAGCACCGAGGACGAGCCGGCGCTGTGGCGCAAGGACCTCACCGGCGCGGTGGAGCAGTGGATCGAACTCGGCCAGCCGGACGAATCGCGCGTACGCAAGGCCTGCGGCCGCGCCGGCGAGGTGGTGGTGCTGACCTACGGCGGCCGCGGCGCCGACCTATGGTGGGAAAAGAACGAAGCCGCGCTGGCGCGCTGCCGCAACCTGTCGGTGGTCGACATCTCCGCGGAAGACGGCAAGGCCCTGGCCGCGCGCATCGCCCGCGGCATGGACGTGCAGGTGATGGTGCAGGACGGCGTGCTGCAGTGGGTGGACGCCGCCGGCACGCTGGAAATCACCCCGCGCTGGCGCCGCCGCGAGGGCTAGTCGAGCGCCTTGGCTTCGGCGGTGCCCAGCATCGCCGGGTCGGGTTTGTGCGGCGGCTGCCGCGACAGCAGCGGGTGCGCGAACACGCCGGCCAGGATGATCGCCACGCCGGCGTAGAACATCGGCCCCAGCTCGCGCTGCTCGCCCAGCAGCACGATCGCCAGCACGATGGCGTAGATCGGCTCCAGGTTCACCGCCAGCTGCGCCGAAAACGCGCTCATGTGGCGCAGCGCCACCAGCGACAGCGCGAACGGCAGCAGCGTGCAGGCCATGGCCAGCACCAGCAGCAGGCCGGCATCCTGCCAGCCCGGCAGCATCAGCGGCGAACCGAACCAGGGCAGGGCCGGCGCCAGCAGCGCCAGGATCAGCCCGCCCGCGCCCAGTTCGACGCCGGTGACGGTGAGCGGGTCGGCGTGTTCGACGTAGCGCTTGTTGAGCGCGCCGAAGAAGGCCACCAGCACCGCTGAGATCGTGCCCACGACGATGCCCGCGCGCATGCCGTCCGGCACGCCGCCCACCACCAGCGCCACGCCCGGCACCACCGCCACGCCCAGCAAGAGTTCGCGCGGCTCGAAGCGCTTGCCGGTGACCCAGGGTTCGACCAGGGGCACGAAGACCGTGGCCAGCGCGATGCAGGTCACCGCCACCGAGGCATTGGCCAGCTTGATGGCGCCGTAGAAGGTGAGCCAGTGCAGCGCCACCAGCGCGCCGATGCCGGCGTAGATGCCCCACAGCCGCGCCGGCAGCGCGCGCAGGCCGCGCCACACGCGCGGCACCAGCAGCAGCGCCGCCGCCACCAGGCCCATGCGCCACACCACGAGCGCCATCGCCGGCAGCGTGATGGCCTTGCCCAGGATGGCGGTGAAGCCCCACAGCAGCACGCAGAAGTGCATCTGCCAGAGCGCCTTGGTGTTCGGTGTCATGCGGTGGCCGTGCCTTGCGCGAGCGCGCGCTTGTCGGTGGCGGAGAGTTGCTTGATGGCGTACTCGGCCTTCAGCGCGGCCGAGCGGTCGGGGTGTTCGAAGCGCGCCAGCAGCCGTCGCGGCGGGTGCGAGCGGGTGTAGCGCGCGCCCTTGCCGGCCACGTGTTCGGCGTAGCGCTTGTCCACGTCCACGGCCACGCCGGTGTAGATGCTGCCGTCGGCGCATTCGAGCAGGTAGACGAACCAGGCCATCAGCGCAGGCTCAGGGCGATGCGGCGCCAGTCGGCGCGGACCTCGCGGCAGTCGCCGCCGTCCATGGCGAACTCGCGGCAGACGAAGGGGCGCCGTTCGTAAATGCTGCAGCACATGCGCTCGCGGTCGAGCGCCACGCACCAGCCGTCGTCGGCCTTGGCCATGATGAGGTAGCCGTCGGCGTCTTCGTCGAGCATGTGCTCCGGCGGCGCGTCGCCCGGCAGCACCAGCACCGGCAGCTGGCAGCAGCAGGCCTGGCACTGGTCGCAGCGGGCGGGGGTGTCGTCCATGGCGGCCATTGTCCCACGCCGGCCGCCGGCGGGCTCAGGGCGCGGCGGGCTTTCGTTCGACGGCGCGCACCGGGACCGTGAGGTTGCACACGTCCACGTGGCCGGCCGGGTGCACGTACCACTCGTCGCGGCGGTTGCGGCGCGATTCCACCAGCGCCTGCCAGGTGGCGGTGTCGGTGCGCAGCACTTCGATGTTGGCGCGTGCTTCCGGCGCCACCTCGGAGGCCAGGCGGGCCGCCAGGATCGGCACCCGCTGCGATTCCTCGGTATAGAAGCCCAGCGGGCCGCTGCCGCGTGGCAGCACGCTCAGGCGCTCCATGCCCACGACCACGCGGCCGACGGTGGTGATGTTGAGGTCGAGCTGTCGCGGCGACTGGCCGGTGACGACGTAGAGCTCGGTGCCGTTGCTGCTGTCGGGCGCCATGGCGCGGCCGGCGCCGACCACGCCATAGCAGTGGGCCAGCCAGGCGCGGCCGGCCTTGGGGTCGCGCGCGGCCGGGAAGCCGTCCACGAAGCCCACCTGCGGCGCCCAGCCGTCCACGTCGGGCAGGGCGGTGAAGGCCAGGCCCTCGGCGGCGCGGCTGAATTCGGCGGGGAGCGCGGCCTTCGCCCCGCCCAGGGGCCGGCGCAGCGCCAGTTCGTCGCCGGCCGGGTCGCCCCACTGCACCACGAAGTTGTCCTGCGAACGGTTGATGGACAGGCCGTCGTAGTAGTGGCCGCGCGCCAGCGTGCGGATGTTGGCCACGTGTTCGGGCGCGAACTGCGGCGCCAGTTCGATCACCACCATGCCGCTCTCGAGCTGCACGTAGAGCGTGTTCTCCGGGTCCAGCGGGCGCCAGTCCTGCGGCGTGGAGGCGTCCAGCACCTCCTGCGTGGTCAGCGGCTTGGCGGCGGGCGCGGCGGCCGGGGCGTGCACGCAGGCGGCCAGCGGCAGCGCGAGCAGGACGGCGGTGGCGAGCAGGGCGGGGCGCAGGGTCATGCGGGGTCCTTGGTGGCGCGGGTCAGGGAGGCAGGGTAGCGCAGGCGGCTTCAGGCCGGTTCGGGCGGCGGTTCGTGCAGGGCGGCCAGCTGTTCCTGCATCTGGGTGATCACCGATTCCCAGTGCCGCGGCGCCTCGAACCAGGGGAAGGCGGCCGGGAACGCGGGGTCGTGCCAGCGCCGCGCCATCCAGGCGTTGTGGTGCAGCAGGCGCAGGGTGCGCAGGGTTTCCACCAGGTGCAGTTCGCGGCGGTCGAAGCGGCGGAACTGTTCGTAACCCTCCAGCAGCCAGGCCCAGGGTTTGGCGCAGTCCTCGCGGCGGCCGGCCAGCATCCACAGGTCCTGCACGGCAGGGCCGGTGAGGCAGTCGTCGAGGTCGACGAAATGCGCCTGGCCGTCGCGCCAGAGGATGTTTCCCGGGTGGCAGTCGCCGTGCAGGCGCAACTCGTGCACGTCGCCGGCGCGTTCGGCACAGGCGTCCATGGCGTCGAGCAGGGCTTCGGCCAGGCGTTCGAAGTTGCCTTCCAGGTCGGGCGGCAGCCAGCGGTTTTCCAGCAGGTAGTGCACGGCGTCCTCGCCGTGGCTTTCGATGCCGAGGCGGCCGCGGTGGGCGAAGCGCTGGCCGTCGCCGACCGCGTGCATGCGGCCCAGCACGCGGCCCAGGTGGGTCAGCACCTCGCGGTCGCCCAGCTCGGGCGCGTGGCCGCCGCGCATGGGGAACAGCGCGAAACGATGGCCGCCGAAGGCGTGCAGGGTGGCGCCGGCGTGTTTCAGCGGCGCCACCACCGAAAGGTCCGCGGCCACCAGTTCGGCGGCGAAGGCGTGTTCTTCCAGGATGGCGGCGTCGGTCCAGCGGCCGGGGCGGTAGAACTTGGCCACCAGCGGCGGCGCGTCTTCGATGCCGACGCGGTAGACGCGGTTTTCGTAGCTGTTGAGCGCCAGCACGCGGCCGTCGGCGTGCAGGCCCACGGATTCCACCGCGTCGAGGATGCGGTCGGGGTCGAGGTCGGCGTAGGGCGTGTCGCTCACGGCGCGGCGGCGCGGGCGGCGCCCACGTCAGGGCAGCTCGAGCCTGGTGGCCCGGACGGCGAGGGCGTCGCTGAGGTAACAGTGCGTGCCGGCGGCGCGGAAGCCCGCGCGCGCGAAGGCCTTGCGGTACCAGGCCGCGGGGCGGCGGAACATGCCCTTGAGGTCGCCGACGATCTCGTCGCCCTCGGCGAACACCTCCAGGAAGGCGACGCCGTGGCACAGGCGCGGGAATTCGCGCAGGCCGCGCAGCAGCTCGTCTTCCTCCAGGTAATGCATCACGTCCGAGCAGACCAGCAGGTCCACCGGCGGCGCCGGCGGCAGCGCGGCCAGGTCGCCGAAGGGCAGCCAGTGCAGGTTGCGGCGCGGGCCGAAGCGTTCGATGGCGTAGTCGCTGTTGTCCAGGCCCATGTAGCGCAGGCGCGGGCGCAGCTTCAGCAGCGGCGCGCGCCAGGCGCCCTCGCCGCAGCCCACGTCGAGCACCGACTTGATGGGCCGGCCCAGGTGGTATTCGGCCAGCGCCACGGCCAGCGCCACCTTGCGGTTCAGCGCCGCCGGGCCGCCGAGGTCGCGCTGGCGGTACCAGGTGTCGAAGTAGCGGCGGTCGTAGACCTTGTTCACGGGCGGCGTTCCTTGCGGCGGTGCACCAGCCAGGCCGCGAACAGCGCGCCGGTGAGGTACATGCTCAGTGCGTAGACCGCCGGCGCGATGCTGGCCTGCGCGCGGCCCAGCACTTCGATGGCGATGAAGATGGCAAGGGTACCGTTGTGGATGCCGATCTCGAAAGCGATGGCGATGGCCTGCGGCTCGGCCAGGCGCGCGGCGTGCGCGGCGAAGTAGCCCGACAGCAGGCTGGCCAGGTTGAACAGCACGCAGGCCGCGCCCACCACCGGCGCGTAGGCGCGCACCATCTCCCATTCGGAGGCGAAGGCCATGATGATCAGCACGCCCAGCAGCAGCGACGAGAGGTGCCGCACCGGCTTTTCCGCCGCGGCCGCCAGCGCCGGCCGCCAGGCGCGCAGGGCCATGCCCAGCGCCACCGGCCCGACGACAAGCAGCGCCACTTCCACCACCTTGCCGGTGGGCGGCGGCACGCTGGCCTCGGTGCCCAGGAAGGACGACAGCGCCAGCGCCGTCCAGGCCGGCAGCGTCAGCAGGGCCAGCAGGCTGTTGATGGCGGTGAGGCTGATGTTGAGCGCCACGTCGCCGCGGGCGAGGTGGCTGAAGAGGTTGGCGGTGACGCCGCCCGGCGACGCCGCCAGCAGCACCAGCCCCAGCGCCAGTTCACCCGGCAGGCCGAAGCCCAGCGCCAGCCCGAAGGCCACCGGCGGCAGCACCACCACCTGCACCACCAGCGCGACCGCCACGGCCCGGGGCATCGCCAGCACGCGGCGGAAATCGGCCAGGGTCAGGTGCAGGCCCAGGCCGGCCATCACCACGGCCAGTGCCAGGGGCAGGAACAGCACCAGCAGCGGGTTGTCGGCCACGGGGTTCAGGCGCCGATCAGCACGGAGCGCATGGAGATCGGGCCGACCACGTCCTCGTTGATGAACTCCACCGCGTCGCCCTCGCGCTGCAGGCCCAGCACGTAGAGCAGCGGCAGGTAGTGTTCGGGCGTGGGCACGGCCAGCAGGGCGTCGGGCCCCAGGGTTTCGTAACCCATCATGCCTTCGTGGTGGCCTTCGGCGATGCGGTCGGCGATGTCCTCGTCGAAGCGCTGCGCCCAGTCCAGCGGCTCGGTCTGGCCCATGCGCCAGTAGCGCAGGTTGTGCACGATGTTGCCGCTGCCCACCACCAACACGCCTTCGTCGCGCAGCGGGTCGAGCTGGCGGGCCAGGTCGTAGTGCCAGGCGCCGGGCTGCAGGCTCGACAGGCTCAGCGGCACCACCGGGATGTCGGCCTCGGGATACATGGGCTGCAGCACGCTCCAGACGCCATGGTCGAGGCCGCGGTGGGAATCGAAGTGCACCCGCGGGGTGCGCACCAGCTCGGCCACGCGGTGCGCCAGTTCCGGGCTGCCCGGGGCCGGGTAGCGCACGTCGAACAGGGCCTTGGGGAAGCCGCGGAAGTCGTGGATGGTCTCGGGGTGTTCGGCGCTGCCGACGTAGACGCCCTGGGTTTCCCAGTGCGCCGAGATGCACAGGATGGCCTTCGGGCGGGGCAGGCGCTTGCCCAGGGCCTGCCAGCTGCGCCGCCAGGCATTGTCCTCGATGGCGTTCATGGGCGATCCGTGCCCGAGGAACAGCACGGGCATCGGGCCAGGCATGGACGCAGCGCTCATCGAAGACAACTCCGCGGTGGTGACTGGCCCCCACAGTACCCAAGGCCGCGAGGGAATCAAGCCGGCCCCGCCGGAAAGACGAGCCGCGACCATGACTTGCGGCACTGCCCGGGCTGGCGCCGTTGGCTATTATTGACTCAACACTATCCCCAAGTGGGGGATATCACTCAGACCGGGACAGGGCGATGGACGAGACCGAGCCGCACCTGAAGAAATTCCACAAGGAGCTCAGCGCCGGGACCGTGTCCCTGGTCCTGCTGGCGGTGCTGGCGCGCTCGCACGAGCCGCTCTACGGCTACCAGATCGCCAAGCGCCTGGAGCAGACCGGCGACCCGCTGCTGGGCGGCAAGCAGAGCGCGCTCTACCCGGTGCTGCGCAACCTGAGCGCCGCGGGCCTGGCCGAGAGCCACGTCGAGCCTTCCGTCAGCGGCCCGCCGCGCCGCTACTACCGCATCACAACGCTGGGCAGGCAGGTGCTGGCCGAATGGGCCGGCGCCTGGCGCACCACCCGCGACTCCGTCGATTCCGTGCTGGAAGGAAACCTGCGATGACCGCCGCCACCCCGAAGACCATCCCCGAGTACCTCGAGCAGCTGCGCGCCGCGCTGCGCGACGCCGACCCCGCGCTGGTGCAGGACGCGCTCTACGACGCGGAGGAATACCTGCGTTCTGAGCTGGCGGAGAACCCCGGCACCGACGAGGCCACGCTGCTGGCCAACATCGCCACCACCTACGGCGCGCCGGAGGAAGTGGCCGACATCTACCGCGACACCGAAGTGCAGGTGACCCAGGCCCTGCGCACGCCGCCGCCGCGCCCGCGCCGCGGCCTGCTCGGCCAGTTCTTCGGCGTCGCCGCCGACCCGCGCGCCTGGACGGCCATGTTCTACATGCTGCTGTCGCTCGCCACGGGCATCGTCTACTTCACCACGGTGGTGACGGGCCTGAGCGTGTCGGCCGGATTCGCCATCCTCATCATCGGCATCCCGGTGGTGATCCTGTTCATCGGCCTGGTGCGGCTGCTGTCGCTGGTGGAAGGCCGCATCGTCGAGGTGCTGCTGGGCGAACGCATGCCGCGCCGCCCGCTGTACGTGGGCCGCGGCCAGCCCTGGCTCGCGCGCATCGGCGCCATGTTCACCGACCCGCGCACCTGGTCCACCATGCTCTACATGCTGCTGATGATGCCGCTGGGCACGGTGTACTTCACCGTGGTGGTGACGGCGCTGTCGGTGTCGCTGGGCCTGGTGTTCGGTGGCATCGCCGGGCTGCTGCACGTCGCGGGACTGCCGGACCACTGGATGGTGTGGGACGGCGTGATCGTCACGCCCTGGCCGGGCCTGCTGCCGCTGCTGGTGCTGCTCGGGGTGCTGGGCCTGTTCGTCACGCTGCACCTGGCGCGTGGCATCGGCCTGCTGCACGGCCAGCTGGCCAAGCACCTGCTGGTGAAGACCGCGCAGCACTGATTCCCGCCAGGGACTGCAGGAGCGGCTTCAGCCCAGGAACAGGGCCCAGGCCAGGCCCCACAGCGCCTGCACCACCAGGGCCAGGATGGCCAGCGCGGAAAGCGCGAAGGCCGGGCCGCGGTTGCCGGCCGGGTCGAGGTAGGCCACGACGTACCAGACGCGCGCGACCAACCAGGCCGCGCCGAAGGCGGCGCTCAGCCAGGGCAGGCCGAAGGCCGCGGCGGCCCACAGCGCCGGCAGGAACATCAGCGCCGATTCCTGGGTGTTCATCTGCACCCGGAAGGCGCGCTCGAAGCCCTCCGGTCCCTGCGTGGCCGGCGCCTTCACGCCGTGCCTGCCGCGGGCGCGGCCGACGAGCGCCATCGTGGTCATCAGCAGCAGCACGGTGAGCACGGTGACGAGGGCGACGAGGGGATGCATGCGGGCCTCCGCGGTGGGCGTGCGCGCACTTTATCGGATTGCGGTAGGGTGGCGGCCTGACCGCGACACCGGAGCCCGACGATGTCCGATCCCCTGGCCCAGCCGCTGCGACTGCCCTGCGGCGCCGTGCTCGGCAACCGCCTGTGCAAGGCGGCCATGACCGAAGGCCTGGGTGATCCGCGCCTGCGCGCCACCGCCCGCCACGAGCGCCTCTACGAAGCCTGGAGCGAAGGCGGCGCCGGCCTGCTGGTCACCGGCAACGTGATGGTGGACCACCGCGTGCTCGAACGCCCCGGCAACGTCGCCATCGATCCCGGATTCGCGCCCAGCGTGGACGCCGAGGCCCGGGCCCGGCTGCGCGCCTGGGCCGCCGCCGGCACCCGCGCCGGCAACGCGCTGTGGATGCAGGTGTCGCACGCCGGACGGCAGTCGCCGCGTTACGTCACGCGCCAGCCGGTGGGGCCGTCCGACGTGCAGCTCGACCTGCTGGGCAACTACGCCCGGCCGCGGGCGCTGCGCGAGGACGAGATCCTGGCGCTGGTGAAACGCTTCGCCCAGGTGGCCGTGATCGCGCGCGAAACCGGCTTCACCGGCGTGCAGGTGCATGGCGCGCATGGTTACCTGCTGTCGAGTTTCCTCTCGCCCGTCACCAACCGCCGCACCGATGCCTGGGGCGGCCCGCTGGAAAACCGCGCGCGTTTCCTGCTCGAGGTGGTGCACGCCGTGCGCAAGGCGGTCGGCGCCGATTTCCCGGTGTCGGTGAAGCTCAATTCCGACGACTTCCGCAAGGGCGGCTTCAGCCACGCCGACTGCCTGGGCGTGGTGCAGCTGCTCAACGGCGAGGGCATCGACCTGCTGGAGATCTCCGGCGGCAACTACGAACAGCCGCGCCTGCTGGGCGTCACCGGCCGCGACGACGACGCCGTCCAGGTGCGCGCCAGCACGCGCGTGCGCGAGGCGTATTTCCTTGATTACGCCGCCGCCATCCGCCGCGTGGCGACGATGCCGCTGATGGTCACCGGCGGTTTCCGCACCCGCGCCGGCATGGAGGCCGCGCTCGCCAGCGGCGACACCGACGTGATCGGCATCGGCCGACCCTTCTGCACCCACCCCGACGTGGCGCGCCGCCTGCTGGCCGGCGAGATCGACGAGCTGCCGGCCTTCGAACACCAGCTGCACCTGCGCCCGCGCGGCCGCCTGTCGCCCGCCAGCCCCTGGCTCGCCGCCAAGATGGTGAACGTGCTCGGCGCGCAGGGCTGGTACTACCACCAGATGGAGCGCCTGGCCGACGGCCGGCCGATCCAGCCGCGCCGCGGCATGGTGCGCTCCTTCGCGCGATACTGGTGGAACGACCTGACGCGCGCCGCCGCGCTGCGGCGCTGAGGAGCCACGCCATGACCCACGATCCCCTGCACGGCGACGAGCCCATGACCGACGAGGCGGTGGTCGCCGCCACCCGCGAGTGGCTGGAGAAGGCCGTGATCGGCCTGAACCTGTGCCCCTTCGCCAAGGCCGTGCACGTGAAGCGGCAGGTGCGCTACGTGGTCAGCCAGGCCACGGACGAGGAGGGCCTGCTCGACGACCTGCTGCACGAACTGCAGCTGCTGGCCTCGGCCGACCCGGGCGACATCGAGACCACGCTGCTCATCCACCCCTACGTGCTGGGTGATTTCCTCGACTACAACGACTTCCTCGACATCGCCGACGCGGCGGTGGAGGAAGTGGGGCTGGACGGCGTGCTGCAGGTGGCCAGCTTCCACCCGCACTACCAGTTCGCCGACAGCGACCCGGACGACATGGGCAACTTCAGCAACCGCGCGCCCTTCCCCACGCTGCACCTGCTGCGCGAGGAAAGCGTGGACAAGGCGGTGGCGGCCTTCCCGGACGCCGACCGCATCTACGAAGCCAACATCGAGGCCCTGCGCAAGCTGGGCCCCGAGGGCTGGAAGGCGCTCTGGCGCAAGTAGCTCAGAACGCGTCGGCGGGCATCGCCATCAGCGTGGGCGCGCCGGCGCGGGCCTCGCGGAAACGCTGCTCCACCTCGGGCAGCAGCCAGGCGAAGTAGAAGCGCGCGGTCGCCAGTTTGGCCGCGTGGAACTCGTCGTCCTTGTCCAGCGCCAGCGCCGCCATGCGCGCCCACAGCCAGGCGAAGCACAGGTGGCCGGTGATGCGCAGGTAGGGCACCGAAGCGGCCCCGACTTCGTTCGGATCGGCCTTGGCCTTCGCGGCGATTTCCTGCGTCAGCGCCACGGTGTCGGCCAGCAGCTTCGCCAGCGGCGCGGTGAATTCGGCGAGCCCGGGGCGGCCCGCGTTGTCCTCCAGGAAGCGCTGGATGAGCTTGGCGAAGCGGCCGAACTTCGCGCCGCCGTCCATCAGCACCTTGCGGCCGAGCAGGTCGAGCGCCTGGATGCCGTTGGTGCCCTCGTAGATCATGTTGATGCGCGCGTCGCGCACGAACTGGTCCATGCCCCATTCGGCGATGTAGCCGTGGCCGCCCAGCACCTGCTGGCAGAGCGTGGTGGTCTCCCAGCCGTTGTCGGTGAGGAAGGCCTTCACCACCGGCGTGAGCAGGGCCATCAGCTCGCTGGCTTCCTCGCGCACGGCGGCGTCGGGGTGCGAGTGCTCGCGGTCCAGCAGCAGCGCGGTCCAGGTGGCCAGGGCGCGGCCGCCTTCGGTGTAGGCGCGGGCGGTGAGCAGCATGCGGCGCACGTCCGGGTGCACCAGGATTGAATCGGCGGGCTTGTCCGGCGACGCGGCGCCGGTGGGCGCGCGGCCCTGCAGGCGGTCCTTCGCGTAGGCCGCGGCGTTCTGGTAGGCCACCTCGGCCTGGCCCAGCGACTGCATGCCCACGCCCAGGCGCGCGGAATTCATCATCACGAACATGGCCGCCAGGCCCTTGTTGGCCTCGCCGATCAGCCAGCCGGTGGCGCCGTCGAGGTTCATCACGCAGGTGGCGTTGCCGTGGATGCCCATCTTGTGTTCGATCGAACCGGCGCGGATGGCGTTGCGCGCGCCGACGGCGCCGTTCGCATCGGGCAGGAACTTGGGCACCAGGAACAGCGAGATGCCCTTGGTGCCGGCCGGCGCGCCGGGCAGGCGGGCGAGCACGAGGTGCAGGATGTTTTCGGCCAGGTCGTGTTCGCCGGCGCTGATGAAGATCTTGGTGCCGGTGAGCGCGAAGCTGCCGTCGGCGTTCGGTTCGGCCTTGGTCTTGAGCAGGCCCAGGTCGGTGCCGCAGTGCGGCTCGGTCAGGCACATGGTGCCGGTCCATTCGCCCGACACGATCTTCGTCAGGTACACCTGCTTCTGCTCGTCGCTGCCGAAGGCCAGCAGGCACTCGTAGGCGCTGTGCGACAGGCCGGCGTACATCAGCCAGGCCTGGTTGGCGGAGTTCCACATTTCGTACAGGCGGTTGTTCACCAGCGTCGGCAGGCCCTGGCCGCCGAAGTCCGGGTCGCAGGCCACCGAAGGCCAGCCGGCCTCGACGAACTGCCGGTAGGCCTCCCGGAAGCCGGCCGGCGCGGTCACCACGCCGTCGCCGTGGAAGGTGCAGCCCTCGTGGTCGCCCACCTGGTTCAGCGGCTGGATCACCTGGCTGGCGAACTTCGCGCCTTCCTCCAGGACCGCCTCGATGGTGTCCCGGTCCAGCCCGGCGTGGCGGGGCAGGGCGGCCAGCTCGGCCTCGGCCTGCAGCAGGTCGAACAGCACGAAGCGCATGTCGCGCAGCGGGGCGGTGTAGTGGGGCATGACGGATCTCGGGGTCGGGCGGGAAGCGCACCATACCGGTGCGTATGTGAAACCCGAGTATGCCCGAGGCCGCGCCGGCGAGGCCAGCCCCGCCCGGCCGGGGGAGCTATTCGACCGTGAACGGCTGGCTGTGCAGCACCGCCGAATTGTCGCCGTTCCAGTAGCGCAGTTGGTAGCGGCCGGGCTGGGCGGGCAGGGCCAGGGTGAGCTGGCGGGCCGCGAAGCCGGGGTCGGACTGCACCCGCCGGTTGGCCAGTACCTTGCCGCGGCCGCCGTTGCCGGCCGGGTCGTACACCTGCACCTCGTCGTAGCGCGCGCCCGGGCCGGTCCAGCCCAGGCTGATCTTCTGGCCGGCGGCGCCGCGGGCCGGGGCGTCCAGGCGCACCTCGATGGCGGTGACCGCCAGCGGGCGCTCGAACAGCACCGAGGCGTTGTCGCCGTTGTAGTACCGCAGCCGATAGGCACCGGCCGTGGCCGGGGCCACCAGCGTCACCTCGCGGCGGGCCGTGCCGGGGCCGTCGCCCACGCGCTTGCGGTCCACCACTTTCCCGCGGCCGCCATTGCCGGCCGGGTCGAAGACCTGGACCTCGTCGTAGCGCGCGCCCGGGCCGGTCCAGCCGACGCTGAAGGAGGACGCGGCCGGCACGCCATCCGGCGCGGCGAGCGCGACTTCGGCCGCCACCACCTTCAGCGGGCGCGTGAGCAGCACCTGGGCGTTGTCACCGTTGTAGTAGCGCAGCTGGTAGTCGCCGGGCGTGGCCGGGGCGTTGACGGTGACCTCGCGGCGGGCGGCCCCCGGTCCGTCCATGACGCGCTTGTTGTCAACCACCGTGCCGCGCCCGCCGTTGCCGGCCGGGTCGAACACCTGGACCTCGTCGTAGCGCGCGCCGGGGCCGCTCCAGCCAACCACGATGGCGGAGGCGATGGCCACCTCGTCCGGCGCGTGCAGTGCGACTTCGGCTTCGGTGACGGCCACGGGGCGGGTGGCGATCACCCGCGCCTGCGCGCCGTGGTAGTAGCGCAGCACGTAGGCGCCCGGCGTGGCCGGCGCCACCAGCTCCACGCGGCGGTCGCCGGCGCGCCGGTCGTCGAGGACGCGTTGGTTGTCGACCACCTTGCCGCGCCCGCCGTTGCCGGCCGGGTCGAACACCTGCACTTCGTCGTAGCGGTCGGACGGTCCGGTCCAGGACACCTCGAAACGCGAGGACATCGGCACCGCATCGGGCGCCTGCAGGCTGGCTTCGGGCAGGGGCGGCGCGGGCGGCGCCTCGACCACGGTTTCGGTGAGTGCCGCGGCCAGCGCGGCGGCGTCGTTGGCGGCGAGGTAGCGCCCGCCCGTGTTCTCGGCCAGGCAGGCCACCTGCCTGCCTTCCTCGGCGCTCAGGCCGAAGCCGACCACGTGCGCGGTGAAGTCCACGCCGGCGGACTCGAGCTCCTTGCCCAGCGCGCAGGGGTCGGCCTTGCAGGTTTCCAGGCCATCGGTGATCAGGATGACGGTGGCCTTCTTCTCCGTATAGCGCAGCTCGGTGGCGGCGCGGGCGACGGCGTCGGAGAGCGGCGTCATGCCCAGGAATTTCATCCCGGCGGCGGCGCTGGCGATGCCAGCGGCGTTGCCGGTGCGCACCGGCACCACCAGCTCGATGTCGCCGCAGTTGCCCTTCTCGCGGTGGCCGTAGGCGACCAGGCCTAGGGCCATGTCCGGCGGCGTGTCGCGCAGCACCGTGGCCAGGGTTTCGCGGGCGATCTCGAGCTTGGGCTTGCCGCCGATCTGGCCCCACATCGAGCCCGAGGCGTCGAGCACGATGATGGCCTGCTCGCCGGCGTGGGCGAGGCTGCCGGAGAGGCCCAGCAGGACGAGGGCGGGCAGGATGGCACGGCGCGTCGGGCGGGTCATGGCGTCACTCCGGGGGGGGCAGGGGCCCGGCAAAAATAGCGCGAAAAGGCGGCGCGGCGCGCCCTCAGGCGGCGCTGCCGGCGGCGTGGCCGCTGGCCCAGGCCCACTGGAAGTTGTAGCCGCCCAGCCAGCCGGTCACGTCCAGCACTTCGCCGACGAAATAAAGGCCCGGGCAGTGCTTCGATTCCATGCTGGCCGACGACACGCCGTCGGTGTCCACGCCGCCAAGCGTCACTTCCGCGGTGCGGTAGCCCTCGGTGCCGCTGGCCACGATCGGCCAGTGCGCGAGCTGGCGGGCCAGGTCGGGCAGCTGGCGGTGGGTGAACTGGCGCATCGGCTTGCTGGGGAACCAGGTCTCGCACAGCCGCTCGGCGAAACGCCGCGGCAGCACGTCGGCCAGCACCGTGCGCAGTTCGGCGGCGGGCTGGGCGCGCTGGCGTTCGAGCAGGAAGGCCTCGATGTCGAGTTCGGGCAGCAGGTCGAGCAGCAGCTCCTTGCCCGGCTCCCAGTAGTTCGAGATCTGCAGGATGGCCGGGCCGCTCAGGCCGCGGTGGGTGATGAGCATGGCGTTGTCGAAGCGCGCCTTGCCGCAGCGCGCCGAGACGTGGAAGGCCACGCCGGCGAGGTCGGCGTAGTGTTCCTGGTGCTTGCCGCTGAGCGTCAGCGGCACCAGCCCGGCGCGCGTGGGCAGCACCGCGTGGCCGAACTGGCGCGCCAGTTCGTAGCCGAAGCCGGTGGCGCCCATGGCCGGGATGGACAGCCCGCCGGTGGCCACCACCAGCGAGGGCGCGCGCATCGTCCCGCGCGTGGTGCGCAGCTGGTAGCCGCCGCCGGGCAGGGCCTCGACGGCTTCGATGCTGCACGAGGTGTCGACCTGCACGCCGGCGTCGGCGCACTCGGCCAGCAGCATGGCCACGATCTGCTTCGATGAGTCGTCGCAGAACAGCTGGCCCAGTTCCTTCTCGTGGTACGCGATGCCGTGCGCCTCCACCATGGCGATGAAATGCTCCGGCCGGTAGCGCGCCAGCGCCGACTTGCAGAAATGCGGGTTGGCCGAGAGGAAATTCGCCGGCGTGGTGCCGGTGTTGGTGAAATTGCAGCGTCCGCCGCCCGACATCAGGATCTTCTTGCCGCAGCGGTTGGCGTGCTCGAGCACGCGCACGCGGCGGCCGCGGCGCCCCGCCGTGAGCGCGCACATCAGCCCGGCGGCACCGCCGCCGATCACCAGCACATCCGTTTCCATGGCGCGGACTGTAGCGGCTGCGCGGGTGGCCGACTATCCTCGGGCCCACACGCAAGGGGAAGGACATGGCCGCGAAGAAACTGCTCACGGGCTGCCTGGTGGTGCTGCTGCTGGCGGTGGTGGCCGCGGGCCTGGCCTGGCAGTTCGTGCTCAAGCCCATGTGGCAGGCCGGCGGCGGGCTGGTCGAGGGCGCGCGCGAGTGGGCCAGCGCCGTGGACCTCGGCGACGACATCGTCAACCAGGCGGCCTTCGCCGCACCGGCCGACGGCAAGCTGACGCCCGCGCAGGTGGACGCCTTCGTGCGCGTGCAGTCGGTGGTGGCGCGGGAGATGGGCGGCGACCTCGCGCTGATGGGCAGGCGCGCCCAGGCCGCGGCCGCGGAGCGCGCCGGCGGCAGCGCCGAGCCTTCGCTCGGGGACGTCGGCAAGGCCTACCAGGAGCTCTCGGGCCTGCTCTCGCGCTGGCGCATGGCCCAGGCCAAGGGCGTGAACGAAGTGGGCATGTCGCGCGAGGAATACGCCTGGGTGCGACGCCAGGCGCTGGCGGCGCTGCCGCTGCTGGTGGAGCTGCCGGCCACGCCGGACTTGCCCGGCCTGCCGGCGATGGGCGCGCCCGACCCGCGCGACGAGCAGGCCATGGCGGCCGCGCGGCACAACGCGGCGCTGCTGCGCCCGCACCTGCCGCTGCTGGAGAAGACCCTGGGCGCCCTGCCGCTGGCGCCCTGAGGCGCCTTATTCGGGGCGCGGGCCCTTGCGGTGCGGCTTCTTGCCGGCGAAGGGCTTCTTCGCGCCGAAGGGCTTGCGGTCGCCGAAGTCCTTCTTCGGGCCGAACGGCTTCTTGCCGCCGAAGGGCTTCTTGCCCGGCACCTTGCCGGCGGTGTCCGGCGCCTCGCCGTCGCGCGTGATGCGCAGCTGCTGGCCGGCGCACCAGACGGTCTTGAGGTGGGCCATCACGTCGGGCGGCATGCCGTCGGGCAGGTCGAGCAGCGTGTGGTCCTCGAAGATCTCGATGCGGCCGATGTGCTTGGCGTCCAGGCCGGCCTCGTTGGCGATGGCGCCGACGATGTTGCCGGGCTTCACGCCGTGGTCGTAGCCCACTTCGATGCGGAAGGTCGCCTTGCCTTCGTCGGGCGTGCGCGGCTCGCGCACCTTCTTCGGGAAGGCGGGGCGCTCGGGACGCTCGCCGCGTTCCGGGCGGTCGCCGCGCTCGAAGCGCGAGGGCTTGGCGAACTTGTCGGTGGCGGCCTGCACGTCGCGGTCGAAGGCGCGCTTCTTGGCCTCGAACTTCGGCGGCTCCATCAGCAGCGGCACGTCGCCGCGGGCCAGCTTGGCCAGGGCGGTGGCGATCTCGATGGCCGGCACGTTCATCTCGCGCTCGTAGTCCTCGATCAGCTTGCGGAACTCGGCCAGCTCGCCCGAGGCCAGCGTGTCGGTGATCTGCTGCTTGAACTTGGCGATGCGCACGTCGTTGACCGCGGCCACGGTGGGCAGCTCCATCGGCGTGATCGGCTGCCGGGTGGCGCGCTCGATGGCGCGCAGCATGCTGCGCTCGCGCGGGGCGATGAACAGGATGGCTTCGCCGCTGCGGCCGGCGCGGCCGGTGCGGCCGATGCGGTGCACGTAGCTTTCGGTGTCGTAGGGCACGTCGTAGTTCACGACGTGGCTGATGCGGTCCACGTCCAGGCCGCGGGCGGCCACGTCGGTGGCCACCAGGATGTCGATCTTGCCGGTCTTGAGCTGTTCGATGGTGCGTTCGCGCTGCGCCTGCGCCACGTCGCCGTTGATGGCGGCGGCGGAGAAACCTCGCGCCTGCAGCTTCTCGGCCAGTTCGTCGGTGGCCTGCTTGGTGCGGGCGAAGACGATCATGGCGTCGAAGGGCTCGGCCTCGAGGATGCGGGTGAGCGCGTCGAGCTTGTGCAGGCCGCTGACTTCCCAGCTGCGCTGGCGGATGTTGTCGGCGGTGCGGGTCTTGGCCTCGATCGTGACCTCGACCGGGTCCTTGAGGTAGGTCTGGGCGATGCGGCGGATGGCATGCGGCATGGTGGCCGAGAACAGCGCGGTCTGGCGCACCGCCGGCATCTTCTTGAGGATGGCCTCGACGTCGTCGATGAAGCCCATGCGCAGCATTTCGTCGGCTTCGTCCAGCACCAGGGTGCGCAGGTGCGAGAGGTCGAGCGAGCCCTTGTCGAGGTGGTCGATGATGCGGCCCGGGGTGCCCACCACCACGTGCACGCCGCGGCGCAGCGCCTGCAGCTGCGGGCCGTAGCCCTGGCCGCCGTAGATCGGCAGCACGCGGAAGCCGGGCAGGTGCGCGGCGTACTTCTGGAAGGCCTCGGCCACCTGGATGCCCAGTTCGCGGGTGGGGCAGAGCACCAGGGCCTGCGGCGAGTTCACCGCCGGGTCCAGCCGCGCCAGCAGCGGCAGCGCGAAGGCGGCGGTCTTGCCGGTGCCGGTCTGGGCCTGGCCCAGCACGTCCTTGCCGGCCAGCAGGTGCGGGATGGTCGCGGCCTGGATGGGCGAGGGCGACTCGTAGCCGACGTCGGACAGGGCCTTGAGCAGGGGCTCGCCGAGGTCGAGGTCGCGGAAAAGCAGGGGCGCGTTCGGCGCCACGTTCGTGGGGTCGGTCATGGGAGTTCCGGTGGAATTCGGGGCGCTTCGCATGCCGGCACACCACGGACACGAAGGAGACGCCGCGATTGTACCGCAGAACGGCCGCAAGCGCCTGAACCCGAACGGTATTGCGGCCCCGGCCCGATGCCGGAATCATGGGGGCCCCGCGAGCCGAGGAGAACGACGATGCGCGCCATCCGCACGAGCCTCACGACCGCCCTGGCCGGCCTGCTGCTGGCCGCCTGCGCCACCGCCCCGTCCGGGCGCTCCCAGCTGATCCTGGTGAGTGACGGCGACATGGACAAGCTGGGCGCCAGCGCCTTCGACCAGATCAAGGCGGGCGGCAAGCTGGCCAACGACCCCGCGAAGACGCGCTACGTGCGCTGCGTCGCCGACGCCCTGGTGGCGGTGCTGCCCGAATCCGCCCGGCGCCAGGCCTGGGAGGTGGTGCTGATCGCCGACGACACGCCCAACGCCTTCGCGCTGCCCGGCGGCAAGGTCGGCGTGCACACCGGGCTGCTCAAGGTCGCCACCGACCAGGACCAGCTGGCCGCGGTGGTCGGCCACGAGCTGGGCCACGTCATCTCGCGCCACGCCGCCGAGCGCGTTTCGCAGCAGTTCGCCGCCGACACCGCGCTGCGCGTGCTCGATTCGGCCACCGGCGGCGAGCGCCGCCAGCTGCTGGGCCTGCTCGGCGTGGGCGCCCAGGCCGGCGTGCTGCTGCCGTTCTCGCGCAAGCACGAAAGCGAGGCCGACGTGCTCGGCCAGCGCTACATGGCCCAGGCCGGCTTCCGGCCCGAGGCCGCCGCCACGCTGTGGGAGAACATGATCCGCGCCTCCGGCGGTGGCCGCGCACCCACCTGGTTGTCCACCCATCCCGACCCGCAGCAGCGCATCGCGTCGCTGCGTGCCGCGGCGCCGGGGCTCAAGCCCGCCTACGACCAGGCCCGCGCCGCGGGCCGCAAGCCCAACTGCCGCTGACGCGGCCCCGAAAAGGACTTCCCATGTACCTCTGGACCAAGCTCTTCCACGTGCTGTTCGTGATTTCCTGGATGGCGACCGTGTTCTACCTGCCGCGCATCCTGGTGAACCTGGCCGAGGCGGGCGCCGAGCCGGCCGTGCGCGACCGGCTGGCGCTGATGGGCCGGCGCCTGTACCGCTTCGGCCACGTGATGTTCGGGTTCGCCCTGCTGCTGGGCCTGACCCTGTGGCTGCACTTCGACCGCAGCGGCGGCTGGGTGCACGCCAAGCTCACCCTGGTGGCGCTGATGCTGGCGCACTTCATTTTCACCGGGCGCTGGATCAAGCGCGCGGGCAGCAGCGCGTCGCTGCCGTCGCCGACGGCGCTGCGCTGGTTCAACGAAGTGCCGCTGCTGCTGGCGATCCCGGTGCTTTGGCTGGTTTACTTCAAGCCGTTCTGAAGTTCAGGCAAGGCGCCTGGCGCGCAATTCGCGCCAGGCGACCACGGCCAGCGTGAGCACGGTAAGCGGGATCACCACCGTGCGCATCACCAGAGAGAATTCGTCCAGCGCGTCGTGTTCCTGGGCGTAGAGCACCAGGTAGGCGGTGTAGAAGACGTAGTAGGCCAGGAACAGCGCGCCTTCCCAGCGCGCCACCAGGTGGCCGGTGAACAGCACCGGCAGGCAGGCCACCGACACCGCCACCATCACCGGCAGGTCGAAGGCCAGCAGCGGGCCGGGCACCGACAGCCCGCCCTTCGCCACCACGGCGCTGAAGCCCAGCACGCACACCAGGTTGAAGATGCAGCTGCCGAGCACGTTGCCGACGGCGATCTCGCGCTCGCCGCGCAGCGCGGCGATGACCGAGGTGGCCACTTCCGGCAGCGAGGTGCCGGCGGCCACGATGGTCAGGCCGATCACCAGCGGGCTCACGCCCAGCATCGTGGCGAACACCGTGGCGGCCTCGACCAGCCAGCGCGAGCCGACCACCAGCATCGCCAGGCCCACCACGATCAGCACCAGTTGCACCGGCAGCCGCGAGAGCCAGCGCGACGGCGGCTCGGTCACCAGCGTGTCGGCCACCTCGGCCGGCGCCGCCCGCGTGCCCTGGCGGTACAGCAGCACCGTGTAGGCCACCAGCAGCGCGACCAGCAGCAGGCCTTCGGCGCGCGAGAGCCGCAGGTCGAAGGCCATCCACGCCACCAGCAGGGACAGGCCCACCAGGATCGGCACTTCCTGCCGCACCAGCTGGCGGTCCACCACCAGCGGCGCCAGCAGGGCCGAGATGCCCAGGATGAAGAGCACGTTGAAGATGTTGCTGCCCACCACGTTGCCCAGGGCCAGGTCGGTGTGGCCGTCGAGCGCGGCCTTCACCGAAATGGCCAGTTCGGGCGCGCTGGTGCCGAAGGCCACCACGGTCAGGCCGACCACCAGCGGGGCGATGCCCAGGCGCAGGGAGAGGCGGGAGGCGCCTCGGACGAGCACGTCGGCGCCGACGATCAGCAGGGCCAGGCCGGCCAGGAACAGGATCAGGGTCATGGGGTCTCCGGGGCAGGCCGGCATTATCACGCAACGGTGTGTTTCCGCCGGTGACGAAGGGCGTGACCGGTGGGGCCGGGGCGGCTATCGTCGGCCTTCGTTCCTCCCCGAGTACCCCCATGGCCCTGGTGTCCGCCTGGTTCCGCATCCCGTTCTGGCAGCGCGTGCTGGCCGGCTTCGCGCTGGGCGCACTGGCCGGCTGGGCCCTGGGCGGGGCCGCGGCCACCTGGTTCCAGCCGCTGGGCACGCTCTACGTCACCCTGATCAAGATGATCGCGACGCCGCTGGTGTTCTTCGCGGTCATCAATGCCGTCTCCGGCCTGGCCGGGCAGCGTTCCATCGCGGCGCTGGGCGGGCGCACCTTCCTGTGGTTCGCCATCACCGCGGCGCTGGCGGTGGGCGTGGGCCTGGGCGTGGGCCTGCTGCTCAAGCCCGGCGAGGGCGTGGGCGAACTGGCCATGGCCGTCGACTACCAGGTGCGCGAAGTGCCCGGCCCGGTGCAGGTGCTGCTGGACGTGGTGCCGGCCAACCCGTTCGCGGCGCTGGCCGAGGGCCGCATCCTGCAGGTCATCTTCTTCGCCGGCCTGCTGGGCTTCGCGCTGGTGAAGCTGGGCGAGAAGACCGCGAAGCTGCGCGCGCTGGCCGCCGAAGCCAGCGACACGATGATCCAGGTCACGCGCTTCGTGCTCGAGTTCACGCCGCTGGGCACCTTCGGCCTGATCGCGGCGCTGGTGGGCACCTACGGCTTCGAGCGGCTGCTGCCGCTGGGCGGCTTCGTGGCGGCGATCTTCCTGGCCTGCGCGCTGCACATCGTCCTCGTCTACGGCGGCCTGCTGCTGGCGCACGGGCTGAACCCGCTGAAGTTCTTCCGCGGCGCGGCGCCGGCGATGCAGGTGGCCTTCGCCACGGCCTCCAGCTTCGGCGCGCTGCCGGTGTCGCTGCGCGCGGCCGTGCACAACCTGGGCGTGCGGCAGGAATACGCCGCGTTCGCAGTGCCCCTGGGCGCCAGCATCAAGATGGACGGCTGCGGCGCCATCTACCCGGCGCTCACCTCGCTGTTCGTCGCCCAGTACTTCGGCATCGAGCTCAGCGCCGCGCAGTACTTCGTGATCCTGCTGGCCTCGGTGCTGGGCAGCTTCGGCACCGCGGGCGTGCCCGGCACCGCGGTGGTGATGGCCACGGTGGTGCTCAGCGCCGCCGGCCTGCCGCTGGAGGGCCTGGGCTACCTGCTGGCGATCGACCGCGTGCTCGACATGATGCGCACCATGACCAACGTCACCGGCCAGGTGCTGGTGCCCGTGCTGGTGGCGAAGGAAAGCGGCCTGCTCGACCAGGCGGTGTACGACGCCGCGCCGAGCAACGTGGGCCTGGAGGCCGGGGACCCGCGCTGATGACCTCGCGCTCGCGCGCCACCGCGGCGGGTTTCGCCGCCGTGCTGCTGTGGTCCTCGCTGGCGGTGCTGACCACCGCCACCGGCGGCATCCCGCCTTTCCAGCTGCTGGCGCTGGGCTTCGGCGTGGCCGGCTTGGCCGGCGTGGCCGTGCTGCTGCGGCCGGGCGGGCCCGGGCTGGCGGCGCTGCGGCAACCGGCGGCGGCGGGAGCGCTGTGCATCGGCGCGTTGTTTGGCTACCACGCGCTGTTCTTCCTGGCGCTCAAGCGCGCGCCGGTGGTGGAAGCGAACCTGCTCAACTACCTGTGGCCGCTGCTGATCGTGGTGTTCGCCGCGCTGCTGGGCGGGACGCGGGTGCGCGCGGGGCAGTGGCTGGGCACCCTGCTGGGCCTGGCTGCGGCGGCGCTGCTGGTGCTGCGCGGCGGCCGCCTCGACCTGTCGCCGGCGCACCTCGCGGGTTACCTCGCTGCCATCGGCGCGGCGGTGATCTGGGCGCTCTACTCGGTGCTCAACCGCCGGTTCGAGGCCGTGCCCAGCAGCGCCATGGCCGGCGCCTGCCTGGCGGTGGGCCTGCTGGGCGGCGGCGCGCACCTGGCGTTTGAAACCACGGTGGCGCCGACGGCGCTGCAGTGGCTGGCCATCCTTGCGCTCGGTTTGGGGCCTACGGGTATCGCCTTCTGGCTCTGGGACATCGGCACCAAGCGCGGCGACATCGCCCTGCTCGGCACGCTTTCCTACGCGGCGCCGCTGCTGTCCACCGGGCTGCTGCTGGCTTTCGGCCGGGCCCAGCCGCACTGGACCCAGGCGGTGGCGGTGGCGCTGCTGCTGCTCGGGGCCTGGCTGAGCGTGCGCGGTTCGCGGGCGGCCTGAGCGGCGGCGCCGGGACAGCGGCGCGACCTAAAAAAAGGCCGCCCCGGAGGGCGGCCTTCTTGTTTTGCATTGGCAGGCGGGCGTCAGCGCGCGACGGCGCCTTCGCGACGACGCTCGCCGCCGCGGCCGCCGGTGCCCTTCGGGCCGGCATGCGCGTGGCGCTCGCCGCCACCGGCGTGCGGGCGACGACCCTGGCGCGGGTCGCCGTCGCGGCGCGGCGGGCGGTTGCCCGCCGGGCGGCCGTTGGAGGCGTTGTCGTTGCCCATGCGGATGCCGCGGCTGGGCACGAAGCCTTCGACCTCGACCAGGGCGATGTCGGCCTTGAGCAGGCGCTGGATGGCGCGCAGCAGGCCGCCTTCGTCGGTGCCCACCAGCGACACGGCTTCGCCGCTGGCGCCGGCGCGGCCGGTGCGGCCGATGCGGTGCACGTAGTCCTCGGCCACCATCGGCAGGTCGAAGTTGATCACCAGCGGCAGCAGCGGGATGTCGAGGCCGCGGGCGGCGACGTCGGTGGCCACGAGCACGCGGGCCTGGCCCGACTTGAAGTCGCGCAGGGCCTTCAGGCGCTGGCCCTGGCTCTTGTTGCCGTGGATGGCGACGGCGTTGATGCCGGCCTTTTCGATCTGCTCGGCCAGGCGGTTGCAGCCGTGCTTGGTGCGGCCGAACACCAGGATCTGGTCCTGGTAGCGCTTGCTCAGGATTTCGATCAGCAGGTCCTTCTTGCGCGAGGCGTCCACCGGGTGCACCACGTGGGTGACGCTGGTGGCCACGGCGTTGCGCACGGTCACCTGGACCTCGCGCGGGTCGCGCAGGAATTCCATCGCCAGCTTCTTGATGGCGTCCTCGAAGGTGGCCGAGAACAGCATGGTCTGGCGCTGCGGCGGCACCTTGGCGAGCACGCGCTTGATGGCGGGCAGGAAGCCCATGTCGAGCATGCGGTCGGCTTCGTCGAGCACCAGCACCTCGACCGCGGACAGGTCGGCGGTGCGCTGCTGCAGGTGGTCGATCAGGCGGCCCGGGCAGGCCACCAGCACGTCCACGCCGCGGCGCAGGGCGTCGACCTGGGGCTGCATGCCGGCGCCGCCGTAGACGGTGGCGGTGCTCAGGCGCAGGTGCTTGCCGTAGGCGCGCAGGCTGTCGCTGACCTGCACGGCCAGTTCGCGGGTGGGCACCAGCACCAGCGCGCGCGGCTTGCGCGGGCCGCGCTGCGGGCCGGCCTGGGCCAGGCGGTGCAGCAGGGGCAGGGCGAAGGCGGCGGTCTTGCCGGTGCCGGTCTGGGCGCCGCCCATCAGGTCATGGCCGGCCAGGGCCAGCGGAATGGCTTCGGCCTGGATCGGGGTGGAGGTGGTGTAGCCGACGTCCGACAGCGCGCGGACGAGCTCGGGCGCGAGCCCGAGGGTTTCGAAAGACATGGTTGTGCTCCGTTGTGTAACCCGGAGCGTTCCCTGAAACCGCGCTGCGAGTAGTGCTTCTGTTTTGACGCCAGGGCCGGATGGGCCTGGCGGGTTTGCGCAGCGAAAGGCGTGCGGAGTGGGGCCTGGCGCAGGACGGGAGCGGGGCTCGGGGCCTGGCGGCGGGGCATACCGGGGGAAAACGGTCAGCCGGTGCAGCAAACGCCGTGCACTCTACGCGAAACCCGCCCCCGCGGCCAGCCGGCGCGAAGGCGGCGTGAATATCGTGTTCAGGCTGGCGTACGATGGCGGCCATGCGCATCACCTTCGAACTCGAGCCCAGCGACATCGAGCGCTTCCACGAGGCCCTGGAGCGGGCCGACCGGCGCGTGGCCAGCGCCGACGAGTGCGACATCGTGGCCGCCGCCCGCCATGGCCTGGAGACCCTGCCCATCGACTGCGCGCCGGGCTACATCCGCCGCCGCATGCAGGAAGTGGCGCGGCTGGTGGACATGCTCGAGGACGAGGCCTGGGCCCTGCCGCAGGTCGAGCGCGGCGAGGTGCTGAAGCTGCTGGCCTACTTCAGCGACCCCGAGGACCTGATTCCCGACGACGTGGCCGTGATCGGCCTGCTCGACGACGCCATCATGCTCGAGCTGCTGCTGCGCCGGATCCGCCACGTGGTGGCGGCCTATGCCGACTTCTGCGCCGCGCGCCGCGCCCAGGCCGAGGCCGCCGGCGGCGACGAACGCATCGCCAATGCCCGCGACCTGGCCCGCGCCCGCGAACGCCTGCACGCCCGGATGCGCCGGCGCCGCGTGCGCGAGGCCGTGATCGCCGCGGCGGCCAAGGCCGAGGCCGCGCCCGCAGGATGAGCCCGCTGGTCCACGTCCGCCGCTGGATGTGGCTGCTGCTGGCCTATGCCGCGCTGGCGCTGGGCATCGTCGGCATCTTCGTGCCGGGCCTGCCCACCACGCCCTTCGTGCTGCTGTCGGCGTTCGCGGCTGCGCGCGGTTCGCGGCACCTGCACGACTGGCTGCTGGCGCACCGCGTGTATGGCCCGATGATCCGCGACTGGCAGGCCACCGGTTCGGTCAACCGGCGCGCCAAGCAGTGGGCCATCGGCACCATGGCCGCCAGCAGCCTGCTGATGTTCGCCACCGCGCCGAAATGGTGGATGGCCGCCGTCGGCACCGCGATCATGGCGGTGGTGGGTACCTGGCTGTGGCTGCGGCCGGAGCCGCCCGCGCCCTAGTCGAGCACGCGGCGGGCGCCGGCGTAGTGCCGGCCCCAGTAGGGCCCGTCGAGGCGGTCCAGGCGCACGGTGCCGCCGGTGCTGGGCGCGTGCACGAAGCGACCCTCGCCGACGTAGATGCCCACGTGGAAGATCGCGCCGCGCTGCCCGAACAGCACCAGGTCGCCCGGCGCCAGGCGGTCGCGCGGCGGCGTGCGGGCCTCGACCTTCGCGATCTCGCGGGTGGTGCGCGGCAGGTAGACCTTCGCCGCGTCCAGGAACACGTAACCCACCAGGCCGCTGCAGTCGAAGCCGCCGTCGGGCGTGTTGCCGCCCCAGCGGTAGGGCGTGCCGACCAGGCCGAGCGCGCGCATCAGCACGTCGTTGGCGCGCAGCGGGTCGTCGGGCGCCACGTCCACCACCTGCACCGCGCGCGGCGCCGCGGCCGTGGCGGCGGGGCGTTCGGGGCTGGAGGAACAGGCGGCCAGCAGCGCCAGCAGCAGGGGAAGGACGGCCCTGGCCCGGGGAACTGGCGCCGGGCGGGGGTGGCCGGGATAATGCGCGCTCGCTGTCACGGGCCGAGTGTGCCCCATCCCGCCGGTCGCGTCACCGGCCCCTCCACGGAATCCCCATGAAGATCGAGAAGAACCACGTCGTCCGCTTCCACTACACCGTCTCCGAGCCGGGCCAGCCGGCCATCGAGACCTCGAAGGACCGCGAGCCGCTGGCCATCCTGGTCGGCCACGGCAACATCATCCCGGGCCTCGAGGCCGCGCTGCTGGACAAGTCCGAGGGCGACAGCTTCGAAGTGACCGTCGGCCCGGAAGAGGCCTACGGCGAGCGCCGCGAGGGCTTCGTGCAGCGCGTGCCCAAGAAGCACATCCGCGAGACCCGCCTCAAGCCCGGCCAGCAGGTCATCATCAACACCTCCATGGGCCCGCGCGCGGTCACCGTGGTGAAGGTGGGCGCCACCGTGGTGGACGTGGACCTGAACCACCCGATGGCCGGCAAGACCCTGCAGTTCCAGGTGGACGTGGTGGGCGTGCGCGCGGCCGAGCCGGTCGAGATCGAGCACGGCCACGTGCACGGCGATGGCGGCGTGCAGCACTGAATTAGGTAAAGTGGCGCCGGGGCGGGGAGGCCCCGAGCCATGAACGAACAGGTTTCGCTGGCGCCGGTCACCGGCGCCGACCGCATCCAGGCCCTGGACGTCGTCCGTGGCTTCGCCCTGCTGGGCATCCTGCTGATGAACATCGAGGGCATGGCGGGGCCGCTGATGGCCTCGATGACCGGCCTCGACCCGCAGCTCGCCGGCGCCGACCGCTGGGTGGACGGCGCCATCTACCTGCTGGTGCAGGGCAAGTTCTACCCCCTGTTCTCGATGCTGTTCGGCATGGGCTTCGCCGTCATGCTGATGCGCGCCGAGGCGGCGGAGCGGCCGTTCTTCGCCCTTTACCTGCGCCGGGTGCTGGCGCTGCTGGGCATCGGCCTGGCGCATGCGCTGCTGGTGTGGTCGGGCGACATCCTGGTCACCTACGCGCTGATGGGCTTCGTGCTGCTGCTGTTCTTCCGGCGCACGCCGCAGTCGCGGCTGCCCAAGTGGGGCATCGCGCTGATGCTGGTGCCGGTCGTGCTGACGCTGTCGCTCGGGCTGCTGGGCAGCGCCATGCAGGCCATGCCGGAAGCCTCCCGCGCCGGTTTCGACCAGGCCATGGCGCAGCAGGCGGTGCAGATGGCGGCGGAAGTGGACGCGCAGCGCCAGGCCTACGGCAGCGGCACCTACGCCGAGGCCACCGTGCAGCGGCTGCACGACTTCACCAGCATGATCGGCTTCATCCTGATCTACGGCGCCTTCATCCTGGGCCTGTTCCTGGTGGGCGCCTGGTTCGCGCGCAGCGGCGCCATCGCGCGCCCCGGCGAATTCGCGCGCCTGCACTGGCGGCTGCGCTGGGTGGCGCTGCCGGTGGGCCTGGCCATGGTGCTGGCCTCGTTCTGGCTCGAGCCGACCCTGGATTTCGGGCGCCTGGACCTGCGCGCGTCCACGGCCCAGGTGCTGCAGATGCTGGGCGGCGCGGTGATGGCCCTGGGTTACCTGGGCTGGGTGGTCCGCGGGCTGGAATGCCCCGCCACCGCCGGTGGCCTGAACCTGCTGGCGCCGGCCGGGCGCATGGCGCTCAGCAACTACCTGCTGCAGTCGCTGGTGATGACCGGGATCTTCTTCGGCTACGGCCTGGGTTACTTCGACCAGTTGCCGCGCGCCTGGCAGCCGCTGCTGGTGCTGGCCTTCTTCGGCCTGCAGGTGGCGCTGAGCCACTGGTGGATGGCGCGCTTCCGCTTCGGCCCGGCCGAATGGCTGTGGCGCGCGGCCACCTACGGCCAGCGGCCGCCGATTCGGCGCTGAGCCACGCCGCCGGCGCGGCCGCCGGGTAGAATCGCGCCATGAGCCAAGATGCGGATGTGCTGGTCCTCGGCGGCGGCGTGATCGGCCTGGCCTGCGCCCATTACCTGCTGGCCGAAGGACGCTCGGTGCGCGTGCTCGAAGCCGGGCGCGTCGGCGCCGCCACGTCCTGGGGCAACTGCGGCACGCTCACGCCCAGCCACGCCGCGCCGCTGGCGGCGCCCGGCATGGTGGGGCAGGCGCTGCGCTGGATGCTCAGCCCCTCGGCGCCGCTGTACGTGAAGCCGCGCTGGGACCCGGCGCTGATGCGCTGGCTGGCGAAGGTGGCCGGCCGCTGCAACCGCCGCGACTGGCGCGAAAGCGGCCTGGCCAAGGGCGCGCTGCTGAAGTATTCGCGGGCGCTGGTCGAAGACCTCGTCTACGGCCACGACCTGGACTGCGGCTTCGAAGCCGGCGGCCTGCACTACGTCTTCCGCAGCGAACGCGCGCTGGAAAAACAGCGCCGCGACCTGCCGCTGCTCGAGGAGCTGGGCATTCCCGCCCGCGTGCTCGACGCCGCCGCGCTGGCCGCCGACGAACCGGCGCTGCGGCCGGGCATGGCCGGCTCGGTGTTTTTCCCGGGCGACGCGCAGCTGCGCCCCGACCGCTACACCGCCGAACTGGCGCGCATCGTGCGCGCCGGGGGCGGCGTGATCGAGGAGGGCGTGCGTGTCACCGGCCTCGAGCGCGGCCGCAACGGCATCGAGGCGGTGCAGACCAGCGAGGGCCGCCGCACCGGCGCGCGCGTGGTGATGGCGCTGGGCGCGTGGTCGACGGAGTTCGCCCAGATGCTGCGGCTGCAGATCCCGATCCAGCCGGGCAAGGGCTACTCGATCACCTACGACCGGCCGGCCGCGCCGCCGCGCCGGCCGCTGGTGCTCAAGGAGCGCAGCGTCTGCGTCACCACCTGGGGCGACGGCTACCGGCTGGGCAGCACCATGGAATTCAGCGGCTACGACGACAGCCTCAACCGCGCGCGGCTCGACGCGCTCGAACGCGGCGCCGGCGAGTACCTGCTCGAACCCGTGGGCCCCGCCAAGCGCGAGGAGTGGTGCGGCTGGCGCCCCATGACCTGGGACGACCTGCCGCTGCTGGGCCGCGCGCCCGGCTTCAACAACCTGTTCCTGGCCACTGGCCACGGCATGATGGGCATGGGCATGAGCGCCGGCACCGGCCGCCTGCTGGCCGACCTGGTCACCGGCCGCGCCACGGCGATCGACCCGGCGCCGTACGCGCCGGCCCGCTTCGCCGGCTAGACTCGGGCCATGGACGACGTCTACACGCTGCACCGCGGCACGCTGCCGCTGCTCATCAGCCTGCCGCACGACGGCATCGCGCTGCCCGAGGAGATCGCCGCGCGCGTCACCGACGCCGCCCGCGGCGTGCCCGACACCGACTGGTTCGTCAGCCGCCTCTACGACTTCGCGCGCGGCCTGGGCGCCTCGGTGCTGGTGCCGCAGTATTCGCGCTACGTGGTGGACCTCAACCGGCCGCCCGACGACGTGTCGCTCTATCCCGGCCAGAACACCACCGGCCTCTGCCCGGCGGTGCGCTTCAGCGGCGACCCGGTCTATGTCGAGGGCCAGGCCCCTGGTCCGGACGAAGTGGCCGCGCGCGTGCAGCGTTACTGGCGGCCCTACCACGACGCGCTGGCTGGCGAACTGGCGCGGCTGAAGCAGGCGCACGGCCGCGCCCTGCTGTGGGAAGGGCACTCGATCCGCAGCGTGGTGCCTTTCCTGTTCGAGGGGCGGCTTCCCGACCTCAACCTGGGCACCGCCGGCGGCGCCAGTTGTTCACCCGCCACGCAGGCGCGGCTGGAGGCGGTGCTGGCGGGGCAGGGCGACTACACGCACGTGTGCAACGGCCGCTTCAAGGGCGGCTACATCACGCGCCATTACGGCCGGCCTTCGGAGGGCGTGGAAGCGATCCAGCTCGAGCTGGCGCAGTCCACCTACATGGACGAAGCGACCGGACGCTACGACCGCGAGCGCGCCGGCAAGCTGCAGGGATTGCTGGGAGCGCTGCTGCGCGCGGCGCTGGGCTGATCGGCGGGAAGCAGCGCCGGGTGCCTGAGCACGGCGGTGCTGCCGGCCGGCGCGTCGCACGGGGCGGCGGTCGCCGGCTCCGGGACCGGGCGCAC
>NZ_AVCH01000159.1 GCF_000747075.1 Arenimonas malthae CC-JY-1
CGCGCGGCGCGGACGCCGGCGCCGCGGAGGGCTTGGCTTCGCCGCGGCCGTCGAAAACGCGCAGGTCGAGGTCGCGGCGGCCCTGCGGGCCTTCGAAGCTGGCACGGCGCGGTTCCAGCGCCACCAGGCGCCAGGCCGTGCCTTCCACCAGCTCGCCGGCGCGCACGCGCTGGCTACGGCTGCCGTCGGGCGATTGCAGCAGCGCGGCCTTGAAATCGCCGGCCAGCAGCACGCCGCTGAGCACCCAGTCCAGCGGCGCCTCCGTGTCGCCGGCGGCGGACACCGCGGCGGGGCGCCGGTCGGCGTTGAGCAGCGGGCGGTTGCCGACCTCGGCGTAATCGGAAGGCGGACCCAGGCGCGAGCCGACTTCCGCCAGCTCCACGCGCGGCATCGGCGGCGCCACGGCGGGGTTGTCGGGATGCGGCGCGAAGCGCGCGCCCAGGCCGGCGAGGGCCAGCAGCAGCAGGCCGACCGACCAAGCCGCGAGCGCCGCGAGCAGCGCGCCGGCGGGGCGCAGTTGGTCAATCACGCGGCGCCTCCGGGGTGGCCAGCAGGTAGCCGTAGAGGTCGAAGCTGGCGTCGAGCGCGCCGTCTTCCTGGCCGGTGCCCAGGTAACTGCGGCGCGCCAGCAGGTCGACGTTGTCCACGAACAGCTGCGGGCTGCCGCTTTCAAGCGCGTGCAGCACCGCGCCCAGCTCGGCCATGCCGCAGCGCAGGCGCACCTGCACGCTGGCGCGCACGAAGGGTTCGTCGGTGCGGGCGTCGGACGGCGTGCGCGCGGTGATCTGGCAGCGGCCCGGCTGCGGGCTGGCCGCGCCCACCACCGATTCCAGGCGCTGCACCAGCGCCGCGGTGGCGAGCTGGCGATTGGTCTCGGGCAGGAAGCCGGCGTTGCCGGCCTCGAATTCCCGCACCCGCGCCAGTTCGCGCTCCAGCGCCGGGCGCTGGGCGATCTCCATGCGCAGGGCCAGGTGTTCGTCGCGCAGCTTCGCGATCTCGTCGCCCATGGCCAGCATGGGGGCGGTCCACCACCAGTGCAGCAGCAGGAAGTACGCCAGCGCCAGCAGCGCGGCGCCGGCCAGCAGCCAGCGGGCGCGGTCAGCGGCCGGTGTCATTGGCGCCCTCCGGGGCCTGGCCGCGCACGGTGGCGGCAAGCGTGAAGCGGTCGCGGCCGCTGCGCGGGTCGGCCTGCACGGCGCCCGACAGCGCCGGTTCGGCCAGCAGCGGCGAATCCTGCAGCAGGCCCACCAGCGCGGGCGCCGCGCGGCTCTGGCCCACCAGCACCAGCTTGCCGTCGTTGACGGTGAGCTTGTCGATGGCGGTGTCGTCGGGGATGCGGCGGGTCAGGTCGTCGAGCAGCTCGAGCATGGTCGGGCGGCTGGCGCGGGTGCTGGCCAGGAAGTTCGCGGCCTGCACCTTCGCCTGCAGCTGGTTGCGCGCCAGGCGTGCCTGGCGGGCTTCGGCGGTGGCGGCTTCGACGTCGGCCCGCAGCGCCTCGAGCGCGCTGGCGCGGTTGTGCAGGGTGAGCGCCAGCGTGCCCAGCAAGGCCACGGCGGCCACCGCGGCCAGGAGGGCGTTGAGGCGGCGCACGGGGTCGCGGCGGGTTTCGCGGCGCGCGGCGGGCAGCAGGTTCAGGCCGAGGCGGCGGCCGTCGGCTTCCACCACGTCCACGCCCTCGAGCAGCGCGGCCAGCGGGCCCAGCGCCTGCATCTCGGCCTCGAGCCGCGCGCGCGGCAGCACCAGCAGTTCGGCCTGGATCTGCTGGCTGGCGGCGTCGCGCGAAACCACCCGACCCTGGAAGCTCACCTGGTCGGCGCTGAAGGGCGTCTGGCGGTCGAGTTCATGCGCCAGCACGTCGCGCAGGCGCGGCTCGGCGGCGGCGGGCAGCGGCAGGCGGCGGCGCAGCACGGCGGCGGCGGGCAGCAGCAGCCAGGCCGGCACGGAGGACGCCGCGAGGCGCGCGTGCAATTCGGCCAGCAGCTCGGCGTCGCCCAGCGGCACCTCGCCCAGCGGCTGGTCGCCGTTGGCATCGGAAGCAGTGAACGAGAGCGCCTGGTCGCCGCGGGCCAGGAACAGGCGGCGGGCTTCGCCGCGGAACAGCCGCCGCCATGGCGGCGGCAGCAGCGACAGCGCCGCGTCGGCCATGGAGCGGCCCCAGCCCGGCAACGGCGTGCGCGCCAGGCGCAGCCGGAGCGTTTCGAGCGATGTGGCGAGTTGGTCGACAGCGGGCATCAGTCGGGTTCCCCTACCCGCCAGGCCAGCGGTGCGTAGAGCTGGCCGAAGCCGGCCGCCGCGCCCATGCGCAGGGTGGCGGTGACCTCGACCTGCTGGCCATCCGGGCGGACGGCGCGGCTGGCCACACTATACGTGCCGGACCCGACCACGGCGAGGGTGTCGCCACCGGGCAGCACCGGCAGCGGCAGGCCCGGCTGCCAGGCTTCGCGGGCCGCCAAGAGCTGCGCCACCTGGTCGGGCGCCAGGCCCAGGGCCAGCAGCACCGGCGCCTGCGCGAAATCCGGGCGGGGCCGCGGCTGGCCGGCGTGGATGGTCACGTGCGGCACCAGCAGGCGGTAGGTGGCCTCGTCCATGCCCAGCAGCTGCTGCAGTTCGGAAATCGTGGTGAAGGGCGCGTCCTTCGCGCCGTGTTCGCGCCGCGCGGCGGCGTAGTCGCGGTCCTCGGCGCCGCCTTCCATCGACAGCAGGTCGTCGGGGTCGCGCCAGTCCTGGATCACGGCGGCCAGCTGGCGGGCGCGGGTGTCTTCGATGCCCAGCGCGCGCATCAGGTTGGCCAGCAGCGCCACGTCGGCGGCGTTGAGGTCGACCTTGGCGCTTTCGTCGACGATGCGCAGCTCGATGCGCTGGCCCTCGAATTCGAAACCGTAGGGGCGGCCGTCGGGCAGCCAGCGGTTGGCCGGGTCGGGCTGGTTCAGGCGCATCGCCGCCACCTCGATGCCGGATTCCGCGGCCAGCCGGCCCAGCGCCTGGGTGCGCAGCGCACCGCCCTGCATCGCCTCGATGCGGGCGCTGAAGGCGAACACCGCCACCAGCCCCGCCATCAGCAGCAGCAGCCAGAGCACCAGCAGCAGCGCGGCGCCGCGGTTCGCGCGCATCAGCGCTCCTCCCCCGGCGATTCCACGTCCTGCGGCCCGCCCACGGGAATCGCACCCGGCGTGGCCACCGGCGACAGCCCCAGGCGCGGCGCCACCACCAGCTCGGGCCAACGCGCCCGCGGCTCCGCGAAACGTGCCTGCAGCCGCACCAGCCGCGGCACCTGCCCGGGCTGGTCCCACTGGCCCAGCCACTCCGTCGGCTCGCCGTCGTCGCCGAGCGTGCGCACTGAAAACGCCGCCTCGGCCAGGCCGTCGAGCAGCACCTCCGGCTCGCGCTCGGATTCCACCGGGCCTTCCGGCGTCAGCAGCTGGTGTTCGAATTCGATGCGCAGGCCACCGGCGCCCCGGCGGATGCGGAAGGTCTGCACGTAGGGGCCGCCGCGCGAGAGGTAACCCGGCATGGGAGCGACGAAACGCAGCAAGTCGGGTTCGGCCTGGAACACCACCAGCTCCTCGCCGGCGCGCGGGGTTTCCACCGGCATCGCCAGCGCGCCCTCGAGCTGCCGGCGCAGGAAACCCTGGGCCGCACGCAGTTGCTCCGCCCGGCGCGATTCCGCCTCGGCGGCCCCGGTGGCGCGGGTGGTGTTGCGCAGCGCGGTGAAGGCCAGCGCCAGGCCTGCGGCCAGCAGCACGGTGGCCATCATCACTTCGATCAGGCTGAAGCCACGGGCACGGCTCACGGCAGCGCCTCCAGCGGGCTTTCCGGGTAACGCGCGCGCAGGCTGGCGAAACGCAGCCGGCGCGCGTAGTCGCCTTCGCCCCAGCCCACGTCCAGCTGCAGGCGGTAGAGCACCGGCGCACCGGCCTGTTGCAGGCCCACGGTTTCGATGGGCGCGGCGCCTTCCACCGGCGCGGCCCGTGGCACCGGGTCTTCGACTTCGGTGATCTCCAGCGTCCAGCGATAGCGGCCATCGGCGAATTCGCCCTGCGACCGGCCGGGTTCGACCGGCGCCAGCACGCCCACTTCGGACAGCAGCGACTGCGCGTGCAGGGTGGCCTCGCTGGCGTCACCCGCCTGCCGTACCTGGGCGAGGCCGCCGCCGAGGATGGCGACCAGGATGCCCATCGACACCGCCAGCAGCGCGAAGGCCACGATCACCTCGATCAGGCTGAAACCGCGCTGCCGCCTCATGGCCGGCCCTCGCCGCGGGTGAGCGTGACTTCGCCGGTGAGCCAGGCCACGTCCACGCGCCAGGCGGCGTCGCCGCGCCTGAGCACGATGCGTCCACCGGTGGACGCGCCCTCGGGGAAGAAGCGCACCACGGCTTCGGTGCGCGCGGGCTGCTCCTCGCGCGCCGTGGTGGCGATGATTTCGACTTCCGCCGGCAGTTCGCCGCTGCGCTTGCCGGCGGAGTTCCATTGCCGCGCCTGCACGTCCAGGCGGAACACCTGCTCGCGGCCGGTGGCCAGCGCCTGGGCGCGGGTGAAGCGCAGTTCGCCGGCCACTTCGCGCGCGGCGTAACGCAGCTGCTGGCCGGGCATGGCGCGGCCGATGACCATGGCGCCGATGCCGGCCAGCGTGGCCACCAGGGCCACCACCACCACCAGCTCCAGCAGCGACAGGCCGCGCGCGCGGTTCATGGCGGCGGCGCCTGCCCGGTCAGGGCTTGCGGATGTCCGCGTTGACGCTTTCGCCGCCGGCCTGGCCGTCGGCGCCCAGGCTCACCAGCTCGTAGGGGCCGCTGGTGCCGGGGCGGCGGAACTGGATGGGGTTGCCCCAGGGATCCTTGAGCTCCTCGGCCTTGGCGTAGGGGCCCAGCCAGTTCGGCTGGCCGGTGGAGGTGACCAGTTGCTCCAGCGAATCGGGCAGGCGGCCGGTGTCCATCTGGAACTGGTCCACCTTGCCGGCCAGCGTGATCAGCTGGGTGTTGGTGAGGCCCACGTTGGCGCGGTCGCGGCCGCCCAGCACGCGACTGGTAACCAGGGCCAGCACGCCGCCGATCAGCACGATCACGATGATGATTTCGACAAGGCTCATGCCGCGCGCGCGGCGGGGGGAAGCAGGGATTCGACGCATGGGTCAGCCTATGGAGTTGGTGAGGTCGTAGATCGGCAGCAGCACCGACAGGATGATCACCGCGATCACCGCGGTCATCAGCACCGTCAGCGCCGGCACCAGCGCCGCCATCAGGCGGTCGAGCGCGTTGGCGGTTTCCTGGTCGAAGGTGTCGGCCACCTTCAGCAGCATGGTATCGAGTTCGCCGGATTCCTCGCCCACCTGCACCATCTGCACGGCCAGGCGCGGGAACACCTTCTGGCGGCCCAGCGCGTAGCCCAGGCCGCTGCCGGTCTTCACTTCCTCGGCGGCGGCCTCCACGGCCTCGGCCAGCACGCGGTTGCCCAGCACCGGGCGCGAGAGGTGGATGGCGCTCAGCAGCGGCACGCCGTTGCGCACCAGGGTGCCGAGCGTGCGCGCCAGGCGCGCGGTGTCGAGCCGGGCCACCAGGTCGCCGACGTAGCGCAGGCGCAGCAGGCGGGCGTCGAGCGCGCGCCGCGCTTCGGGCTGGCGCAGGCGCGAGGCCAGCCACAGCCCCGCCAGCACGGCGGCCAGCAGCAGCGCCCACCACCAGGCCCGCACGAACAGGCTCAGGTCGAGCACGAGCTGCGAGTACCAGGGCAGTTCGGCGTTGAGGCTTTCGAACAGCACCTGGAACTGCGGCACCACCACCGCCATCAGGAAACCCACCGAGGCCACCACCATCACGCACAGAATGACCGGGTAGATCAGCGCATTGATGACGCGGCCGCGCAGCCTGGCGCTGCGCTCGAGGTAGTCGGCCAGGCGCCGCAGCGCCTCGTGCACGTTGCCGCCGGCCTCGCCGGCGCGGACCAGGTTCACGTACAGGCGCGAGAACAGGCCGTGCTGCTGCTCGAGCGCGGTGGACAGCGGCGCGCCACCGCGCACGGCCTCGCGCACGCGTTCGATGACGCGGCGCGCCTGCAGCGAATCGGGCAGTTCGAGCAGGATGCCGAGCGCGCGGTCCAGCGGCTGGCCGGCGCCCAGCAGCGTGGCCAGCTGCTGGGTGAACTGCAGCACCTGCTCGTCGCCGAACTCCTTGCGCCGGAGCAGGCCGGCGAAACCTTCGCCGCCGCCGGCATCGGCGCGGCGCGCTTCCACCGGCAGGTGGCCCTGGTCCTGCAGGCGCACCACCACCTCGTCGGCGCTGGCGGCTTCCATCTGGCCGTCGAGCGGCTCGCCGGTGGCGGACAGGGCCTTGTAGCGGAACAGCGGCATCGGCTCAGGCTTCCTGCGTGACGCGCAGGACTTCCTCGATGGTGGTCAGGCCCTGCATGGCCTTGAGCAGGCCGTCTTCGTACATGGTGCGCATGCCGCGGGCGCGGGCGGCCTCTTCCAGCTCGCCCATGCCGGCGTGCTGCATCACCAGGCGGCGCAGGCTGTCGTCCATCACCAGGAATTCCATGATGGTGGTTCGGCCCAGGTAGCCGGTGGGCGTGAGCGCCGAGGGTTTCGGGCGGTAGAGGTAGATCGGGCCTTCCGGCTGGAAGCGGCGCAGGCCGAATTCCTCGATCACCTCGGGCAGCGCCTCGTACTTCTCGGCGTGCGTGGGCTCGATGCGGCGCACCAGGCGCTGGGCCAGGATGCCGTTCACCGTGGAGGTGAGCAGGTAGTCCTCGACGCCCATGTCGAGCATGCGGGTGATGCCGCCGGCGGCGTTGTTGGTGTGCAGGGTGCTGAGCACCAGGTGGCCGGTGAGCGCCGACTGGATGGCGATGCGCGAGGTTTCCAGGTCGCGCATCTCGCCGATCATGATGATGTCCGGGTCCTGGCGCACGATGGAGCGCAGGGCGTGGGCGAAGTCCAGGCCGATCTGCGGCTTGGCCTGGATCTGGTTGATGCCCTCGATCTGGTACTCGACCGGGTCCTCGACCGTGATGATCTTCACGTCGGGCGTGTTGAGCGTGCTCAGCGCCGCGTACAGCGTGGTGGTCTTGCCCGAACCGGTGGGGCCGGTGACCAGCAGGATGCCGTGCGGCTGCTCGAGCACCTTGATGAAGTCGGCCAGGAATTCGTCGGTGAAGCCCAGCGCCTTGAAGTCGAGCACCACGGACTCACGGTCGAGCAGGCGCATCACCACGCTTTCGCCGTGCGCGGTGGGCACGGTGCTGACGCGCAGGTCGAGCTCCTTGCCCTGCACGCGCACCATGATGCGGCCGTCCTGCGGCAGCCGACGCTCGGCGATGTTGAGCTTGGCCATGATCTTGATGCGCGAGATGACCGCGGCGGTGAGGTTGGCCGGCGGCGATTCCGCTTCCTCGAGCACGCCGTCGACGCGGTAGCGCACCTTCAGGCGGTTCTCGAAGGGTTCGATGTGGATGTCGGAGGCGCGCAGCTCGACCGCGCGCTGGATGACCAGGTTCACCAGGCGGATCACCGGCGCTTCGCTGGCCAGGTCGCGCAGCTGCTCGACGTCGGCCTCGTCGCCGGCCGAGTCGTCGCCCAGGTTTTCGACGATGGCGCCCATGGCCGAACGGCCCGAGCCGTAATAGCGCTCGATCAGGTCGGCGATCTCGGCGCGCAGGCCCACCTTCACCCGCACGGCGCGGCCGGTGGCCAGGGCCACGGCTTCGGCGGCGTACGGGTCCTGCGGGTCGGCGACGAGCAGGTCGACGTGGCCTTCGCCCTCGCCCACCGGGCACACCGACTGCTGCTTGAGGAAACGCAGCGACAGCTGCACGCCGGGCGGCGGCGCGTCGGGGCAGTCCTTGGCGGCCAGCAGCGGCAGGCCCAGCACTTCGGACGCGGCCTCGGCCATGTCGCGCTCGGACACCATGCCCAGGCGCACCAGCAGCGCCGCCAGCGAACCGCCGGCCTCGGCGTGCAGGCGCTGGGCGCGCGCCAGGTCGGTGTCCTTCAGGCGGCCGCGCGCGGACAGCGCCGCGGCGATGCGCAGGTCGTCGGAACCGGGATTTTCTTGCAGGGCCGCTGCCACGCCGGGCTCCTTGGACGGGAGCCCGGAATTTAGCAGGTCTGGATGGCGGCGGGTGTCAGCCGACCCAGGCGCGGGCGTTGCGGAACAGGCGCATCCAGGGCGAATCCTCGCCCCAGCCGGCCGGATGCCAGCTCATCTGCAGCGTGCGGAACACGCGCTCGGGGTGCGGCATCATCAGCGTGGCGCGGCCGTCGCGGCTGGTCAGGCCGGTGATGCCGGCCGGGGAGCCATTGGGATTGGCCGGGTAAGCCTCGGTGACGGCGCCGGTGTTGTCCACGAAACGCAGCGCCACCGCGGCCTGGGCCTGGTGCGCCGGCTGCTGGAAGCGGGCGAAGCCTTCGCCGTGCGCCACCACCACCGGCAGGCGCGAACCGGCCATGCCCGAGAGCAGGATGGAGGGGGATTCCTGCACTTCCACCAGCGCCAGGCGGGCTTCGTACTGCTCGCTGCGGTTGCGGTGGAAGGTGGGCCAGTGTTCGGCGCCGGGCACCAGCGACTTGAGCTGGGCCAGCATCTGGCAGCCGTTGCAGACGCCCAGGCTGAAACTGTCGGCGCGCTCGAAGAAACGCGCGAACTGCTCGCGCAGCGCCGGGCGTTCCAGGATGGACGTGGCCCAGCCGCGGCCCGCGCCCAGCACGTCGCCGTAGCTGAAGCCGCCGCAGGCGGCCAGGCCCTTGAAGCCGTCGAGCGACAGCCGGCCTTCGACGAGGTCGGACATGTGCACGTCCACGGCGGTGAAGCCGGCGCGGTCGAAGGCCGCCGCCATTTCCACCTGGCCATTGACGCCCTGCTCGCGCAGCACGGCCACGCGCGGGCGCACGCCGGTGTGGATGTAGGGCGCGGCGATGTCTTCGGCCGGATCGAAGCTGAGCTTGGGCGACAGGCCGGGGTCGGCGAAGTCCAGGCGCGCCGCGCGCTCGCCGTCGGCGCCGGCCGGGTCGTCGCGCAGGGCCTGGATGGCGTGGGTCACCGACCACCAGGCGCCGAACAGCTCCTGCCAGGTCCATTCGGCCAGCAGTTCGCGGCCTTCGCTCACGCGCACGACCGGCGCCGTGGTGGGCTTGCCGATGCGCTGGGCGCAGTGGGTCAGGTCGTGGCGGTTCACCAGGTCGGCGAAGGCGACGCGGTCTTCGGCGGCGATCTGCACCACCGCGCCGAGCTCCTCGTTGAACAGCGCCGCGAAGGCGTCGTCCTCGCCCCAGCCTTCGAGGTTGAGCTCGAGGCCGCAGTGGCCGGCGAAGGCCATTTCGCACAGCGCCGCGAAGGCGCCGCCGTCGGAACGGTCGTGGTAGGCCAGCAGCAGGTCGGCCTCGCGCGCAGCCTGGATGAGGTCGAAGAAGGCGCGCAGGCGGCCGGGTTCGTCCAGGTCCGGGCAGGCGCCGCCGAAGGCGCCGTGCACCTGCGCCAGGATCGAACCGCCCATGCGGCGCTGGCCGGCGCCGAGGCCGATCAGCCACAGCTCGGAATCGGCGCCGCGGTCGAGCACCGGAAGCAGCTGCTTGCGCGCGTCGGCGACGCGGGCGAAGGCGCTGACCACCAGCGACACCGGCGACACCGCCTTCTGCGGGCCTTCCGGCGCGTTCCACTGCGCCTGCATGGACAGCGAGTCCTTGCCGACGGGAATGGACAGGTCCAGTTCCGGGCACAGCTCCATGCCGACGGCCTTCACGGCGTCGAACAGCGCGGCGTCCTCGCCCGGGAACGAGGCCGCGGCCATCCAGTTGGCCGACAGCTTCACTTCTTCCAGCGCGGCCACCGGCGCGGCGGCCAGGTTGGTGATGGCTTCGCCCACCGCCATGCGCGCCGAGGCGGCGGCGTCGATGAGCGCCAGCGGGGTGCGTTCGCCCATGGCCATGGCTTCGCCGGCGACGCCGTTGAAGTCGGTGAGCGTGATGGCGACGTCGGCCAGCGGCAGCTGCCAGGGGCCGACCATCTGGTCGCGCGAGCACAGGCCGCCCACGGTGCGGTCGCCGATGGTGACCAGGAAGTTCTTCGAGGCCACGGTCGGGTGCGCCAGGACGCGCAGGCCGGCTTCGCGCAGGTCGAGCTTCGACGCGTCCAGGCGCGGCCAGCGCGGCGCGGGGACGCGCTGGGTGTCGCGGTGCATCTTCGGCGACTTGCCGAACAGCACGTCCATGGGCAGGTCGATGGGCGTGCTGCCGTCGGGCGCGCGCAGCACCAGGCGCTCTTCCGCGGTGGCGTGGCCGACCACGGCGAACACGGCGCGCTCGCGGCGGCAGATGGCCTCGAAATCGGCCACGCGGTCGGCGGCGACGCCGAGCACGTAACGCTCCTGCGCCTCGTTCGACCACAGCTGCATCGGGCTCAGCGACGGGTCGTCGCTGGGGATCTTCGCCATCTCGATCACGCCGCCGACGTTGGAGTCGTGCAGCAGCTCGGGGATGGCGTTGGACAGGCCGCCGGCGCCGACGTCGTGCGCGGTCAGGATGGGGTTGCGTTCGCCCTGGGCGAAGCAGCGGTCGATCACTTCCTGGCAGCGGCGCTGCATCTCGGGGTTGTCGCGCTGCACCGAGGCGAAGTCGAGGTCTTCCGAGCTCTGGCCCGAGGCCACCGACGACGCGGCGCCGCCGCCCAGGCCGATCAGCATGGCCGGGCCGCCCAGCACCACCACGGCGTCGCCGGGGCGCAGGTCGAGCTTCTTCACCTGGCTGCGGTCGATGGCGCCCAGGCCGCCCGCCAGCATGATGGGCTTGTCGTAGGCGCGCACCACGCCCGGCTGGTCGGTGGGCAGTTCGAAGCTGCGGAAATAGCCGGCCAGCGCGGGGCGGCCGAATTCATTGTTGAACGCGGCGGCGCCGATCGGGCCGTCGGTCATGATTTCCAGCGCGGTGGCCATGCGCGGGTTGAGCGGGCGCTCGGTTTCCCAGGGCTGCGGCAGCCCGGGGATGCGCAGGTGCGAGACCGAGAATCCGGTGAGGCCGGCCTTGGGCTTGCCGCCGCGGCCGGTCGCGCCCTCGTCGCGGATCTCGCCGCCGGCGCCGGTGGCGGCGCCCGGGAAGGGCGAGATGGCGGTCGGGTGGTTGTGGGTTTCCACCTTGATGCAGAAGGCCGAATCCACCGGCGCGCCGTGGCCGTATTCACCAGTGCCGGGCTCGGCGCGGAAGCGCGCGCCCGGGTGGCCTTCGACCACCGCGGCGTTGTCCTTGTAGGCGCTGAGCGTGAGCTGCGGGCTGCGCGCGTGGGTGTTCTTGATCATGCGGAACAGCGACAGCGGCTGCTCCTCGCCGTCGATGGTCCAGTCGGCGTTGAAGATCTTGTGCCGGCAGTGTTCGGAATTGGCCTGCGCGAACATCATCAGTTCGGCGTCGGAAGGCTCGCGGCCGAGCTCGGCGTAACGCTGGCGCAGGTAGTCGATTTCGTCGTCGGACAGGGCCAGGCCGAGGCGGCCGTTGGCTTCCTCCAGGCCGGCCAGCGGGATGCGCTCGAGCGGGCCGGGCGCCTGCGCCACGAACAGCGCGGCGGCGTCTTCGCGGCTGGCCAGCAGCGACTGGGTCATGGGGTCGTGCAGCACGCGGGCCAGCTTCGGCCAGCGCGGGTCGCCGGCAGGCGGCAGGCCCACCAGGTCGAGGCGGGTGCCGCGCTCGACGCGCCTCACCGCCAGGCCGGCGCCCTGCAGGATTTCGGTGGCCTTGCTGGCCCAGGGCGACAGCGTGCCCAGGCGCGGCACCACGAAGCGCGACTCGGCGCCGGCTTCGGGCGCCTCGAAGGCCACGCAGCCTTCGAGGATGCGGCCGAGCGCGCCGGTATCGGGCGTGGGGCCCGCGGCGGGTTCGATGAAGTAGGTGAACCAGGCGCCGGCGACCCGGAGGCCGGGGACGATCTGCTGGAGGCGGGCTTGCAGGCGTTCGCGCCGGAACGGCGACAGGGCCGGGAGGCCCTCGAGGACGATCATGTCCGCGGTAATCCCAGGGGAATCGAGCGCCGTATTGTAGCCCAAGGCCGGGCCAGGGGCCCGGCCCGGGGGGCTCAGCGGGCCGGCTTGGCGGCGATTTCGTCCAGGCGGGCCAGCATTTCGGCCGGGGCCACGTAGCCGCCGAGCTGGGTGCCGTCGGCGGCGTAGATGGCCGGGGTGCCGTCCAGGCCGATGCGGCGGCCCAGGTCGTAGTCGCGGGTCACCGGGTTGGTGCAGTCGGCCTTGGGCAGGGCCTTGCCAGCCTTGGCCTCGGTCATGGCCTGGCGGCGGTCCGGGGCGCACCAGACCGACACGGCCTTGTCGAAGGATTCCGAACCCAGGCCCGTGCGCGGGTAGAACAGGTAGTTCACGGTGATCCCGAGGCGGTTGTACTCGGCGATCTCCGAGTGCATGCGGCGGCAGTAGCCGCAGTCGATGTCGGTGAAGACGGTGATCTCGTGCCTGGGCTGCTTGGCGGCGAAGGTGATGCGGCTGTCGTCGCCCACCGAGGCCAGCAGGCCCTGGCGCAGGCCGGCTTCGCTGGCCTGGGTGAGGTTCTCGCGGCTGGCGATGTCGATCAGCGCGCCCTGGATCAGGCGCTTGCCGTCGTTGGAAACGTAGACCACGCGGGCGCCGATGGCGACCTCGCGGAAGCCCGGGATCGGCGAATCGGCGATCTGGCCGATTTCCATGCCCGGGGCCAGGCCCAGCAGCGCCTCGCGGATGGCGGCGTCGCCGGCGGGCGACGCGGCGGCGGCCTTGGCCGGGGCGGCGGCGGCCTGGGGCTCGGCGGCGCAGGCGGTCATGGTGGCCACCAGGGCCAGGGCGAGCAGGGAGCGGCGGATCATCGTGGGGCGTTCCTCGGGGGCTGTGCGGGTCCGACCCCGGCCGGGGCGGAAAGTTCAGGGATTCTCGCACAGGCCCCGCGGCCGGTTCAGGCCCTGGGGTGGTGCTGCTGGTGCAGGCGCTTGAGGCCCTCGCGCGCCACCAGCGTGTAGATCTGGGTGGTGGAGAGCGAGCTGTGGCCGAGCAGCATCTGCAGCGTGCGCAGGTCGGCGCCGTGGTTGAGCAGGTGGGTGGCGAAGCTGTGCCGCAGCCCGTGCGGGCTGACCCGCGCCGGGTCGATGCCCGACAACACGGCGAGGCGCTTGACCACGTTCCAGAACTGCTGGCGGCTGAGCGCGCCGGCCTCGCGGCCCAGGAACAGCGGCGCCGCCACCCGGCTGCCGGCCAGCACGGGGCGGGCCTCGTCCAGGTAGCGCTGCAGCCAGTGCTGGGCTTCCTCGCCCAGCGGCACCAGCCGCTCCTTGCTGCCCTTGCCCATCACCCGAAGCACGCCCTGGCGCAGGTTGAGCGCGGTGGCGGGCAGGTTCACCAGTTCGCTCACGCGCAGGCCGGTGGCGTACATCAGCTCCACCATGGCGCGGTCGCGCAGGCCGGCCGGGCTGTCGGTGTCCGGGGCCTGCAGCAGGGCCTCGACCTCGTTTTCGGACAGGGCCTTGGGCAGGGAACGGCCCAGTTTCGGCGGGTCGAGCCGGGCGGTGGGGTCTTCGCTGCGCAGGCCCAGCCGCGCCTGCTGGCCGAAATAGGCGCGCAGGGCCGACAGCAGGCGCGCGTTGCTGCGCGCGGCGTAGCCGGCGGCGGTGCGTTCGGCCAGGTAGTCGAACAGCAGCTGGCGGTCCACGTCGGCCAGGCCGCGGCCCTTCGTCGCCAGCCAGCGCGCCAGGCCCTCGAGGTCGCGCCGGTAGCTGTCGAGCGTGAGCCGCGACAGGCCGGCCTCGGCCCAGGCGCGGTCGAGGAATCCGGTGATGGCGCGCTCGTCGGCCAGCGAGGCCGGCGGCAGGGACTGGGCGTGCGCGCGACGGTCGGCGGGACGGCTGGCGGGCATGCCGGCAGCTTAGCGACGGCCGCCGGCGCCGGCTATGCTGTCGCGATGTCCGACGCCCCTGCCCTGCGCGCGCGTCCGGCCCACCTGGGCTGGCGCCTGTTCGCGATGACCTACGACTTCTTCCCTGCCCTGGCGCTGTGGTTCGCCGCCAGCGGCCTGGTGCTGCTGCTGCGCGGCGGCACGCCGGTGCCGCCCGGCAGCTGGGCTTCGTGGGGGGAACTGGCGCTGCTCTGGGCCGTCACCGGCGTGTACGCGGTGGCGTCGTGGCGGCGCGGCGGGCAGACGCTGGGCATGCGCCCCTGGCGCCTGAAGGTGCTGCGCGCCGACGGCCAGCCCGCCGGCACGAAAGCGCTGCTCATCCGCTACGCCGTGGCCACGCTGTCGCTGGCCGCGGGCGGCCTGGGTTTGCTGTGGACCCTGGTGGACCGCGAGCGCCGCGCCTGGCACGACCTGGCCAGCGGCACCGTGCTAGTGCGCCTGGACCGCTAGCCGCGGCGGCGGGCGAACAAGCCCCAGCACACCGACAGCAGCGCCAGCGGCGGCAGCAGGTAGGCCACGCGCGCGTCGAAGCGGTACACGTCCGACAGGCTCACCACCAGGCGCTGCGCCAGCAGGTAGCCGATGCCGATGACGATGGCGATGAACAGGCGCTTGCCGAAGCCGCCGGAGCGCAGCGAGCCGAACGCGAACGGCAGCGCCGCCAGGCACAGCACCACCACGTTCACCGGGTAGAACCAGCGCGCCCAGTACGCGTTGGCGAAGGTCTTGTTGTCCAGGCCGTTGCGCTCGAGGTAGTCCATGTTGCGGCGCAGCTCGGCGCTGCTCAGGTAACGCGGGCGCGCGGCCGCCGCCGCCAGCGCCTGGTCGTCGAGGCCGCTGGCCCAACGCTCCTCGGCCACTTCCTCGGTTTGCACCGAACGCTCGCCGAAGCGCGAGCGGCGCAGGTCGCGCAGGGTCCACACGTCGCCGCGGTGTTCGGCGGTGCGCGCCTCGGCCAGCGACAGCAGCCGGCCTTCGTCGTCGAACTCGAACAGGCGCACGCCCTGCAGTTCGGTCCAGGCCTCGCCGTCCTGTTCGCGGCGCTGGCCGTCGCGTGCGTTCAGGAAGGTGTTGCCCTCGCGCGCCCACAGGCCGGACACGCGCGCCATCACCACGTCGCCCGACTTGGCCGAGTTGGCCACCGTCTGCGCGCTCTGTTCGCCGAAGGGCGCCGCGGTTTCCGCGTTCAGCACCATCAGCGCGGTGAGCAGGCCGATGCCGATCAGCGCGCCCAGGCCCACGCGCAGCCGCGACAGGCCCACCGCGCGCATGGCGGTGAGCTCCGAGCGCGCCGACAGCCCGCCGAGGCCCAGCACCGTGCCGATCAGCGCCACCGTCGGGAACACCTCGTAGGCGCGCCGCGGCAGCGTGTAGATGGTGAACAGCAGCGCGTGGCTGAGCGTGTAGCCGCCCTCGCCCACTTCGTCGAGTTCGTTCACCAGCGCGCTGATGAGGTCGAAGCCCAGCAGCACCGCCCAGGTGCCGAGCGTGGCCAGCATCACGCTGCGCGCAAGGTAGAGGTCGAGCGTACCGGGGCGCAGCCTCATGCGGCCACCTTGCGCGGGCGCGGCAGGCGGCCGTCGGTGAACAGCAGCCAGGTGGCCAGCAGGGCCAGCGGCACCAGCAGCCACCACAGGCCGGCCCAGGCCGGCAGCGTGCCGGCGGCCAGCCAGCCCTTGCCCAGCACCAGCAGGATCATGGCGTTGATGTAGATCAGCAGGGCCGCCAGCACGCGGCCATACCGCGCCTGCCGCGGTTCCCCGCGGCCCAGCGGCAGTGCCAGCAGGCCCAGCACCAGCGCCATCAGCGGCGTGGCCAGGCGCCAGTGCAGTTCCGCGCGGGCGGGCGCTTCTTGCAGCGCCAGCAGGGCCTCGCTGGGCGCGGACTCGAGGTTGGCCGGGTCCACGTCGGGCTCCGCGTCGGGCACCTGCAGCTCGTTCTCGGCGAAACGCATCATGCGGTAGTCGCGCCGGGCCGGGTCGCCCTCGACCCGGAAACCGTCGCGCAGGCGCAGGTAGCGGTCCGCCTCGCCCTCGAGGAAGAGTTCGCCTTCACGCGCGGTGATCACGTCCAGCCGGCCTTCGCGTTCGGTCTGCACGAACATCCTGCCGAAGCGGGTGCCGTCGGTGTTGATCTCGCCCACGTAAAGGATGCCGGCGCGGCCGGGCAACTCGATGAAGCGCCCGGCCTCGAGGCCGGCGACCAGGAAGGAGCGGTTCGCCTCCTCGACCATGCGCTGCGCCAGCCGCGCCCCGGCCGGCGCCGCCCACAGCGAGGCGAAGGCCACCACGGCCGCCGCCGGCAGCGTCACCCACAGCAGCGGCCGCAGCAGCTGGCGCGGGCCGCGGCCCACCGACGAAAGCACGGCCATCTCGCTGTCGCCGTAGAGCCGCCCCACCGCCAGCAGCAGGCCGATGAACAGCGCCAGCGGCAGCAGGATGGGCAGCACCTGGATCGAACGCAGGCCCAGCTGCGACAGCAGCAGGCCCGCCGGCACCTTGCCCTTGGCGATCTCGCCCATCAGGTCCACCAGCAGGCCGCCCAGGCCCACCAGCAGCAGCACCACGGCCACGGCCGCGACGCTCTGGGCGAACTGGCGCAGCAGGTATCGCTCGATCAACAGCATTCGTGGGCTTGCCGGGCTGGGGAGGGGTGGGCTTGCTAGAATCGCAGGTCCTGATTGTACGGAATCAAAGCCCATGACCCTCGAGTTTCGCCTGAACCGCCCCGACCCGACCGCCGCCGACCTCGATTGCGTGGTGGTCGGCCTGTACGCCGACGGCAGCCTGCCCGCCTCCGCGAAGGCGCTGGACCAGGCGTCGGGCGGCCGGATCGCGGCGCTGGCCAAGCGCGGCGACCTCTCGGGCAAGACCGGCCGCACGGCCATGCTGCACGACCTGCCGGGCGTGAAGGCGCCGCGCGTGCTGGTGGTGGGCCTGGGCGACGCCGCCAAGTTCGCGGTGCCGCAATACCTGAAGGTGGTGGCCGACGCGGTGCGCGCGCTCAAGGCCGGCCCGGTGCGCCGCGCCCTGTTCACCCTGCCGGAGCTGCCGGTGGCCGGCCGCGACGCGGGCTGGGCCCTGCGCCAGGCCATCGTCGCCGCCGACCACGCCGCCTACGCCTACACCGCCACCCGCACCGTCAGCAACGGCGACGACGGCCTGAAGGCGCTCGACATCGCCGGCGACGCCACGCTGCAGGCCGAATTCGACCGCGGCGTGTCGATCGCCGCCGGCGTCGAGCTGGCGCGCGAACTGGGCAACCTGCCGCCGAACATCTGCAACCCCGGCTACCTGGCCGACACCGCCCGCCGCATCGCCAAGGAACACGAGGCGGTGACCGTGGAAGTGCTCGAGCGCGCCGACATGGAGAAGCTGGGCATGGGCTCGCTGCTGGCCGTGGCCCGCGGCTCGGCCAACCCGCCGCGCCTGGTGGTGCTGCGCTACCAGGGCGCCGGCGACGCCAAGCCCTACGCGCTGGTCGGCAAGGGCATCACCTTCGACACCGGCGGCATCAACCTCAAGGTGCAGGGCGGCATCGAGGAGATGAAGTTCGACATGTGCGGCGCCGCCAGCGTGTTCGGCGCCTTCCTCGCCACCGCGAAGATGAAGCTGCCGCTGAACCTGGTGATGGTGGTGCCGGCGGTGGAGAACATGCCGGACGCCGACGCCTACCGCCCCAGCGACATCATCACCTCGATGTCGGGCAAGACCATCGAGGTCGGCAACACCGACGCCGAGGGCCGCCTGATCCTGTGCGACGCGCTCACCTACACCCAGCGCTTCGAGCCGCAGGCCATCGTGGACGTGGCCACGCTCACCGGCGCCTGCGTGATCGCGCTGGGCAAGTTCGCCGCGGGCCTGATGAGCAAGCACGACGACCTGGCCGGCGAACTGCTGTCGGCCGGCGAAAACGTCTTCGACCGCGCCTGGCGCCTGCCGCTGTGGGACGAGTACCAGACCCAGCTCGAATCCGCCTTCGCCGACGTCTACAACATCGGCGGCAAGGGCGCGGGCGCGATCACCGCCGGCTGCTTCCTCTCGCGTTTCACCGAGGGCCAGCGCTGGGCGCACCTGGACATCGCCGGCGTCTCCAACGGCGAAGGCCGCAAGGGCCTGGCCACCGGCCGCCCGGTGGGCCTGCTGGCGCAGTGGCTGATCGACCGGGCCGGCTGACGTGGCGCGCGCCGATTTCTACCTGATCGGCAAGCCGCGTTTCCGCGAGCAGCCGCTGCTGCTGGTGTGCGAACTGGCCCGGCGGGCCGTGCACTCCGGGCAGCCGCTGCTCGTGCTGGCCGCGTCCATGGCCCAGGCCGAGGCCCTGGACGACCTGATGTGGTCCTTCGACCCCGACGAATTCCTGCCGCACCAGGTGGCCGGCGTCGAGGAGGACGAGGACGAGGTGGAGGTGCTGATCGCCCCGCCCGAACAATCGCCGCCCATGCGCGCGCTGGTGCTGAACCTGCGCGACGCCCCGGTGCCGGCCGGCTTCGAACGCGTGCTGGAGGTCGTGCCCGCCGACGAATCCGCCCGCGGCCCCCTGCGCGAGCGCTGGAAACACTACCAGTCGCTGGGCCTGGACCTCGCCAAGCACGACATGTAAGAGCGGTTCCTGCCGCTCACCGGCTGGCCAGGACCGCCTCGATGGCGTCGGCGTCGCGCGGGACGCCACCGGTCAGCACTTCGTGGCCGTCAGGGGTGACGACGACGTCGTCTTCGATGCGGATGCCGATGCCCTGCCACTTCGCCGGCACGCCCTTGCTGCCCGGGGCGATGTAGATGCCGGGCTCGATGGTGAAGACCATGCCGGGCTCGAGCTCGCGGTAGTCGCCGGCGACCTTGTATTCGCCGACGTCGTGCACGTCCAGGCCCAGCCAGTGGCCGGTCTTGTGCATGTAGAACTTGCGGTAGGCGCCCGACTGCAGCGCCGCCTTCAGCGTGCCCTTGAGCAGGCCGAGCGACAGCATGCCCTCGGTGAGCACTTCCACCGCCGCCTCGTGGCCCAGGATCCAGGGACGTCCCGGGCGCGCCTGCTCCATGGCCGCCGCCTGCGCCTTGAGCACCAGCTCGTAGAGCGCGCGCTGCTCCTTCGAATAATGGCCGTTCACCGGCCAGGTGCGGGTGATGTCGGAGGCGTAGTTGGCGTATTCGGCGCCGGCGTCGCACAGCAGCAGCGCGCCGTCGGCCAGCGGGCCGCTGTTGGCGCGGTAGTGCAGCACGCAGCCGTTGGCGCCGGCGCCGACGATGGGCTCGTAGGCGGCCACGGCGTCGTTCTTGCGGTAGACGTACTGCAGCGCGGCCTCGACTTCGTATTCGCGGCCGCCCGGGCGCGTGGCGCGCATGGCCGCCAGCTGGGCTTCGGCGGCGATCGCCGCGGCCCGGCGCATCAGCTTCAGTTCGGCCGCGCTCTTGAACAGGCGCAATTCGTGCAACAGGTGGCCGAGTTCGAGGAATTCATGCGGCGGCTGCGCGCCCTGGCGCACCTGCGAGCGCACGCGGTTCACCCAGCCGATGAGCTTGAGGTCGAATTCGGTGTCGCGGCCGAAGTGGTAATAGACGCGCGACCGGCCCTCGAGCAGGCCCGGCAGGATCTCGTCGAGGTCGGTGATGGGGTAGGCGTCGTCCATGCCGTGCGCTTCCACCGCCCCCTCGGGCCCGGCGCGCGGGCCGTCCCAGGCTTCGCGCTCGGGGTCGCGGTCGCGGCAGAACAGCAGGGTCTCGCCGTGCTTGCGGCCCGGCACCAGCACCAGCACCGCCTCGGGCTCGGGGAAACCGCTCAGGTACCAGAAGTCGCTGTCCTGGCGGTAGGGATAGTGCGTGTCGTGGCTGCGCACCCGCAGCGGGGCGCTGGGCAGGATGAGGATGGCGTCCTCATCGGCCATGCGCATCAGCTGCTTGCGGCGGCGGGCGAACTCGGCCGGTTTGATCATGGCGGCGTCAGTTGAGCTTGCGGCGGTGCCTCGGACCCAGCACGCAGTCGCTGTGCAGAAGCATCACGGCCACGCGTACGAATTCCGCCACTTCCTCCAGGGCGTCCTCGTCGGCGTCCGGATCGTCGTAGCTCAGGTCGCTGGCGGCGATGCGGGCCAGGTCGGCCAGGGCTTCCTCGGCCTCTTCCGACAGCGGCGGCTCGGCGCCGGCGGCCAGGCCGAAGCCGCCCAGGAAACCGCGGCACCAGGCCAGCAGGCCGTCGGCGCGCTCGCCCACCGGGCGGTCTTCGCCGGGCAGCAGCAGTTCGAAGGCGAAATCCGGCGATTCGAGCTGCCGCGTGCTGGCTTCATAGAGCTGGTCAAGGGCACTGTCGGGCGCCGGCGGCGAAACCAGCGGATCCGACATCACCGCCGCGAACCAGCCCTTGCGATCGTGCTTGCCGCCACCGGCCAGGTACCCGCACAGCGACCCGTGCAGGTCCGAGGGCTCCAGCGCGGCTTCCAGGGCGTCCAGTTCGGCGGCCACTCGGGCGTGCGCGGGCAGCAGGGCGTCGGTCATCGTCGGGGCCGGAAGGGGGATGCCGCCATTCTAGCAAGGGCTCGCCGGGGCGCTTGTGGCGATGTTAGTGCCACCCTACACTCCTTGGGATTGCACGGGGCGGACCAGGGGAACACCGGGCGTAATGGGGCTGTGGCGAGACAGGTTCAGGGGCGCCAGGCCCGGGACGGCGGTGGCCGTGGCCGCGTGCGGGCTGCCGTCCGTCGCCTGGGCGCAGTCCTCGATCAGCAATGGCGGCATCGTGCAGCTGGTGCTGCTGGCAATCGCGCTGTTCCTGTGCTGGCTGCTCTGGCGCGTCTGGAACCACCGCCGGCAGCAGGAAACCTCCCTGCTGGCCGAGATCCACGAACGCGAAGAACGCCTGAACCTGGCGCTGTGGGGCTCGGGCGACGAGTTCTGGGACTGGAACATCCGCGAGAACAGCCTCTACCGCCTGGGCGCGAACCAGCTGCTCGGCCAGGGCAGCCGCGAAGAGCTGAGCACCGACGACTGGCGCACGCAGTCCATCCATCCCGAGGACCTTCCGCGGGTGCAGAAGCTGCTGCAGGAGCACATCGTCGGCCACACCGACGTGTTCGAGTCCGAGCACCGCATCCGCAACGCCCGCGGCGAGTGGGTGTGGGTGCGCTCGCGCGGCAAGGTGGTCGAACGCGACAACACCGGCAGCCCGCTGCGCATGGCCGGCACCGCCCGCGACATCACCGTCATCCGCCGTGCCGAGCGTGAACGCCGCGTCGCGCTGGAAGTGCTGCGCTCGATGAGCGAAGCGGTGGCGGTGATCGACCTCGACTTCCGCTTCATCTCGGTGAACCCGGCCTTCTCGCGCATCACCGGCTACAGCGAGGAAGAGGTGATCGGCCAGAACAGCCGCCTGCTCGATTCCAGCCAGCACAGCGCCGAGTTCTACCGCCGCGTGCGCGACGTGCTCGAGCGCACCGGCCACTGGGCCGGCGAGATGTGGCAGAAGCGCAAGGACGGCGAGGAGTTCCTGGGCTGGATCGAGATGAGCGAGGTGCGCGACGCCATGGGCCTGCGCAGCCACTTCGTCGCCGTGGTCAACGACATCACCGACAAGAAGCGCGCCGAGCAGGAGCTGCGCTACCTGGCCAACTACGACACGCTCACCGGCCTGCCCAACCGCGCCCTGCTCAGCGAGCGCCTGGGCCGCGCCATCGTGCGCGCGCGCCGCCAGGAAACCCGGGTGGCGGTGCTGTTCCTCGACCTGGACCGCTTCAAGGACATCAACGATTCGCTCGGCCACGCCGCCGGCGACCGCCTGCTCAAGGCCGCGGCCACCCGCCTGCAGGCCACGGTGGGGGCGTCCGACACGGTGGCCCGGCTGGGTGGCGACGAATTCACCGTGGTGCTCGAGGACGTGGAATCGGTGCCGGCGGTCGAGCGCATGGCGCGCGAGATCCTCACCGCCTTCTCGATGCCGCTGGAAGTGGACGAGCGCCACGACGTCTCCATCACGCCATCGCTGGGCATCAGCCTCTACCCCGACCACGCGCTGGTGCCCACCGACCTGCTCAAGTACGCCGACACGGCCATGTACCAGGCCAAGGCCGAGGGCCGGAACACCTACCAGATCTACAACGAGACCATGGACGCCGAATCGCGCCGGCGCGCCACCGTGCTCGCCTCGCTGCGCAAGGCGCTCGACCGCGGCGAATTCCGCCTGGTCTACCAGCCGCGCATGGCCCTGGCCGACGGCCGCATCACCGGCGTGGAATCGCTGCTGCGCTGGCACAGCGCCGAACTGGGCGAAATCCCGCCCACCGTCTTCGTTCCGCTGGCCGAGGAATCGGGCCTGATCCTGCAGATCGGCGAATGGGTGCTGGCCGAGGCGCTGCAGACCCTCAAGCGCTGGCGCGCCCACGGCCTGAACGAGATTTCCATCGGCATCAACGTCTCGGTGCTGCAGCTGCTGCGCGGCAACCTGCCCGAGCTGCTGCGCAGCCTGATCCAGGACCTGGGCGTGCCGGCCAACCGCATCGAGCTCGAGGTCACCGAGTCGATGGTGATGCAGAACGCCGAGCAGACCACGCACGTGCTCAACGAGCTGCGCAAGATCGGCGTCACCCTGGCCATCGACGACTTCGGCACCGGCTATTCGTCGCTGGTCTACCTCAAGCGCCTGCCGATCGACACCCTGAAGATCGACAAGGAATTCATCGGCGACCTCACCCGCGACCCGGACGACGAGGCCATCACGGCCACGGTCATCACCATGGGCCATTCGCTGGGCCTGAACGTCATCGCCGAGGGCGTGGAGAGCGAGCAGCAGCTGAGCTACCTGCGCGAGCAGGGCTGCGACGAGATCCAGGGCTTCTGGCTGTCGCCGCCGCTGGATTCGCACCGCTGCCTGGCCTTCATCCGCAGCTGGCAGCCCGGCACCGTGGCGGCCATCCCGGCGCCGTATTGACCCCTTGACCCGCCCCGCCTAAGGTGGCCGCGATGAGCCCCAACGACCCGATCGCCCAGTTGCAGGCCCTTGCCGAGCGCTTCGAGCGCCTGGCCGAGCAGCATCGCCGGCTGCTCGAGGAAAACCGCAGCCTTCGCCAGGGCCAGGAACAGCTGGTGGCCGAACGCGCCCAGCTGCTCAACAAGAACGAGCAGGCCCGTTCGCGGGTCGAGGCCATGATCACGCGGCTCAAGTCGCTGGAGCACAACGCGTGAGCGAGCCGGTCAACGTCAAGATCCTCGACCGCGAGTACACCGTGGGCGTCGAGCCCGCCGAGCGCGACGGCCTGATGGCCGCCGCCCACCTGCTCGACGCGCGCATGCGCGAGATCCGCGGCAACAACCGCATGGCCGCCATCGACCGCGTGGCCGTGCTGGCGGCGCTGAACCTGGCGCACGAGCTGCTGCAGGTGCGCCAGCAGTCCGAACAGCGCGACCAGGCGCTCAGCCGCACCCTCGGCGAACTCAACCGCAAGCTCGACGGCCTGTTCGACGCACCGCGCTGACGTTCACGTTTTTTTCCGGGCGCCGCCTTATAATCGCGCCAAGTCCTCTGCCGTGTCCGACAGCGCGCCTAACATTCGCCTTGTCCCATAAACACGACCCGGGAATCCGAGGCCAAAGCGGTGTGCATGTCCGCCCTGTTGCGGAAAGCCTGAAGCGGTGGCGCGGGTACCCACTTGATCCCAGGGATCAAGGTCGTTTCGCACGCATCGGCATGGTGGAGGCCTTATCTTGAAACCGACGCGCCAGGAATTGCGCCAGCAGTTGCGCGCACGCCGCGCCGCGCTTTCACCCGGCGAACGCCTCGCCGCCGCCGACGCGGTGGCCCGCCACCTCGCCGCCTCCCCCGAACTGCGCGAACCCGGCTATGTCGGCGGCTACTGGGCCGTGGGCGGCGAAGTGCCCCTGCATGCGGTGCAGCTGCGGCTGGCGCCCGGCCAGGTCTGGTGCCTGCCGGTGGTGCAGGACGACGGAAGCCTGCGTTTCGCCCCCTGGCGCGCCGGCGACCCGCTGGCCAACAACCGCTTCGGCATTCCCGAACCGGCGGTGGACCCGGCCTCCACCCTGGCGCCCGCGGCGCTGTCGCTGGTGCTGGTGCCGCTGCTGGGCTGGGACCGCGACGGCCACCGGCTGGGCATGGGCGGCGGCTATTACGACCGCAGCTTCGCCTTCCGCCGCGGCCGGCCCGGCCCGCCCAGGCTGGTGGGCGTGGCCTACGCCTGCCAGGAACTGCCGGGCCTGGCCGCCGAGCCCTGGGACGTGGACCTCGACGCCATGGCCACCGAGCGGGAATGGCTGCGGTTCGGGCGATAATGGCGGCCATGAAACACTGGCTGATGAAATCCGAACCGGACGAGTTCTCGATCGACGCGCTCGAACGCGTGCGTACCGAGCCCTGGAGCGGCGTGCGCAACTACCAGGCGCGCAACTTCATGCTCAAGGACATGAAGGTCGGCGACCCGATCCTGTTCTACCACTCCAATTGCGCCGTGCCCGGCGTGGTCGGCATCGCCGAGGTGGCGTCCGCGCCCTACCCGGACCCGACCCAGTTCGACCCGAAGTCCGACTACCACGACCCCGCCAGCAAGCCGGACGAACCGCGCTGGTGGCTGGTGGACGTGGGTTTCCAGCGCAAGTTCAAGCGCACCGTGTCGCTCGAGGAGCTCAAGGCCCAGGCCGAGGCCTTCGGCGATTTCGCGCTGCTGCGCCGGGGCAACCGGCTGTCGGTGCTGCCCGTCACCCCCGCGCAGTTCAAGCGCATCCTTTCCATGGAATGAGGCCCGGAGGCCGCAGATGTCCCGCGACGAACAGAAGAAGCTGGCCGCCGAGAAGGCCCTGGAATACGTCGAGGAAGGCACCGTCGTCGGCGTCGGCACCGGCTCGACCGTGGCCTTCTTCATCGACGGCCTGGCCCGCATGAAGGACCGCATCGAGGGCGCGGTGTCGAGCTCGGAGCAAAGCACGCGCCAGCTGCAGTCGCACGGCATCCCGGTGCTCGACCTCAACGCGGTCGGGCCGCTGAAGCTCTACGTGGACGGCGCCGACGAGTGCGACCCGTACAACCGCCTGATCAAGGGCGGCGGCGCGGCGCTGACGCGCGAGAAGATCATCGCCCAGGCCAGCGACCGCTTCGTCTGCATCATCGACGAGGCCAAGCAGGTGGAGCTGCTGGGCGCCTTCCCGGTGCCGGTGGAGGTCATCCCGATGGCGCGCAGCCTGGTGGGCCGCGCGCTGGTGGCCCTGGGCGGCCAGCCGGTGTGGCGCGAAGGCGTGGTCACCGACAATGGCAACTGGATCCTGGACGTGCACAACTGGCGCATCCAGGACCCGGTGGGGCTGGAAGCGAAGATCAACCAGATCCCCGGCGTGGTCACCTGCGGCCTGTTCGCCGCACGGCCCGCCGACGAGGTGATCATCGGCGGCAAGGTCCGGCCTGTCCGCCCCTGATTCCCGGGAGGCCCCGGAGGGCCACCCGCATCAGGCCGGGGCTTGGGCGCTGAGCAGGCGCAGCATGGCGCCCAGGCCGCCATGCAGGGCGCTGACTTCGTAACCGAGGCGCTTGAGCACGAACGCCGCAGCGGCCGAACGTTCGCCGGTATTGCAGTAGACCACCACGCGCGCACCGGGCGGCAGCACGGCGGCGATGTCTTCGCGCAGGCGGTAGAGCGGAACGTTCAGCGAACCGTCGATGGCGCGCTGGGCGTGTTCCTCGGGCATGCGCACGTCCAGCAGCGCCGCCCCGCCCTGCACCAGGCGCGCGGCATCGGCCGGCAGCACCCAGGACAGCATCGGCGGCTTGAGCACGGCTTCGAAGGCTTCGCGCGACAGCCGCATCAGCTGGCCGCCCTGCATCATGCGCACGGTGGCGTTGCGCGGCAGGTTCGACAGCAGCGCGTCTTCGCCGAAGGTATCGCCTTCGCGGAGGTAGGCCACCACCTGCGGCGCGCCGTCGAGGTACTTGGACACCGAGGCGGTGCCCGAACGCACGACGTAGAAATAGTCGGCCGGGTCGCCTTCGCGCATCACGATCTCGCTGGGCTTGACCGTCACCGGCTCGAACATCTGGAACATCTTCTCGATGTTGCCGGTCGGCAGGCGCGCGAACGCCGGCGCGCGCAGCAGGCGGAAGACCCAGTCGTTGCCACCGGCGGCGTTGCCGAAGTGGCGGTAGCTCTCGTCGCGGCTCAGCTGGTCCCAGGTGATCAGCTTCTCGAGGTAGCGGCGGTCGAGCCGCAACACCTTGGCCTTGCCCGACACCACCTTGGCGGTGAAGCGGCGAGGCACCGCGTCGTTGAGCGAATAGCGGCCGTGCGGCGCGCTGGCGATGTGCGCCACGCTGCGGCCGTCGGGGTAGTTGCAGCGCAGCTCGCCGTCGAGCAGGTAGACGGTGTCCTCGTCGAGGTCGCCGGCTTCGAAGACGTTCTCGCCACGCTGGTATTCGGACACCACGCCGTCGCGCGCCAGCTGGTCGCGGGTTTCCTGCCGGAGCGATTCCAGCGGGAACAGTCGGGCGAGTTCGGTGGCGGGAACGGGCATGGCGGGCTCCGGGGATGGCCACCGCAGTCTATCGCCGTGAAGGCCCGCAAGGGTAGCCGCCCCGGCCACCACCGCCGGCGCAAAAAGAAACCCCCGCTTTCGCGGGGGTTCCTGGTTTGGCTGGGGGACTAGGATTCGAACCTAGATAGGCAGAGTCAGAGTCTGCAGTCCTACCATTAGACGATCCCCCAATCCGGGGACGCCGCCAGCTTGCGAAACGATTAGCGCTTCGAGAACTGGGTGGCGCGGCGGGCCTTGTGCAGGCCAACCTTCTTGCGTTCGACCTCGCGGGCGTCGCGGGTCATCAGGCCGGCCTTGCGCAGTTCCGGCTTGAGCGTCTCGTTGTACTCGACCAGCGCGCGGGCGATGCCCAGGCGGATGGCGCCGGCCTGGCCGGTGATGCCGCCGCCTTCGACCGTCACGGTGACGTCGAACTTGTCGGTCATCTGGCTCAGGACCAGCGGCTGGCGCACGATCATGCGCGAGGTCTCGCGGCCGAAGAACTCATCGACCGGGCGGCCGTTGACGACGATGTTGCCCTTGCCGGCGCGCAGGAACACGCGGGCGGTGGAGGACTTGCGACGGCCGGTGCCGTAATTCTGCTGCGTAGCCATGTGTATGCCTTAAGCCTTGAAGTCCAGAGCCTGCGGCTGCTGGGCAGAGTGCGGATGCTCCGAGCCCTTGTAGACCTTGAGCTTGCGGAACATGGCGCGGCCGAGCGGATTCTTGGGCAGCATGCCCTTGACGCCGATTTCGATCACGCGCTCCGGGTGGGCGTCGAGGGCCTGGCCGAGGGTCTCGGTCTTCAGGTTGCCGACGTAGCCGGTGAAGCGGTGGTACTTCTTGTCCTGCAACTTGTTGCCGGTGACGGCGATCTTCTCCGCATTGATCACGACGATGTAATCGCCGGTATCGACGTGCGGGGTGAACTCCGGCTTGTGCTTGCCGCGCAGACGGCGCGCGAGTTCCGAGCACAGGCGACCAAGCGTCTTGCCGCTGGCATCAACAACATACCAGTCCTGCTTGACGGTCTCCGGCTTGGCGCTGACGGTCATGGACTTCATGACGGCTCCAAATAGAAATCGGGGTGGAAAGAGGCGGAATGATAGCGGCCCTTTCCGGCCTGCGCAAGCCCGGATTAACCCCGTGTTAGCATCCGGCCATGCCCGCACCGTCCCGCCCGGCCCCCAGCGCCCCGACGCAGACGCCTGCGGCCGCGGGCCTCGTGGCCCTGGCCGACCGCTGCGTGCAGTGCGGATTGTGCCTTCCCCACTGCCCCACCTACCAGATGGACCGCAGCGAGGCCGAATCGCCCCGCGGCCGCATCGCCTACATCCGCGCCGTGGCCACCGGCCAACTGGCTCCCAGCGCCGCCGGCGACACCCACCTCGACCACTGCCTGGGCTGCCGCCGCTGCGAAGCCGCCTGCCCGGCCGGCGTGCGCTACGGCGAACTGCTGGTCGGCGCCCGCTCGGAACAGGCCCGGCGGCGCCCGCTTCCGGTGCGCACCCGGGCGATCCTGGCGCTGCTGGCCCGGCCGCGGCTGCTGGCCCGCCTGGTCGCGCTGCGGCGGCACCTGGG
>NZ_AVCH01000160.1 GCF_000747075.1 Arenimonas malthae CC-JY-1
GCTTCGGCAGCAGCAGCTTCGGCGGCAGCGGCTTCAGCGGCGGCGGCTTCGGCAGCAGCAGCCTCGGCAGCAGCGGCTTCGGCGGCAGCAGCCTCGGCAGCAGCGGCTTCGGCGGCAGCAGCCTCGGCGGCGGCGGCTTCGGCGGCAGCAGCCGCGGCGGCCGCTTCGGCAGCAGCGGCTTCAGCTTCAGCGGCGGCCAGCAGCGCGGCTTCCGCAGCGGCGATTTCTTCGGCGGACACGGCGTCTTCGACCGTCGCTTCGGTCACCGACAGCGACAGCGGGGCCTCCGCCTCGCCCAGGCCGGTGTCGAGGAAGGCGTCGAGCGACACCACTTCCTGCGCGGGCTCGTCGGCCGGCAGGTCCGCTTCCGGCGAGGCCAGCGAGGCGGCCGGTTCCGGCGTCTCGACCTCGAAGCTCGGCAGGCCGGACAGGTCGGGCGCGCCGAGGCTGACGGCGGTCGGCATCACCGACTCGACGTCCTCGGGGTGCATCGGCATGGACGGGCTGGTGGACTCCGGCAGCGCGTCGCGCAGCGCCACCACGCGCGCGGCGAGCGCGGCGTAGCTGGGCAGGTTCGGGCGCGGCAGTTCCAGCGCGGCGATGACCTGGCGGATCGCCGCGGCGACCTCGCCGATCACGGCGACGCCCTCGGCCGAGGGCGGGCGCGCCGCGGCCAGCGAACGCTTGAGGAACCCCTCGAGCGGCGCGGTGACCTCGGTGAGCGCGGTCACCTCGGTCATGGCGAAGGCGCCGTTCATGGTGTGCACGGCGCGCAGCAGCGGGTCGGTGACCGGCTGCATGCCGCCGGCGGCGGTGGCGAGCCAGGCGTCGACGGTTTCCAGGTGGCCGGCGACTTCCGGCTTCAGGATCTCGAACAGCACCGGGTCGATGGCGAAACCGGAATCGGCGGCGGCTTCGGCCATCTCGATCGCAGGCGACACCACTTCCGGCAGCACCGGTTCGGGTTCGGCCGGCACGGCCGGGACCGCGACTTCGGCCACGGGCGCGGGCGCCGGCGCGACCGCCTCGGCGGCCGGGGCCGAAGGCGGCTGGTAGAAGGCTTCTTCGCCAGCGGCGACGCGCTCGGCCAGCGACTCGATGCCCGCCAGGTCGGCGTGCACCGTTTCACCCTGCAGCGCGGCGCGCAGCAGCGGCAGCGTGTTGAAGGCGTGCTCGATCAGCGACACCACCGCCGGGCTCGCCGGGCGGGTGCCGTCGAGCACGCGGTTGAGCATGGACTCGACCTTCCAGCTGAATTCGCCCAGCGTCTTGGCGCCGACCAGGCGGCCGCTGCCCTTGAGCGTGTGGAAGACGCGGCGGATCGGCCGCAGCTGCTCCATGTTGTCGGGCTGCTTGCGCCAGTTCGGCAGCAGCTGCTCGAGGTTGCCGATTTCCTCCTGGAATTCCTCCAGGAAGACCTCGCGGATTTCGTCGTCGATTTCGTCGCTGGTGCCGTCGAAACCCGGGATGGCGGGCGGGCCGGACACGGCCGGCGCAGCGGCGACGGGCTCCGGCTGTGGCACCGGCGGCCCGGCGACCGGCGGCATTTCCGCCACCGGCTCGGGCTGCGGCTCGACGATGGGCTCGAAGGAAACCCCGGGCGCGGCGATTTCGGCCGGCAGCTCGATTTCCGGCGGCTGGCCGAGGTCGAGGCTGAAGTCGCTGAAGTCCAGGGCCGGCTCGGCCGCGGCTTCCGCCACGGGCTCGGCCTCGGGCGCGGGCGGCGCTTCGACCACCGGTTCCGGCGCAGGCGCAGCGGGAGCCGGCGCGACCGGCTCGGCGGCGGCCGTGGGCACCGCTGCGGACGGCGGCGCCAGGTCTTCGGCCGGCAGCGGCCAGTAGCCCAGCGATTCGAGGTTCTGGCGGGCGATGTCGAGGATCTGCTCGCGCTTCGGGCGGCGGTCGCGCAGCGCCTCGAGGTAGTACTCGAGGCCGGCCAGCGCATCGGCCAGGCGGTCCATCTGCTGGCCGTTGGGCACGCGGCGCCGGCGCAGCAGCTCGCTCTCGGTGAAGCGGCGCACGGCGGCCAGGTACTGCGGCGCGTCCTGCACCTCGAGGATGCGCAGCGCGCCGGCCACTTCCTCGAGCAGGCGCGGCACGTCGGCGAGCTGGGCATGGTCCCAGTGGGTTTCCACGAAGGCGACGAAACACTGGCGGGCCTGGGCGAAGTTGGCGATCGCCTCCTTCACCAGCACTTCCAGCACCATGCGTGCCTCGCTGCTGGGCAGCGCACGCTCGGCCGCGGCGGCGGCCTCGGCTTCGGGGCCGACCTCCGCCTCGCCGAGGCGGGCGACCTGGTCGTCCAGCGAGGCTTCGACGTAGAGCAGCGCGCCGGCGATGTCGAGCAGGCTCGACTCGTCGGCCTTGCGCTCGCCGCTGGAAATGGCGTGGATGGCGGTGCGCTGGTCCTGCACCACGCGGCGCGGCACGCCCAGGCCCAGCATGCCGAGCGTGTCGGCGACGCGGTCCAGGGCTTCGGCCTGCTCGCCCAGCTCGGCGGCCGGAGCCTCCGGGCTGCGCAGGTGCAGGTCGAGCGCGTCCTTCACGCGCAGCAGGTCTTCCTTGATGGCCGCGGCCACGGTGGACAGCAGCGCCTTGTTGCGGCCGCTGAGGCTGCCGCGCGCGTGCGCCAGCTCGGATTCGCTGGGCAGGTACTGGCCCAGGCCGAAGACTTCGCGGATCTCGCCGATGCGGCCGTTGTCGGTGGGCGCGTGGGCGACGAAATAGAGCAGCTGCCGGGTGAGTTCCAGCGGCGGGTCGGAGCGGAAGGCGGCATCGCCGCCCTCGGCCAGGCGCTTGATCTCCTGCTCGACCTTGGCCAGCGCCTGCTTGAGCGGCTTGCCGGCCTCGAAGGCATTGCGGGCCAGCGCGTCGAGCGTGCCGGCGGCCACCCAGAACAGGCGGCGCGCGTGCTCGGCGTCGGTGATCGGCACCAGCTGCTCGCACACGTCGGTGAGGTCGCGGATGTTCGCGGCGCTGTTGTCGTCCTTGAGCCAGCGCAGCAGCGCCGACTGGAACAGGCCGCGCAGGGTTTCGGCGCGGCGCTTGAGCTCTTCCGGCGCCAGCGGCGCGGCCGGGCCGGCGGCCGAGGCCGGCAGCGGCCGCGACAGGTCGGGCGAGAACAGCACGGATTCGGACAGGCCCTTCTCGCCGCGCGGCTCGCGCAGCTCGTTGAGCAGGGGCAGCAGCACGATGGGGATGTCGCGGTGGCCGCTCTGCAGGCGCTCGAGGTAGTCGGGCAGCTGCACGATGCCGCGCATCAGCGCGGCGTAGCCGGATTCGCGTTCGGCGACCTTGCCCTCGACCAGCGCCTTGGCCAGCTGCTCCATTTCCTCGGCGACCATGGCGGCGCCGTACAGCTCGACCATGCGCAGGGTGCCCTGCACCTGGTGCAGGAGGTTCGCGCAGGCCTTGAGCTGGCCCGGGTCCTCGCCGTCCTCGACGTAGGTCTCCAGCGCCAGGCGGGCCTGGCGCAGGGTCTCGTCGAGCTCGGGCTTGACCCAGGTGAGCGTGGTGAAATCGATGTTTTCGTGCAGCCTCATGCCGAGGTCCTGTCAGGGTGCGGGCGCCGGGAGGGACGCCCGTACCGGTGTGTTGCCAGGGGCAAACCGGGTCCGGGCATCAGCCCGGCAGCTTGAAGTCGGCGACCGAGCGACGCAGGTCGGCCGCCAGCTGCGCCAGGTTTCCGATTGACTCGGCCGTCTGGTTCGCGCCCTGCGAGGTCTGGGTGGTGATCTCCTGAATCACGCTCATGGTGGCCGTGATGTTGGTCGCCGCGGTGGACTGCTGGCGCGCCGCCTGGGAGATGTTCTGGATGAGGTCCGCGAGGTCGTTCGACACCTTTTCGATCTCGCCCAGGGCCAGGCCCGCGTCCTCGGCGAGTCGGGCACCGGCGACCACTTCCGCGGTCGTCTGCTCCATCGAGCTCACCGCTTCGTTGGTGTCGGACTGAATGGTCTGCACCAGGGCCTCGATTCGCTTGGTCGCGTTCGAGGCGCGCTCCGCGAGTCGCTGCACTTCGTCGGCCACCACCGCGAAGCCGCGGCCCGCTTCACCGGCGGACGCGGCCTGGATGGCGGCGTTGAGCGCGAGGATGTTCGTCTGTTCCGAGATGTCGTTGATCAGTTCCACGATCGAGCCGATTTCCTGGGAGCTTTCGCCCAGTCGCTTGATTCGCTTTGAGGTCTCCTGGATCTGGTCACGGATGTTGTCCATGCCCTGGATCGTCTGGCGCACCACTTCGGCGCCCTTGGCGGCGATCTGCACGGAGCGCTGGGCCACGTCGGCCGATTCGGCGGAGTTCTTCGACACCTCGTCGATGGAGCTCGCGATCTCGTTGATCTGCGCCGAGGCCGAGGTGATCTGCTGCGCCTGGTGTTCCGCGGCTTCGGCCAGGTGCATGGCGGTGGCCTGCGTTTCCTGGGCCGAGGCGGCCACCTGCACGGCGGTCTCGTTGATCGTACCCACCAGTCGGCGCAGCTCGTCGACGGTGAAGTTGATGGAGTCCGCGATCGCGCCGGTGATGTCCTCGGTCACGGTCGCCTTCACGGTCAGGTCGCCTTCCGCGAGCGCGCCCATTTCGTCGAGCAGTCGCAGAATCGCTTCCTGGTTGCGCTGGTTCAGCTCCTGGGTGGTGCCCAGTCGGCGGCGCTGGTCGCGGAAGATGGTGAACAGCAGGCCGAGCAGGCCGACCGCGGCGCCGATGCCGCCGGCGATGGCGAAGTAGTTGTTCGGGAAGACGCGCTGGTAGTTGATGGCGTCGAAGCTGGAGAACAGCGCCTGGCTGTTCTCGAGCAGCACGTTGGACTCTTCCGAGATCTGGGTGGCGGCGGCCTGCACCTCGGCCAGGTCGGCGGAGGCGCCGAGCACCACGTCCAGGTCGGCCTGGGCCTCGGCGTAGAGGTCTTCGGCCGCCTTCAGGTTGTCCATGCCGGCCTGGCTGGTGATGCGGGTGACGCCCGCTTCGGCGTTGCCTTCGCGGAAGTTCTGCAGCACCGAGGCGAACACGGTGGCGTCGCGCGAGAGCGCGTCGGCCGCCGAGACGGTGTTCTCGCCGCCGGCGACGATTTCCGTCACGCGGCGCGACATGCGGTCGGCGAGCACGATCTGGCGGTTGGCGAGCGAGATCTGCGAGGCCGGGGCGTTGGCGTCGGAGAGCGAACGCACCACCTCGTCGAGCTGGAAGGCCAGGCGCGGCACGCGGGAGATGAACTGGGCGGCCGTGTCGGCGAGGTTGAGCACCTGCTCCTCGGCGGCGGTGATGGTGTCGGCCGCCTGGGCCATCGGGGTCCAGGTCTCGGTCACCTTCTCGAGCGCGCTGGCGACGCCGCGCGCGTTCGGGTCGCCTTCGTAGCCCGGCACGCCCTCGGCGGCGCTGCCGCTGCGCAGGGCGCCGACGATCTGGTCGACGCGGGTCTTGGTCGCCTTGAACTCGGCGAAGGCGTCGGCGTTGCCGTCCACCGCCTCCTGGGCGTACTTCGCGAGCTGCTGCGAGAGCACCTGCAGGTCCGCCGTCAGGGCTCGCGCGTTGTTTTCCTGGTTGCCCAGGTAACTCGCGTAGATGAAGTTGGCGCCGAACACCAGCAGCGAGACGATCAGGATGAACGACCAGAATCGCAGGCCGAAGTTGGTTAGCTTGTCGGTGAACGAGCGCGCGTTAGTGCTCATGACTGGACCTCAACCCCTGTAAAGACCAACAGAATGAAACGTGGAAGGGCCACTTAGACGGTGGCCTGGCGGAATTCGGGGGTGCGCGTCAGCAGCGACATGTTGAACACGCCCCAGGTCTGGTCGGCCAGGCGGTAGGCCTGCCCGACGAAATGGCCGTACCGGCCGTCGTTGGCATCGGGCGCCTCGGCCCGGTGCGAATCATTGAAGGTGCGCTGGCCGTAGAGTTCGTCGATGGTGACCGCGACGTTGCCGCCCGACTGGCGCACCACCAGCACGCGCTGGCCCTCGTGCACCACGGTGCGCTCGCCTTCCAGGAACTGCTTGAGGTCGACCACCGGCAGCAGGCTGCCGCGCACGTTGGCCACGCCCAGCATCCACGGCTGCGCGCCCGGCACCGGGGTGACCGGCGGCAGCGGCAGGATTTCCACCACCTCGTCGAAGGACGACACCAGCCGGCGCTGGCCGAGCCGGAAGCCGACGCCGCGCCAGTGGCCCGGCGCCTCGATCATCTCGGGGCGGCCCGCGACATGGGCCAGCGAGCGCTGCTCGTAGTCGAGCAGGACCTCGAAGGGTCCGGGACGCTTGTTCTGCGAGGCGGGCTGCGGTTTGGCCATCGTCGCCTCAGCCGGCCGGGACGTACTTGCGGATGGCCGAGAGCAGCTCATCGCGGGTGAAGGGCTTGGTCAGGTACTGCTCGGAGCCGACGATGCGGCCGCGCGCCTTGTCGAACAGGCCGTCCTTGGAGGACAGCATGATGACCGGCGTCTGCTTGAACATCTGGTTGTTCTTGATCAGCGCGCAGGTCTGGTAGCCGTCCAGGCGCGGCATCATGATGTCCACGAACACGATCTGGGGCTGGTGGTCGGCGATCTTGGCCAGGGCCTCGAAGCCGTCCGTCGCCGTCACCACGTCGCAACCCTCCTTCTTGAGCAGGGTCTCGGCGGTGCGCCGGATGGTCTTGGAATCGTCGATGACCATGACCCGCAAGCCGGCCAGGTGGTTGTCGTCCATCTCACTCCCCATAACATGCTGTCCCTGGCAATACGGGCCCCCATGGGGAACCCGCAGAATGACAGCTTATATCCCAGCCGAGCGTAAATGTGTCAAGCGCGTCGCGGTTCCGGCGTGCGCCCGCGCACGGTTCCGGGGCGCGCGGCCGCGCCCTGCCCTGATAGTCTAGTCGCCCCCCGATGACAGAGAAGATGGCGCCGATGGCTCTGGACGTGGCCGTGGTGATGGACCCGATCGGCAAGATCAAGATCGGCAAGGACTCCACCTTCGCGATGATGCTCGAGGCCCGGCGCCGCGGGCACCGCCTGCACTACGTCCTGCCCGGCGGGCTCTGGCTCGACGGCCCGCGGGCCATGGCCCGCCTGGCCGAGGCCGATGTCCGGGACGACCCCGCCGACTGGTACAGCCTGGGCCCGGCGCGGTCCCGGCCCCTGGCCGAGATGGACGTGGTGCTCATGCGCACCGACCCGCCGGTGGACGCCGACTACCTGCACGACACCCACATCCTGTCGGTGGCCCAGGCCCAGGGCGTGCTGGTGGTGAACGACCCGGCCGGCCTGCGCGACCTCAACGAGAAGCTGGGCGCCCTGCTCTTCCCGCAGTGCTGCCCCCCGACCCGGGTGTCCCGGGACGCCGCCGAGCTGCGGGCCTTCGTGGCCGAACACGGCCAGGCCGTGCTCAAGCCGCTCGACGGCATGGGCGGCCGCTCCATCTTCCGGGCCGCCGCCGGCGACCCGAACCTGAACGTGATCCTGGAGACCCTGACCGAGGGCGGCCGGCACCTGGCCCTGGCCCAGCGCTACCTGCCGGAGATCAAGGACGGCGACAAGCGCATCCTGCTGGTGGACGGCGAGCCCGTTCCCTACTGCCTGGCCCGCATCCCCCAGGGCGACGAGTTCCGCGGCAACCTGGCCGCCGGCGGCCGCGGCGAGGGCCGCCCGCTGAGCGAACGCGACCGCTGGATCGCCGCCCAGGTGGGCCCGGAGCTCAAGCGCCGGGGCATGGTTTTCGTGGGCCTGGACGTGATCGGCGACTACCTGACCGAGGTGAACGTCACCAGCCCCACCTGCATCCGCGAGCTCGACGCCCAGTTCGGCCTGAACATCGCCGGCCAGCTGTTCGAGGCCATCGAAGCCCGCCGGGCCGCCCGCGGCTGAGATGGCGGCCCGCCCCGGCATCGGACCCGGTGACCGGCTCGGCGCCACCCTGGCGCTGTCGGCCGTGCTGTTCGGGGTGCTCATCCTGGGCGTGGGCTTCGCCCTGGACCGGGCCGCGCCGGTGGCGCCCACGCTCGACGTCATCCTGACCGAAACCCGCAGCGAGGCCCCGCCCGAGGACGCCGACTTCATCGCCCAGGCCAACAACCAGGGCGGCGGCGAAAGCGAGCGCGCCGAGCGCCCGCGCGAGGAGCAGCTGGCCCCGGTGCCCAAGCCCGAGCCGGGCGTGGCGCCCGAGCCCATGGTGGCCCAGGCGCCGCCGCCCGAACCCGAGCCGGTGCCGCGGGTGCTGAGCACGGTGGGCGCCAGCCCCAACGTGCTGCCCCTGCCCGAAGACCAGCGCGACGCGAAACCCGAGCCCCTGCCCTCGGGCCAGGAACTGGTGGACCAGAGCCTGGAGATGGCGCGCCTGGCCGCCGAGATCGAGCGCCGGCAGGAGCTGATGGCCAAGCGCCCCAAGCGCAAGTTCGTCTCGGCCAGCACCCGCGAATACGAGTTCGCCGCCTACCTGCGGGCCTGGGTGGCCAAGGTCGAACGCGTGGGCAACCTCAACTACCCCGACGAAGCGCGCCGCCGCGGCCTGGGCGGCCGGCTGGTGATGACGGTGGCGGTGCGCCGCGACGGCAGCGTCGAGGACGTGCTGCTCAACGATTCCAGCGGCCTGGGCGTGCTCGACCAGGCCGCCATGCGCATCGTGCGCCTGGCCGAACCCTTCCCGCCCCTGCCCCAGACCCAGGAGCAGGTGGACGTGCTGCACATCACCCGCACCTGGCAGTTCCAGAACGGCAGCGTGATGGGCGACTGAGCGCGCGGCTCAGCCCATCAGCGCGTCGATCACCGCCATGCGCACCGGCAGGCCGTTGGCCACCTGGGCCAGGATCACCGACTGCGGACCGTCGGCCACGCCGCCGTCGATCTCGATGCCGCGGTTCATGGGGCCCGGATGCATCACCAGCGCGCCGGGCGCGGCCCTGGCCAGCCTTTCCGGGCTCAGGCCGAAATCGCGGTAATACCCTTCCAGCGAGGGCACCAGGCCCTGCTCCATGCGCTCGCGCTGCAGCCGCAGCATGATGGCCGCGTCCACGCCGGCGATGGCTTGGTCGAAGTCGCGGAACACCCGGCAGCCGTGCAGCACCTCGTCGCCCGGCAGCAGGTTGGCCGGGCCGCAGACGCGGATCTCGCCGCAGCCCAGCGCGCGCAGCGCGTGCAGGTCGGAGCGCGCCACGCGCGAATGCAGCAGGTCGCCGGCGATCAGCACCGTGAGCCGTGAAAAATCGGCGCCCTTGCGCTGGCGAAGGGTGAGCATGTCGAGCAGGCCCTGGGTGGGATGCGCGGCGCGGCCGTCGCCGGCGTTGATCACGCGCGTGCCCGGCGCGGCGCCGGCGGCCAGTTCGGCCACGGCGCCGTTGTCGGCGTGGCGGATGACGAACAGGTCCACGCCCATGGCCTCGAGGGTCTTGAGCGTGTCGAGCGCCGATTCGCCCTTCTTGGTGGACGAGGTGCCGACGTCGAAGTTCAGCACGTCCATGCCCAGGCGCGTGGCCGCCAGCTGGAAGCTGCTGCGGGTGCGGGTGGATGTTTCGAAGAACAGCGTGCAGGCGGTGCGGCCGGCGTGGCGGTCGCGCAGCCCGGTGCCGGCGTGCGCATGCGGCAGCAGCGCTTCGGCGCGGTCCAGCAGTTCGCGGATCAGCGCGGCGGGCAGGCCGTCGAGGGTGAGCAGGTGGCGCAGGCGGCCGTCGGGCGTCAGCTGGAAGTCGGGGCTCATGGCGTGGGGTCGGCGTCGGTGGGGCGGCGGGAATCGGGTTCGGCGAGCCAGCGCTCGAGGATGATGGCGGCGGCGAGCGCGTCGAGCTGGTCGGCCTGGTGGCGCTTGCGGGCACCCGCGGCGCGGCCGGCGGCGAAACGCTGGGCGGCCTCGACCGAGCTGCGGCGTTCGTCCACCTGCTGCACGGGCAGGCCGTAGCGTTTGGCCAGGCTGCGGGCGAAGCCGCGGGCGCGCTGGCGGGCCGGCTGGTCTTCGCCCTCGAGCGTGGCGGGGTCGCCGACCACCAGCAGGTCGGGGCGCCATTCCTTCAGCCAGCGGTCCAGGCGCTCCCAGTCGGGGCCGGTGGCGCGTACGTCGAGCACGCCCAGTTCGCGGGCGCTGCCCGAGAGCGTGTTGCCCACGGCCACGCCGATGCGTTTGGCGCCGACGTCGAAGCCCAGCAGGGTCGTGGGGCCACTCATGCGCGGCCGCTGTAGTCGGCCAGGCGGCTGATGTCCACGCCCAGGCTGCGGGCGGCGGCCTGCCAGCGTTCGGCCAGCGGCGTGCGGAACAGCACGGCGGGATCGGCGGGCACGGTGAGCCAGCTGTTGGCGGCCAGCTCGGCCTCCAGCTGGCCGGCGCCCCAGCCGGCGTAACCCAGGGCCAGCAACACGTTGGCCGGGCCTTCGCCCTTCGCCACGGCTTCCAGGATGTCGCGCGAGGTGGTCACGGCCAGGCCGTGGCCCAGGCGCAGGGTGGAATGCCAGTCGCGCGGGTCGTCGTGCAGCACGAAACCACGCTCGGGCTGCACCGGGCCGCCGGCCAGCACGGGGCGGGCGGCCAGGGCCGGGTCGCGCGCCTCGAACCCGAGCTGGCCCAGCAGTTCACCGAAGGTGTAATCGGCTTCGCGGTTGACCACCAGGCCCATGGCGCCATCGTCGTCGTGCTGGCAGACCAGGGTGACCGAACGGAAGAAGTTCGGGTCGTCCATCGCCGGCATGGCGATCAGGAAGTGGTCGGTCAGCGAGCGGGGGCCGGACATGCCCGCATTCTAGCGCGCCGGCCCGCGCGGCCGCCGCGTCAGCGCAGCCGCAGGAACAGCGAGGGGCCGCGCAGCTTCAGGTCGAGGCGGGCGTCGAGGCCGGCGTCGCTGCCCTGGCGCGAACGGTCGAGCCGGATCTGCGTGCCACCGTATTCCAGCGCCAGGCCCAGGCGCGGGAAAGGGAACCACTCCATGCCCAGCGCCAGGTCGACGATATGGCCCTGCAGCGGGCCGCCGCCCTTGGCCACGCCGGAAAGCTCGGCGTATACCCGCGCCTGGTCGCCGAGCGCGTGGCGCCAGCCCAGCACCAGCAGCGGCGCCAGCGCGGCATCGGAACTGCGGGCGCGCCCCGCCACCGGCACGCCTTCCACCGTGGCCTCGCCTTCGAACAGCGTGTCCACGCGGTAATAGGCCAGTCCCAGGCCCAGGCCCCAGGCCGTGGCGCCCTCGCCGAACCACCAGCGCCAGGCCGCGCTGCCGAAGTCGTAGTCGAAGCGCCCGCGCAGTTCGCCGTCGGCGGCGTAGGTGCGCCCGTCGTATTCGATGTCGCGGTCCAGCCGCACGGTGTTGCCGCGGTCGAAACCGAAGTATTCGAGGGACAGGCCCTGGCGTTCGCCCAGCAGCCAGTCCAGGCGCGCGTGGCTGACCGGCTGGCGCGCGCCGAGGCCCAGGTCGTCCTCGAGGTTCACGCGGCCGCTGGCGCTGTAGTCACCGGCCCGACCCTGCGCCCACAGCGTGGTGTCGCTGCGGGTTTCGAAGCCGCCGACCCAGGCGCTGAACTCGTCCAGGGGCCGCGGCACGGCGCCGGCATCGCCGGACGCCGCGAGGGCCAGGGCCAGCCAGGCCGCGGTGGCAGGCACCGCGGGCTTACTTGGCTTCGGACAGCTCCACGCCGTCCAGGCCCTGGCTGAGCGTGCGCGCGTCGCCGCCCTGGGCCAGCTTGATCTTCAGGCGCACTTCGTTGGCCGAGTCGGCGAAACGCAGGGCGTCCTCGTAGCTGATCTCGCCGGCCTGGTAGAGCTCGAACAGGGCCTGGTCGAAGGTCTTCATGCCCAGGTTCGTCGATTCCTTCATGACGTCCTTGAGCTTGTGGATCTCGCCGTCGCGGATGTAGTCCTGCACCAGCGGCGTGCCGAGCAGGATTTCCATGGCCACGCGGCGGGCCTTGCCGTCGGGCGTGGGGATCAGCTGCTGGGCGACCACGCCCTTGAGGTTCATCGAAAGGTCCATCAGCAGCTGGCTGCGGCGGTCTTCCGGGAAGAAGTTGATGATGCGGTCCATCGCCTGGTTGGCGTTGTTGGCGTGCAGGGTGCACAGCACCAGGTGGCCGGTTTCGGCGAAGGCGATGGCGTGGTCCATGCCCTCGCGGGTACGCACCTCGCCGATCATGATCACGTCGGGGGCCTGGCGCAGGGTGTTCTTCAGCGCGGCCTCCCAGCTGTCGGTGTCGATGCCGACCTCGCGCTGGGTGATGATGCAGCCCTCGTGCTTGTGCACGAACTCGATCGGGTCCTCGATGGTGATGATGTGGCCCGAGGAGTTCATGTTGCGGTAGCCGATCATGGCCGCCAGCGAGGTGGACTTGCCGGTGCCGGTGGCGCCCACGAACAGGATGATGCCGCGCTTGGTCATGGCCAGCGTCTTGATCACCGGCGGCAGGCTGAGCTCCTCGACCGTCGGGATGCGCGTCTCGATGCGGCGCAGCACCATGCCGACCTGGTTGCGCTGGTAGAAGCAGGACACGCGGAAGCGGCCGACGCCGGAGACGCCGATGGCGAAGTTGCACTCGTGGGTCTTTTCGAACTCCTCGCGCTGCGAGGGGTTCATCACGTTCAGCACCAGGTCGCGCGACTGCTGCGGGGTGAGCGGGTTCTGCGTGATGGGCGAAAGCTTGCCGTTGACCTTCATTGAAGGCGGCACGCCCGCCGTGATGAACAGGTCCGACGCCTTCTTGTGCGCCATGAGCTTCAGGAAGGAGGTGAAGTCGATGCTGCTCATGCTTGCTCCTGTGTGCACCCCGGGGCCTTGCCCCGGGGCGCGGGTTCATGCGGCGTCCTGCCAGCCCCCTTCAGGCGGCGACGTCAGTCGAAAAGCTTCTTTTCCTTGGCGTACTCGCGCGCCTGCAGCTTGGTCACCAGGCCGCGCTTGACGATGTCCTGCAGGCACTGGTCGAGCGTTTGCATGCCGTACTGCTGGCCGGTCTGGATGGACGAATACATCTGCGCCACCTTGTCCTCGCGGATGAGGTTGCGGATGGCCGGGGTGGCCACCATGATCTCGTGCGCCGCCATGCGGCCGCCGCCGACCTTCTTGAGCAGCGACTGCGAAATGACCGCGCGCAGCGACTCGGAAAGCATGGAACGCACCATCGGCTTCTCGCCCGCCGGGAACACGTCGATGATGCGGTCGATGGTCTTGGCCGCCGAGGACGTGTGCAGGGTGGCGAACACCAGGTGGCCGGTTTCCGCGGCGGTGAGCGCCAGGCGGATGGTTTCCAGGTCGCGCATCTCGCCCACGAGGATGAAGTCGGGGTCTTCGCGCAGCGCCGAGCGCAGGGCCTCGTTGAAGCCGTGGGTGTCGCGGTGCACTTCGCGCTGGTTCACCAGGCACTTCTGCGACGTGTGCACGAATTCGATCGGGTCCTCGACGGTGAGGATGTGGCCGAATTCGTTCTTGTTGATGTGGTCCACCATGGCCGCCAGCGTGGTGGACTTGCCCGAACCGGTCGGGCCGGTCACCAGGATCAGGCCCTGCGGCTGGTTGATCAGCTCGGCGAAGATCTTGGGCGCGGCCAGTTCCTCGAGCGAGAGGATCTGGCTGGGAATGGTGCGGAACACGGCGCCGGCGCCGCGGTTCTGGTTGAAGGCGTTGACGCGGAAGCGCGCCAGGCCCGGGATTTCAAACGAGAAGTCGACCTCGAGGAATTCCTCGTAGTCGCGCCGCTGCTTGTCCGACATGATGTCGTACACGAGGGCGTGGACCTGCTTGTGGTCCAGGGCCGGGATGTTGATTCGACGGACGTCGCCGTCGACGCGGATCATGGGAGGCAAGCCAGCCGACAGGTGCAGGTCGGAGGCCTTGTTCTTGACCGAAAATGCCAGAAGTTCGGCGATGTCCATTAGCTATGTCCCCTTGGCGCGTCAACGGATAGGCGACCGCACGTTCCCGGGGCAGTATAGCGCCAACCACGAAGGGCAATGCCAGCCATGGGAACGCTCGAACAGACCCTGCACGGTGTCCTGCAAACCATTGAAAACGCGGCGAAGCTGGCGGGCCGGCCACGGGGCGCCCGGCTGCTCGCGGTGTCCAAGACCCGCCCCGCCGACGCCGTGCGCGCCCTGGCCGGGGCCGGCCAGCGGGCGTTCGGCGAGAACTACGTGCAGGAGGGCGTGGCCAAGGCCCGCGAACTCGCCGACCTGGGGCTGGAGTGGCACCTGATCGGCCACCTGCAGTCGAACAAATGCCGCGAAGCCGCGGAGGTTTTCGATTGGGTGCAGTCCGTGGACCGGCTGAAGCTGGTGGACGCCCTGGACAAGGCCCGCCCCGCCGGCCGGCCGCCGCTGAACGTGCTGGTCCAGGTGAACGTGGACGGCGAGGCCAGCAAGTCCGGCTGCGACCCGGCCGACGTGCCCGCGCTGGCCGCGGCCGTGGCCGCCGCCCCGCACCTGCGCCTTCGCGGCCTGATGGCCATCCCCGAACCGCACCCCGACCCGGCCCGTCGCCGCGACAGCTTCCGCCGGCTCAAGGCCCTGCACGACGCCGTCGCCGCCGCGTTTCCCGGCGTCGACACCCTGTCGATGGGCATGAGCGACGACTTCGAAACGGCCATCGCCGAGGGCTCCACCCTGGTGCGCATCGGCACCGCCCTGTTCGGCCCGCGCGGCTGAGCCCCACCCCACCCTGGAACCGACATGAGCGAACACACCCTGGCCTTCATCGGCGGCGGCAACATGGCCCGCAGCCTCATCGGCGGCCTGGTCGCCCGCGGCGTGGCGCCGGAAACCCTGCGCGTCGCCGAACCGGTCGCCGAACTGCGCGAAGCGCTGTCGCGCGACTTCGGCGTGCGCGCCCGTGAAGCCGCCCCCGAGGCCGCCGATGGCGCCCACACCTGGGTGCTGGCGGTGAAGCCGCAGGTGATGCGCGCGGTCTGCGAATCGCTGGCGCCGCTGGCCCAGGCCTCGCGGCCGCTGGTGGTCTCGATCGCCGCCGGCATCACCACCGCGCAGATCGACGCCTGGCTGGGCGGCGGCCAGGCGGTGGTGCGCACCATGCCGAACACGCCGGCCCTGCTCGGCGCCGGCGCGACCGGCCTGTATGCGAACGCGAGCGTGGATGCCGGCCAGCGCGAGCGCGCCGACTCGCTGATGCGCGCCGCCGGCCTGACCGCCTGGATCCCGGACGAAGCGCTGATGGACGCCGTCACCGCCGTTTCCGGCAGCGGCCCCGCCTACGTCTTCCTGCTGGCCGAAGCCATGCAGGCCGCCGGCGAGGCGCAGGGCCTGGCACCCGATACCGCCCGCACGCTGGTGCTGCAGACGATCCTCGGCGCCGCCCGCATGCTGTCCGAGTCCGGCGAGCCTGCCGCCACCCTGCGCCAGCGCGTCACCTCGCCGGGCGGCACCACCCAGGCCGCCATCGAAAGCTTCGAAGCCAACGGCCTGCGCCGCATCGTCGACGAGGCCATCGCGGCCGCCACCCGCCGCGGCCGCGAACTGGCCCGGGGCGGCTGACACCACCCCTGCGCGAGAGGGCGGCGTGAAGGCGTATGGATGGACGCCGGCGAGGCGCGGCGCGATGATGACCCTCCCCTTCGAGGAGGCTTGGCCATGCGCCCCATGCATCTGCTTGCCGCGCTCGCACTTTCGCTGCTGGCCGCGCTGCCCGCCAGCGCCGGCTCCATGCGCACCGGCGACCTGAGCGTGCACTTCAACGCCCTGCCCAGCACCGAACTCACGCCCGAAGTCGCGCGCCAGTACGGGGTCACCCGCTCGGCCAACCGCGCCCTGGTGAACGTGGCCATCCGCCGCGGCCAGCCCGGCGCCGACGTGGCCGTGGCCGCCGAGGTGAAGGTGGTGGCCACCAACCTCGCCGGCCAGCGCAGCGACGTGCGCATGCGCGAAGTGCGCGACGGCGAGGCGCTGTATTACCTGGGCGAGGCGCGCATCGCCGGCCAGGACACGCTCACCTTCGAACTCGAAGTGCGCGTCGCGGGCGAGGCGCAGCCGATGTCCGCCACCTTCAAGCAGGAATTCTTCCCCCAGTGAGCCTGCTGCTGGTTCGCCACGGACAGGCGAGCTACGGCGCCGCCGACTACGACCAGCTGTCCGAGCGCGGGCAGCTGCAGTCGCGCCGCCTGGGCGACTGGCTGGCCCGCGGCGGCCACCGCTTCGCCGCGGTGGTGGTGGGCGGCATGCGCCGGCACCGGCAGACCGCCGAGGGCGTCGCCGCGGCCTTCGCCGAGCAGGGCCTGGCCCTGCCGGAGATCGTGGCCGACCCGGGCTTCGCGGAATTCGACCACGAGGCCGTGTTCGGCGCCTGGCTGCGCGAAAACGCCAGCCACCCCATCGCCATCGCCAGCCGCAGCGGCCATCCGCGCGACGTGGGTGCCATGCTGCAGCAGGCCCTGCTGGCCTGGGCGCGCGACGAACTGCCCGGCCTGCCCGAATCCTGGGCCGCCTTCGGCGAACGCGTGCGCGGCGCCGGCGAGCGGCTCGAGGCCCTGGCCGGCGACGAGGAGGCGCTGGTGCTCAGTTCCGGCGGCGTCATCTCGCGGCTGGCGCAGATCGCGCTGGACGTGCCCGACCACCGCGCCGTCGAACTCAACCTGGCGCTGCGCAACAGCGCGCTGAGCGAATTCCACCCCCACGGCGGCCGCCTGCGCCTGGGCAGCTGGAACGCGCTGCCGCACCTGCACGGGCAGCGCGAGCTGTGGACCTACTACTGAGGCAGCGATGACCCCGACCGGCTCGATCTTCCCCTTCTCCGAACGCTCGCGCGCGCTGCAGGCGCAGGTCGCCGAGTTCGTGGCCCGGCGGGTGATGCCGGCGGAAGCCGAGCTCGCCGCCCACGCCGCCGACCCGGCCACGCGCTGGACCATTCCGCCGAAGCTCGAGGCGCTCAAGGCCGAGGCCCGCGCCGCCGGCCTGTGGAACCTGTTCCTGCCCGACCCCATGCACGGCGCGGGGCTTTCCAACCTCGACTACGCGCCCATCGCCGAACTCACCGGCCGCTCGCTGCACGCGCCCGAAGTGTTCAACTGCAACGCGCCCGACACCGGCAACATGGAAGTGCTGCTGCACTTCGCCACGCCGGCGCAGCAGTCGCCCTGGCTGGAAAAATTGCTGGCGGGCGAAATCCGCTCCGGCTTCGCCATGACCGAACCCGACGTGGCCAGCTCCGACGCCACCAACATCGCCCTGCCCATCGTGCGGGACGGCGACGAGTACGTGATCACCGGCCGCAAGTGGTGGACCACCGGCGCCGGCGACCCGCGCTGCAGGATCCTGATCGTGATGGGCGTGACCGACCCGGACGCGCCGCCGCACCGCCGCCAGTCGATGGTGCTGGTGCCCATGGACACGCCCGGCGTGCGCGTGGTGCGCCCGCTCACCGTGTTCGGCTACGACGACGCGCCGCAGGGCCACGTGGAGCTTTACTTCGACAACGTGCGCGTGCCGGTGGCCAACCGCCTGGGCGAATCGGGCAGCGGCTTCGAGATCGCCCAGGCGCGGCTGGGGCCGGGCCGCATCCACCACTGCATGCGCCTGATCGGCCTGGCCCAGCGCGCGCTCGAAACCATGGTGGACCGCGCGCGGCACCGCCAGGCCTTCGGCAAGCCGCTGGGCGGGCACGGCATGGCGCAGGAAGCCATCGCGCTCTCGCGCTGCGAGATCGAACAGGCGCGCCTGCTCACCCTGCAGGCGGCGGCCGCGCTGGACGCACACGGCAACAAGGGCGCCAAGGACCTGATCGGCATGATCAAGATCGTGGCGCCGCGCATGGCCTGCCGCGTGATCGACCGGGCCATCCAGGTCCATGGCGGCGCGGGGCTGTCGCAGGACCTGTTCCTGGCGCAGGCGTATGCCGGCGCACGGTCGCTGCGGCTGGCGGACGGGCCGGACGAGGTGCATATCGCGGCGCTGGCGCGGTCGATGTTGAAAGGCTGATTCTTGCCACGGATTTTCACGGATGAACGCGGATAAGAGCGGGTTTGAGTTGCCTGAGGCGGAACTGGCGCTTTATCTCGAGACGCATGTGCCGGGGTTCCGCGGGCCGTTGACGGCCACGAAGTTCAAGGGCGGGCAGTCGAATCCGACTTACCTCGTCGAGGCGGCGAGCGGGCGGTATGTGCTGCGGCGCAAGCCGCCGGGCACGCTGCTGCCGTCGGCGCACGCGGTGGACCGGGAGTTCCGGGTGCTCAAGGCGCTGCATGGCGGCGCGGTGCCGGTGGCGGAGCCGCTGCACCTGTGCACCGACGCGTCGGTGATCGGCTCGGTGTTCTACCTGATGCAGTTCGTCGAAGGCCGCGTGTTCTGGGACCCGTCGCTGCCCGGGCTCGACGCCCCGGCGCGCGGCGCCACCTACGAGGCCATCATCGCCACGCTGGCGGCGCTGCACGGCGTGGACGTGGCCGCGGTGGGCCTGGGCGACTACGGCAAGCCCGGCAATTATTTCGCCCGGCAGATCCACCGCTGGAGCGAGCAGTACCGCGCCAGCGAAACCGGCCCCCTGCCCGACATGGACGCGCTGATGGCCGCCCTGGCCGAACGCTGCCCGGCCGACGACGGCGCCGTGGCGCTGGTGCACGGCGACTTCCGCATCGACAACCTGATGTTCCACCCCAGCGAACCGCGCGTGCTGGCGGTGGTGGACTGGGAGCTGAGCACGCTGGGCCACCCGCTGGCCGACCTGGGCTACTTCTGCATGGCGCTGCGGCTGCCGCGCAACCCCGCGCTGCCCGGCCTGGCGGGGCTGGACCGCGCCGCGCTGGGCATCCCCGACGAAGCGGCGCTGCTGGCGCGCTACTCCGAACTCAGCGGCCGGCCCATCCCGGCCGACTGGCCCTTCGTGCTGGCCTTCAGCTTCTTCCGGCTGGCGGCCATCGCCCAGGGCGTGGCCAAACGCGCGCTGCAGGGCAATGCCTCGAGCGAACAGGCCAGCCAGGCCGGGCGCATGACGGCGATGCTGGCCGCGCAGGGTTTGAGCCTCGTCAAGCGCTGACCGGGCCGGCGTGGCATAAAGGCCGGGCCGGGCAGCCGCCCGGTTCCCTTCCGGAGAGCGTCATGAAAGTGAACGTCGGCACGCCTGATCGCATCGTCCGCATCGTCGTCGGCCTGGGCCTGGTGGGCTGGGCGGCCTTCGGCGGCGGCCCCGCCTGGGCCTACGTCGGCATCGTGCCCATCCTCACCGGCACCTTCCGCATGTGCCCGCTGTATTCGCTGGTGGGCATCAACACCTGCCCGAACAAATAAGGCTCAGCGCGCGGCGCAGCCGGGGGCGTCGGCTTCCGGCAGCGACGCGCGGGTCTTTTCCAGCGACGCGCGCCAGGGCGAGTCCGGCGGCGTGGCCACCAGCACGGGTTCCAGCACGGCGCGCGCGCGGTCGCCGCAGCCCAGTTCGCCCAGCACGGTGGCGGCGTTGTTGCCCAGCACCGGGTCGCCCGGCGAGGCTTGCAGGCCGCGGGTGAACCAGCCCAGCGCGGCGGGTTTGTCGCCGGCGGCGTAATCGAGGTTGCCCAGCGCCAGCCAGGCGCGCGGGTCGTCCGGCCAGCGCGTGCGCGCAGCCTCCCAGGCCCGGCGCGCGGCGGCCGCGCCGCCCACCGGTTCGAAGGCCGCCACCGCTTCGGCGTAACGCAGCGGGTCGGCGCGCGCCGGCAGTTCGCCCGGGCGCAGCGCCACGAAACCCCAGCGGCCGGCCCAGTCCCAGGTGCGCAGGAAGGAACGCGCGCGCACGGCCTTGGCTTCGTCCACGCCGGTGTTGAGGCGCAGGCGGTTGCGCGCCGGTTCGCTGCCCACCACCACGGCGTAGTGCCAGCGCGGCACGCTGGGGGTCCACAGGTTCTGCAGCACCAGCACCGGGCGGCCGGCGGCGAGTTCATCGAGCAGCGCCTGCGGTTCGCGGTCCACCACGTAGGGAATGCGGCCGGCGCGGCGGCTGGCCGCCAGCAGTTCCACCTGCAGGCTGCCCTGGCGCTTGGGCAGGTAGACCTGGGGCACCAGCGCTTCGGGAGAGGTTTCCACGCCGCTGGCGCCCAGCAGCCCGGCCAGGGCCGCGGGGCCGCACTGGTATTCGGTTTGCGGGTGGAAGGGCACGCCGCCGAGCGCGATCGCGTCGCCGGCGGGCAGTTCGATGCGGGGGTTCACCGCGCAGCCGGCCAGGGCCAGCAGCGCGATGAGCGCGAAGGCGCGCCGCGGGCCGCGGCGCGCCTTCGCAGCGGCGTCGGCGGTCAAGCGCGCTTGAAGATGTCGATGGCGCCGGTCACTTCCAGCACGATCAGCACGATCAGCACCACGCCCAGCACGGCCAGCACGCCGCCGGCCGGCAGCTGCTCGACCTGGCCGTGCAGCTCGGCCAGCTCGGCGTCGCTGAGCGAGGCGACGCGCGAATCCACGTCGGCGGGATCGACGCCCATCTCGACCATCATGCGCGAAACGTCTTCGCGGGCCAGGGCTTCACGCACCTGGGCTTCCTGCTGGGCGCGGGCGTCGACGGCCACGGCCTGCTGGGTGGAAATCAGGGTCGCGTTGGCGATGCTGGTGGTGCCAGCGAACACGAGGGCGACGGACAGCACGAACGCCACGATCTTGGATGCCATGGGTTTCTCCGGTCGGTGCGTGGGGGAGCCCACTTATGCCACAAGCCCCGGCCGGGGCCAATCGCCGCGTTCAGCTTCGCGCCAGGGCCCAGGCGCGGATGTGGGCGGCCATGGCCTGCACGCCCTCGGTGAGCGCGGCGGGGCCGGGCTGCAGGATGATGGGCGACTTCACCTCGTGCAGCTCGCCGTCGCGCACGGCCGGCACGTTTTCCCAGCCCGGGCGCGCGGCGACCTTGCCGGGCTGGAACTTCTTGCCGCACCAGGAGCCGAACACGATGTCCGGCGCGCGCGCGACGACCTGGTCGTCGTTGGCGAGGATGCGGTGTTTCGCCAGCGACTGCGCCGCCAGCTCGGGGAAGATGTCGTCGCCGCCGGCAATCCGCACCAGCTCGGCCACCCACCGGATGCCGCTGATGCGCGGCTCGTCCCATTCCTCGAAGTACACCTTCGGCCGGCGCGGCAGCGTGGCGGCTTGCGCGGCGATGGCGTCGAGGCCGCGTTCCAGGCCATCGGCATACTCGTTTGCCGCGGCGGCCGCGCCCACCAGCGCGCCCAGCCGGCGCACGTAGTCGAGGATGCCGGCGACGCTGCGGTGGTTGCTGATCCACACCTCCACGCCGCGGCGCACCAGTTCGGCGGCGATGTCGGCCTGGATGTCGGAAAAACCGACGACGAAATCGGGCTCGAGCTTCAATATCTCGTCGATCTTCGCCGAGGTGAAGGCGCTGACCTTGGGCTTTTCCTTGCGCGCCCGCGGCGGCCGCACCGTGAAGCCGCTGATGCCGACGATGCGGTCCTGTTCGCCCAGGGCGTACAGGACTTCGGTGGGCTCCTCGGTGAGGCAGACGATGCGGCGCGGGCCGTGGCTCACGGGTAGAGCAGCCGCTTGGTCCAGGCGCCGTCGACGCGCTCGTAGTGGTGGCGTTCGTGCAGGCGGTACTTGGCGCCGTACCAGAACTCGATGCGCTCGGGCACCACGCGGAAGCCCGACCAGTGCGGCGGGCGCGGCACGTCCATGCCCTCGAACTTCTTCTCCACCGCGCTGAAGCGCTGCTCGAAGGTCTCGCGCGACGGCATGGTCTGCGACTGCAGCGAGGCCCAGGCGCCGATCTGGCTCGGCCGCGGCCGGCTGGCGAAATAAGCGTCGGCCTCGGCCAGCGACACCGGCTCCACCGTGCCCTCCACCTTCACCTGCACCTGCTCGCGCAGCGTCTTCCACAGCAGCAGCAGCGCGGCGTGCGGATTGGCGGTGAGCTGGCGGCCCTTGCGGCTGTCGTAGTTGGTGTAGAAGACGAAGCCGCGGGCGTCGAAGGCCTTGAGCAGCACCGTGCGCGCCGAGGGCCGGCCCTCGGCGTCGGCGGTGGCCACGGTCATGGCGGTGGGCTCCGGGTCGCCGGCGGCGGTGGCCTCGGCCAGCAGCGCGGTGAAGGTATCGAGCGCCTCGGCCAGCAGCGGGTCGGTCGGCGGGGTCGGCGTGTCGGTCATCGGGGGCTCCTTCGGTTGGCGCCATTCTCGCGCCAAAGGCCCCTGCCCCGCACCCCGTCCCGCGCCCGGGGCCCCGGGTTCAGGTGACGACGAAGCTCACCCGCATGTTCACGCGCCACTCGGCGACCGAGCCGTCTTCGTTGGTGATGACCTTGATGTCGTTCACCCACGCGCCCTTGATGCCCTTGACGGTCTTGGCGACCTTCTTGAGTCCGCCCTGCACGGCGTCCTCGATGCCTTTCTTGGAGGACGAGGAAACTTCGATCACCTTGGTGACGGTAGCCATGGTTCGCTCCTATCCAATTCAGCCCCCGGGTCGGGGCCCCGCCGACTATACGCCCGGGGCCAGCAGCGGGCCGTAGCCCGCCCGGAAGTCGGGAAAGGCCGGCGCCCAGCCGCTGGCGCGCAGGCGGGCGTTGCGGACGCGGCGGCCGGTGTCGGGGCCGGGCAGCGGGGCCACGACCGGCAGGCCTTCCGACGCGCGCACCCAGGCCAGCACGTCGGCGTCGCGGGCCGGCAGGTCGTCGTTGCCCAGGTAGAGGGATTGCGGCGCTTGGAGCCGAAGCAGGTGGGCCAGCGCCGCCGCCGCATCCTCCACGTGGATGCGGTTGCCCCAGCGCTGGCCGCCCGGCTCGCCGGCGCGGGCCCGGCGCAGCAGCGATTCGCGGCCGGGGCCGTACAGGCCGGACAGGCGCAGCGTGATGCCGCCGGGGTGCGCGGCCAGCGCGGTTTCGGTTTCCAGCAGCACCTGGCCATTGAAGGCCGGCGGTCGCGGCGGCGTGGTTTCGTCCACCCACTCGCCGGCGTCCTCGGCGTAGACGGCGGTGGAGGAGACGAAGACCACGCGCGCGGCGTCGGTGGCGTCGAGCAGGCGGCGCAGGCCGTCGAGGTAGAGCGCGCGGTAGGCGGCTTCGTCGCGGCGGTCGGGCGCGGCGCAGAACACCAGCGCGCCCAGCGCGCGCGGCAGACGTTCCAGGCCTTCGCCGGTGGCCAGGTCGGCACGCAGGGCGCGGATGCCGGGCGACGGCGCGGTTTCACGACGGCGCAGGGTCAGCACCTCGCGGCCCTCGTGCGCCAGGCGCCGCGCCAGCCGCTGGCCCACGTCGCCGGCGCCGGCCACGAGCACCGGCCCGCGCTGCGTTTTCCCGTCCATGCCGGCTCCCTGCAGGCGACGCCTGCACGCGGCGTCCAAGGCGGCCGATGCTAGCATCGTGACCCATGAACCCCGCCCCCAACCTCGTGCTCATCGGCCCCATGGGCGCCGGCAAGACGTCCATCGGCCGCAAGCTGGCGGCGCGGCTGGGGCTGGACTTCGTGGACTGCGACCACCGGCTGGAAGAACGCACGGGCACCTCGGTGCCGGTGATCTTCGAATGCGAGGGCGAGGCTGGCTTCCGCGCGCGCGAAACCGCGCTGATCGCGGAAGTGATGCAGGGCCAGGGCCAGCTGGTGGCCACCGGCGGCGGCGCGGTGCTGGCCGAGGAAAACCGCCGGCGCCTGCGCGAACGCGGTTTCATCGTGTACCTGCAGGTGAGCGTGCCGCAGCAGCTGGAACGCCTGGCCCGCGACCGCAGCCGCCCGCTGCTGGCCGGGCCGGACAAGCAGGCCCGGCTGGAAGCCCTGGCCCAGCAGCGCGGGCCGGTGTACGCCGCGCTGGCCGACCTGGCCTTCGATGCCGACGGCCTGGCCGTGGCCACCGCCGCCGACCGCCTGCAGGCGCTGCTGGAAACCCGCTGGCAGCGCACGGAGGCGGCATGAGCGCGGTGCACGAACTGCGCGTCGAACTGGGCGCGCGCGGCTACCCCATCCGCATCGGCCGCGGCCTGCTGGGCGACGCCGCCGCCTTGCGCGCGCTGGTGCCCGGCCAGCATGCGCTGGTGGTGACCGACGCCCACGTGGCACCGCACTATCTCGCCACGGTGCAGGCCGCGCTGTCGGAAAAGAACGTGAAGGCGCTCGTCCTTCCGCCCGGCGAGCAGGAGAAAACTCTGGCGCGCTTCGGCGAGGTGATGGCGGCGCTGGCCGCCATGGGCGCCAGCCGTGACGCCACCGTGCTGGCCCTGGGGGGCGGCGTGGTGGGCGACCTGGCCGGTTTCGCGGCGGCCTGCTGGATGCGCGGCGTGCGCTTCGTGCAGCTGCCCACCACCCTGCTGGCCATGGTGGACAGTTCGGTCGGCGGCAAGACCGCGGTGGACCTGCCCCAGGGCAAGAACCTGGTCGGCGCCTTCCACCAGCCCGCGGCCGTGCTGGCCGACACCGCCACGCTCGACACCCTGCCCGAGCGCGAACTGCGCGCCGGCCTGGCCGAGGTGGTCAAGTACGGCGCGCTGGGCGACGCCGACTTCTTCGCCTGGCTCGAAGCCCATGCCGACGCGCTGGTGGCCCGCGACGCCGGGGCGCTGGCCGAAGCCATCGCCACCAGCTGCGCGCGCAAGGCCGGCATCGTCGCCCGCGACGAGACCGAGCAGGGCGAACGCATGCTGCTCAACCTGGGCCACACCTTCGGCCACGCCATCGAAACCGAACAGGGTTACGGCGGCCTGCTGCACGGCGAGGCCGTGGCGGTGGGCATGGTGCTGGCGGCGCGGCTGTCGGCCGACCTGGGCCGGGCGCCGTGGGTGGACGCGGCCCGGCTGGCGGCCCTGCTCGAACGCCTGGGCCTGCCCACGGCGCTGCCGCCGGGCCTGTCGCCCGAGGCCCTGCTGGCGCGCATGCGCCTGGACAAGAAGGCGCTGTCGGGCGAACTGCGGCTGGTGCTGTGGCGCGGCCTGGGCCAGGCCGAGGTCGTGGACGGCATCGACCCCGCCGCCATCCTGGCCGTGCTGGCCGATTGAGGGTTTGGTCGCGGCTGAAGCCGCTCCTGCAAGGGCGCCTCGGGCTACAATGGCGGTCTTATGCGCCTGTTGCTACAGCAAAAACCCACCGCCGGCGAGGCGCCCAAGTATGTCCAGCTGATCCTGCAGCAGGATCTGCTGGGCGGCTGGACGCTGCTGCGCGAAACCGGCCAGATCGGCGGCAAGGCGCAGCTCAAGCGCGAGCAGTACCTCGAGCGCGACGCCGCGCTGTCGGCCTTCGAAAAAGCCCGCGACGCCCAGGTCCGCAAGGGCTTCCAGGTGATGTTCGCCCAAGGCGCCGATGCGCCGCGTTGATGGAACCCAGACCGTGACCCTGAAGAACGACCGCTTCCTGCGTGCCCTGCGGCGCGAACCCGTGGACTGCACGCCGGTGTGGCTGATGCGCCAGGCCGGGCGCTACCTGCCGGAATACCGCGCCACCCGCAAGCAGGCCGGCAGCTTCATGGGCCTGGCCACGAACCCGGAACTGGCCTGCGAAGTCACGCTGCAGCCGCTGCGCCGCTACGAGCTCGACGCCGCCATCCTGTTCTCCGACATCCTCACCGTGCCCGACGCGATGGGCCTGGGCCTGTACTTCGCCGAGGGCGAGGGTCCGAAGTTCGAGCGCCCGGTGCGCACGCCGGCCGACATCGCGAAGCTGGCGGTGCCCGACATGGGCAGCTCGCTGCGCTACGTGATGGACGCGGTGTCGCTGATCCGCCGCGAGCTCGACGGCGCAGTGCCGCTGATCGGCTTCTCCGGCAGCCCCTGGACCCTGGCCTGCTACATGGTGGAAGGCGGCGGCAGCGACAACTTCGCCCGCATCAAGGCCATGGCGCTCAACGAGCCGGCCGCGCTGCACCGCCTGCTCGAGGTGACCACCGATGCCGTCATCGCCTACCTGGCCGCGCAGCGCGCCGCCGGCGCGCAGGCGCTGCAGGTGTTCGACACCTGGGGCGGCGTGATGGCGCCGCACCTGTACCGCGAATTCTCGCTGCGCTACCTGCAGCGCATCGCCGCCGAACTGCCGCGTGGCGACGGCGCCGACCGCACCCCGCTGATCCTGTTCGGCAAGGGCAACGCGCCCTACCTGGAAGAACTCGCCGCCAGCGGCGCCGAGGGCGTGGGCGTGGACTGGACCGTGGGCCTGGGCGAAGCCCGGCGCCGCACCGGCGGCCGCGTGGCGCTGCAGGGCAACCTCGACCCCACCACGTTGTACGCGTCGCCGGAGGCCATCCGCGCCGAAGCCGCGCGCGCGCTCGACGATTACGCGGCGGCCAACGGCGGCTCGCGTTTCGGCCACGTGTTCAACCTGGGCCACGGCATGTCGCCGGACATGGACCCGGAGCACGTGCGGGTGCTGGTGGACGCGGTGCACGCGCACAGCCGCCAGGGCTGATCTTCCTCACGGGCCGGCCTCGCGCGCCGGTTCCAGCCCTGCCTCCAGCGCGGCCAGCGCTTCGGCCAGCATCGCGCCGGTCACCGGCTTGCGCAGGAAACCGTCCATGCCGGCGGCGCGGGCTTGGGGCTCGGCGCCGGCGTCGGCACGCGCGGTGATGGCCAGCAGCGGCAGCTGCCGACCCTGCGCGCGCAGCAGCCGCGCCAGTTCGAAGCCGTCGAGGCCCGGCAGGTCGAGGTCGAGCAGGGCCAGGTCGAAATCGCCGGCCTGCAGTTCCGACAGCGCCGCCAGGCCGTGCGCGGCGTGCACCACGCGGTGGCCCCCACGCTCCAGCAGGCCGCTGACCACGGCGGCCACCACCGGATCGTCTTCGACCAGCAGCAGCTTGCGACCCGCGCGGGGTTCCGGTGCGGGCACGGCGTCGGCCAGGGGCTGCGGATCCGCGGCGGGCAGCGGCAGTTCGACGCGGAAGCTGGCGCCGCGGCCGGGTTCGCTGCGCACGCTGATGGAACCGCCCATGGCCGCCGCCAGCTCCTGGCTGATGGCCAGGCCGAGGCCGCTGCCGCCGTAACGCCCGTCGGCCGAAGCCGGCTGCCCGGGTTCGAAGCGCCGGAACAGCCGCGCCTGCTGCTCGGCGCCGAGCCCGGGCCCGGTGTCGCGCACGACCATGACGATGCCCAGCGGCTGGCGCGGGCCGACGTGGATGGCCAGTTCGCCGCGCTCGCAGAACTTGATGGCGTTCGAGGCCAGGTTGAGCAGGATCTGGCGCACGCGCGTGGCGTCGCCGCGCAGGTGCGCCGGCACGGCGGCATCGCAGCGCAGGCTGAAGGCCAGGCCCTTGGCTTCGGCCAGCGGGCGCAGCAGGCCCACCAGCTCCGACAGCAGCGGGCGCAGCGCGAACGGGGCGTCTTCCAGGGTGAGCTTGCCCGCTTCGATGCGCGCCAGGTCGAGTGCGTCGTTGACCAGCCGCAGCAGGTGCCGGCCCGCGACCTGGATGGCTTCGACCTGTGCGCGCTGGCGCGGCTGCAGCTCGCCGCCCTGCAGCAGTTCGGCCATGCCGAGCACGCCGGTCATGGGCGTGCGGATTTCGTGGCCGAGCGTGGCGAGGAAACGGGTCTTGGCCTCGGAACTCTGCTCGGCCAGCTGCTGGCGCGCGCGGGCCAGCTGCCAGGCCTCGCGCCGGCGCAGGCGGGCGCGGTGGAACAACGCCGCCCAGGCCAGCAGCCCGAGCACCGCCACGCCCAGCGCCGCCAGCGCGGTGCGCGTGCCCCACCACGGCGGATCGACCAGCAGCGTGAGCTGGCGTGGCTCCGACCAGGCGCCGTCGGACACCGCCCCCATCACCTGCAACCGGTAACTGCCCGCCGCCAGCCGCGGGAACACCCGCTCGCCGCTGGCGCCCACGTCCACCCAGCCCGCGTCGTAACCTTCCAGTCGGAAGCGGTAGCGGTGCGCCGGCGCATCGACGAAGGACACCAGGCGCGCCACGACGCGCAGGTCGCGGTCGCCGGGCTGCAGCCTCAGCAAGGTGGCCGAGGCCGGCAGCGCAAGCCCCTGCTCGCCGCGCTGCACGCCCAGCGTTTCCAGCACCAGCGGCGGCGGCGCGCGGTCGCGGCGGTCGAGCCGGCGCGTGTCGAACAGCTGGTGGCCGCGGCGCGTCGCCACCACGCCCAGGCCGTCGGCGCCGACGTGCAG
>NZ_AVCH01000161.1 GCF_000747075.1 Arenimonas malthae CC-JY-1
GGCCGGGCGGTTCGCGCAGGGCGGCCTGCTCGCTGGCCTCGGTGGCCTCGGCCAGTTCGGCCCCGGCGCGCTCGAGGTCGGCCAGTTCGGCGGCCAGGCGGTCGCGGGCCCGGGCCAGGGCGGCGCAGGCGGCATCAAGCTCGGACTGCCGGGCGGCCTGGCCGTGGTGCTTGATCCAGAGGCGGTGCTGGAGCAGGTCGCGCTTGGCCTCGCGCACGGGCAGGGCGCCGTCCAGTGAAGCCTGGGCCACGGCGCCGATGTCGGCCGGGACCCGGCCCACCACGGCCTGCAGGGCCTGCATGCGCTCCTGGCTGCGGTCGAGCAGGCGCTCCATCTCGTCGGCCAGGTCCAGCAGGCGGGCAAGGCTGCGGTCGCGGCGCCGGCCGCGCAGGATCCACCGCAGCAGGGGGGCGGCCAGGGCCAGGCTGGCCAGGCCAAGGATGAGTATCGCGGTGGGCATGCGGGCTTCCGGGCGTCAGCGGGCAGTCTGCACCAGCCCCGGCGGGGGCGGCAAACCCTTGCGGGCGCAACGGCTTAGGTTTGACATGCGGCCGCCACGGTCCTATCATTTCGCGCTTATGTCCGCTCCCTTGCCCCCTGTGCTCGACGCCTGGCGCATGGTTGCGGCCAAGCGGTTGTTCGAAGGCCGCCTGCCGCTGTCCGGGATGACCCGGCTGTTGCCGGCCCTGGCGGACGCCGATGGAGAATGCCGGTTCGAGATGGAGTTCGGCCGTGACGCGATGGACCTGCGTTACGTCGAATTGCGCATCGAGGCCAAACTGCCGCTGCAGTGCCAGCGGACGCTGGAACGGTTCCTGTACCCGGTGCGCGTCACGCAGCGCCTGGGCCTGATCACCGACGAAGCGGATGAGGCGGCGCTGCCGGAGGGAATCGAACCCCTCCTGCTGGACGCCAGCGGCGAGCTGGACCCCGCCGGGCTGGTCGAGGACGAACTGATCCTCGCCGTCCCGGTGGTACCGATCGACCCCAACTCGACGGAGGTGACGGCCAATTGGCCCGCCGACGCCGGGGAGGAAGAAGAAAAACCGAATCCTTTCGCCGCGCTTGCCGCGTTGAAGGCACACAAGAAGTAGTTGGAGACAAGCCATGGCCGTCCAGAAGTCCCGAGTTTCCCCGTCCCGCCGCGGCCAGCGCCGTGCGCACGACGCCCTCACTGCCAAGCAGCTGGCCACCGACCCGACCACGGGCGAGACCCACCTGCGCCACCACGTCACCAAGGACGGCTACTACCGTGGCCGCAAGGTCGTGGACGTGAAGTCCGCGGTCGTCGCGGAAGACTGAGGCCGCGTTCCGTCCCCCGGGGCGGAGCCATAGCAAGCCGAGCGCGGCGGGCCTTGTCCCGCCGCGCGCGTTTTCGACGGTGGGTGGCCGCGCGCCGGCCGGCCGCCAGCGTACAGAGGAAGTGACGATGGCCGTGTTCTCGCGTATCGCCGGTACCGGCAGCGCCTTGCCGCAGAAGGTGCTGACCAACAAGGACCTCGAGCAGTTCGTCGAAACCAGCGACGAATGGATCGCGAGCCGCACCGGCATCCGCCAGCGCCACGTCGTTTCCGAAGGCGAAACCACGGCCGACCTGGCCGAGCGCGCCGCCCGCGCCGCCATGGAAGCGGCCGGCGTGCAGGCGTCCGAGCTCGACATGATCGTGCTCGGCACCACCACCCCGAACCTGATCTTCCCGTCCACCGCCTGCCTCGTGCAGCACCGGCTGGGCGCCAACGGCTGCGCGGCGTTCGACGTCAACGCGGCCTGCTCGGGCTTCATCTTCGCGCTCAGCATCGCTGACCAGTTCATCCGCGCCGGCACCTGCAAGACCATCCTGGTGATCGGCGCCGAGACGCTGACGCGCATGCTCGACTGGTCCGACCGCAACACCTGCGTGCTGTTCGGCGACGGCGCCGGCGCGGTGGTGCTCAAGGCCGACGCCGAGGCCGGCATCCTGTCCACGCACCTGCACGCGGACGGCGGCAAGAAGGAACTGCTCTACAACCCGGTGGGCGTGTCCGAAGGCTTCAAGCCCGAGGAAAAGAACGCCGGCGTGCGCGTGCTGATGACCGGCAACGAAGTCTTCAAGCATGCGGTCAAGGCGCTCGACGCCGTGGTGGACGAAACCCTGGCCGCGAACGGCCTGGACAAGTCCGCGCTCGACTGGCTGATCCCGCACCAGGCCAACCTGCGCATCATCGAAGCCACCGCCAAGCGCCTCGAGATGCCGATGGACCGCGTCATCATCACCGTGGACAAGCACGGCAACACCTCGGCCGGTTCGGTGCCGCTGGCGCTGGACGAAGCGGTGCGCTCGGGCAAGGTGCAGCGCGGCCAGTTGCTGCTGCTCGAGGCCTTCGGCGGCGGCTTCACCTGGGGCTCGGCGCTCATCCGCTACTGAGGCGGGCGAGGGGTCGCGGGGCGACCCTACGCGCCGGTACAGACGGAACGGCAGGTCCCTCGCTTATGATTCGCGGATTGAGTCGCGCGGATCATCCATGAGCCAGTCCATCGCCTTCGTTTTCCCCGGCCAGGGTTCCCAGTCCCTGGGCATGCTGGCCGAGCTCGCCGCGGCGCACCCGCAGGTGCAGGCCACCTTCGACGAAGCGTCCGAAGGCGCCGGCGTCGACCTGTGGGCCTTGTCCCAGCAGGGGCCGGAGGAACAGCTCAACCAGACCGAATTCACCCAGCCGGCGCTGCTGGCCGCGGGCGTCGCCGTGTGGCGCGCCTGGCAGGCCCGGGGCGGCGCGGTGCCGTCGCTGCTGGCGGGCCACAGCCTGGGCGAATATGCGGCGCTGGTGGCCGCCGGCGCGATCACGCTGGCCGACGGCGCCCGCCTGGTGCGCGAACGCGGCCGCCTGATGCAGCTCGCCGTGCCCGCCGGCACCGGCGCCATGGCCGCCGTGCTGGGCACCGAGGATGCGCTGGTGGCCGAGGTTTGCGAGGCCGTTTCGGGCGACGACGTGGTGGTGCCCGCGAACTACAACTCGCCGGGCCAGGTCGTCATCGGCGGCAGCGCCGCCGCGGTGGATCGTGCGCTCGCCGAACTCGCGGCGCGCGGCGTGCGCAAGGCCGTCAAGCTCGCGGTGTCGGTGCCATCGCACACGCCGCTCATGCGCGAAGCCGCCAACCGCCTTTCCGAAGTCATGGCCGGCCTGTCCTGGAACGAGCCCGCGATCCCGGTGGTGCAGAATGTCGACGGCGAAGTGCACGCCGGCGTGCAGGCCATCCGCGACGCCCTGGTGCGCCAGCTCTACCTGCCGGTGCGCTGGACCGACTGCGTGCAGGCCCTGGCCGCGCGCGGCGCCACCCACGTCGTCGAATGCGGCCCGGGCAAGGTCCTCACGGGCCTGGTGAAGCGCATCGACAAGTCCCTCGACGCCCGCGCCATCGGCACCCCCGCCGACTTCGACGCCGCGCTGGCCGAGTGGAAAAGCTGAAACCTGAGTCTGGAGAATCGAGAATGTCTGGTGTGCTGAAGGGTGAAGTGGCGCTGGTGACGGGCGCGAGCCGTGGCATCGGCGCGGCGATCGCCGCCGAGCTGGCCGCGATGGGTGCGACGGTGATCGGCACCGCCACCACCGAGGCCGGCGCCGCCGCCATCGGCGAGCGGCTGGCCGCCAGCGGTGGCGCGGGCCGCAAGCTCGACGTGGCCAGCAGCGAGGAGGTCGAGGCGGTCATCGAGGAAATCGGCAAGACCTTCGGCCCCGTCTCCATCCTGGTCAACAACGCCGGCATCACCCGCGACAACCTGCTGATGCGCATGAAGGACGAGGACTGGCAGGCCATCCTCGACACCAACCTCAGCTCCGTCTTCCGCACCTGCAAGGCCGTGATGCGCGGCATGATGAAGGCGCGCAAGGGCCGCATCATCAACATCGCCTCGGTCATCGGCGTCACCGGCAACGCGGGCCAGGCGAACTACGCCGCCGCCAAGGCCGGCATCATCGCCTTCAGCAAGTCGCTGGCGAAGGAAATCGGCAGCCGCGGCGTCACCGTGAACGTGGTCGCGCCGGGTTTCATCCAGACCGACATGACCAAGGACCTGCCGGAGGCCTCGCGCGAGGCACTGGTAGGCCAGATCGCCCTCGGCCGCCTCGGCGAGCCGGCCGACATCGCCCATGCCGTGGCCTTCCTGGCCAGCCCGGCGGCGGCTTACGTCACCGGCGAAACCCTGCACGTCAACGGCGGCATGTACATGCCCTAAGTCCTTGCCTGGGCAGGATTTGCGATAGAATCCCCCGCCCGAACCCAGGCCGCGGCGCGTCCGGCGCCCGCCGCGGCCGGCATTTGATTACAATGCGCCCGAAAACACCCCTCCGGGAGGAGACCGATCCATGAGCAGCATCGAAGAACGCGTCAAGAAAATCGTCATCGAGCAGTTGGGCGTCAAGGAAGAGGAAGTCACCGTGAACGCCTCGTTCGTGGACGACCTCGGCGCCGACTCCCTGGACACCGTCGAGCTGGTCATGGCCCTCGAGGAAGAGTTCGAGTGCGAGATCCCGGACGAAGAGGCCGAGAAGATCACCTCGGTCCAGCAGGCCATCGACTACATCAAGGCCCACGTCAAGGCCTGATCGCCTGGCGGTTCCAACGGCGGGGCCGCGCTTGCGCGGCCCTGCGCGTTTGCGGCACCCGGCCCAAGCCCTGGCTAGTGCGCCGGCGCATGCGTGGCTTTGCCACGCACCCTGAATCCATAGCGGAGTTTCGCCATGAGTCATCGTCGCGTCGTCGTCACCGGCATGGGCATCGTCTCGCCCATCGGCAACACCCTCGCCGCCGCCTGGGACAGCATCCAGGCCGGCCGCAGCGGCATCGGCCCGATCACCCATTTCGACCCCGCCGCGTATGCCACCCGCATCGCCGGCGAGGTGCGTGACTTCGACGCCAAGTCCTTCCTGCCGCCGAAGGACGTGAAGAAGATGGACACCTTCATCCACTACGGCCTCGCCGCCTGCTTCCAGGCGATCGACGACGCCGGGCTGGAGATCACCGAGGCCAACGCCGAGCGCATCGGCGCGCTGGTCGGCTCGGGCATCGGCGGCGTGCGCGGCATCGAGGACACCGCCATCGCGCTGCATGAAGGCGGCCCGCGCAAGGTGTCGCCGTTCTACGTGCCCAGCACCATCATCAACATGCTGCCGGGCCAGCTGACGATCATGAAGGGCATCAAGGGCCCGAACTTCTCGGCGGTCTCGGCCTGCGCCACCTCGAACCACTCGATCGGCATGGCCATGCGCATGATCCAGTACGGCGACGCCGACATCATGGTCGCGGGCGGCGCCGAACACGGCTGCACGCCCACCTCGGTCGGCGGCTTCTGCTCGATGAAGGCCATGTCCACCCGCAACGACGAGCCCACCCGCGCCTCCCGCCCCTGGGACAAGGACCGCGACGGCTTCGTGCTGGGCGATGGCGCCGGCATCCTGATCCTCGAGGAATACGAACACGCCAAGGCGCGCGGCGCGCGGATCTACTGCGAGCTGGCCGGCTTCGGCGCCAGTTCCGACGCCTTCCACATGACCGCGCCGAGCGAAAACGGCGAGGGCGCCGCGCGCTGCATGCGCATGGCCATGAAGGACGCCGGCATCAACGCCGAGCAGGTCGGCTACCTCAATGCGCACGGCACCTCCACGCCGCTGGGCGACGTGGGCGAGACGATGGCGATCAAGGCCGCGTTCGGCGACCACGCCCGCGACCTGATGGTCAGCTCCACCAAGTCCATGACCGGCCACCTGCTGGGCGCCGCCGGCGGCGTCGAGGCGGTGTTCTCGGTGATGGCCCTGCACACCGGCGTCATCCCGCCGACCATCAACCTCGAGAACCCGGGCGAGGGCTGCGACCTCGACTACGTGCCGAACGTGGCGCGCCAGGCCAAGGTGGAGGTCGCCGTCTCGAACGGCTTCGGCTTTGGCGGCACCAACGGCACGCTGGTGTTCCGGAAGCTCTGAGCCCGGCCCGCCCGGCCAACGCGATGCTGACGCGCGCGCTGCCGCCGGGCACCGACCTGCTGCGACTGCAGTCGGCCGACCCCGCGCGTTTCCCGCTGCTGCTCGAAAGCGTCGCCGGGGGCAACGCGCTTTCGCGCTGGGACCTGCTGCTGGCCACCGACGGCACCGGCCTGCGCTTCGATGCCGGCGATCGCGTTCGGCGCCTGCCCGACGGCGCCGATGCCGGTGCGGATTTCCTGGCGGCGCTGGATGCCGACTGGAAAGCCGCGCAGCTGCCGCAGGGTGACCCAAGCTTGCCCTTCCGCGGCGGCTGGGCCCTGTTCCTGGCCTACGAACTGGCGGCGCAGGTGGAACCCAGCCTCGAACTCCCCGCGGCGCCCGGCCCGCTGCCCGTGGCGCTGGCGATGCGTTGCCCGGCGGCCGTGTTGCGCGACCGCGCCAGCGGCGAATGCCTGGCCGTCGCCGAGCCCGGTGCCGACGCCTGGCTCGACGCCTGGCTCGACGCGCTCGCCGCTGCGCCCATGGCCCCCGCGCCGCCGCCGTTCGCGCCGCCCGTGCTGGCCGAAGACGCGCCGGCGCGTTTCACCGACGGCGTGCAACGCATCCACGACTACCTGCGCGCCGGCGACGTGTTCCAGGTGAACCTCTCGCGCGCCTGGCGCGCGCGTTTCGCGCAGGCGCCCGATCCCGCGGCGGTGTACGCCCGCCTGCGCGAGGCCAACCCGGCGCCCTTCGCCGGCCTGCTGCGGGTGGGCGACGCGGCGCTGCTGAGCTCGTCGCCCGAACGCCTGGTGTCCGTGCGCGGTCGCCGCGCCGAAACGCGGCCCATCGCCGGCACCCGTCCGCGCTTCCCGGGCGACGACGATGCCGCCCGCATCCGCGACCTGGTGGGAAACCCCAAGGAGCGCGCCGAACACGTGATGCTGATCGACCTCGAGCGCAACGACCTGGGCCGCGTCTGCGCGCCGGGCAGCGTGAAGGTGGACGAGCTGATGGTGGTGGAAAGCTACGCGCACGTGCACCACATCGTCTCGAACGTGTCCGGCCAGCTGCGCGCCGATGCCACGCCGGGCGAGGTCATCCGCGCCGTGTTTCCCGGCGGCACCATCACCGGCGCGCCGAAGGTGCGCTGCATGCAGATCATCGCCGAGCTCGAGGGCGAAGGCCGCGGCCCCTACACCGGCGCCTTCGGCTACCTGGGCCGCGACGGCGACCTCGACCTCAACATCCTGATCCGCAGCGCATGGCTCGCCGGCGACGAACTGCAGTTCCGCACCGGCGCCGGCATCGTGGTGGACTCCGACGCCGGCCGCGAACTCGACGAAACCCGCGCCAAGGCCCGCGGCCTGCTGCGCGCGCTGGGAGCCGCCGGATGAGCGCGCTGGCCACGGCCATCTACCGCGGCCAGGAGCGCATGCCGGCGCCGGACCCGGCCGACCGCGGCCTGGCCTACGGCGACGGCCTGTTCGAAACGATGCGCGTGTCGGGCGCCGTCGTGCCCTGGTGGGATGCGCACCTCGCGCGGCTGGCGAACGGCGCGCGGCGGCTCGGAATTCCCGCGCCGGACGCCGACTGGCTCGCCGGCGAAGCCGCGGCCCTGTTGGCCGCGGCGCCGGCCGAGGCGGTGCTGAAGCTGGTGCTCACGCGGGGTGCCGGCGGCCGCGGATATTCGCCGCCCGAAGTGACGGTGCCCACCGTGGTGCTGTCCGTGCACCCGCTGCCGGCTCCCTTCGACGGTCCGCTCACGCTCCGCTGGTGCGAGGTACGGCTCGCGCTGCAGCCGCGGCTCGCCGGCCTCAAGCACCTCAACCGGCTCGAGCAGGTGCTGGCGCGCGCCGAGTGGAACGACCCCGCCATCCACGAGGGCCTGATGCTCGACGCCGCCGGCCGCGTCACCTGCGCGACCGCGGCGAACGTGTTCGCGCTCGTCGGCGGCCGCTGGCTCACGCCCGCGCTGCAGGAGGCCGGCGTGGCCGGCATCGCCCGCGGCTGGGTTCTGGCGAACGCGCCCGGCGCGCAGGAGGCCGAGCTGCGGCCTGCCGACATCGAATCGGCGGAGGCGCTTTTCCTGTGCAACGCCGTGCGGGGTATCCTGCCGGTCGGCCGCCTGGGGCAACGTGCCTGGGCGCCGCATCCGGCGCTTGACGAGCTGCGCCGGCGGTTGCGCCGCGACGTGCCGGCGTTCTGACGGGAGTTGATTTTGGCGAAGAAGTCCTCGCACAAGCTGCTCAAGGCGACGCTCGCGCTGTTGCTGCTGCTGGCGGTCGCCGTCGGCGGCTGGCTCTGGCAGCGTTACGACGCCTTCGCCACCACCCCGCTTGCCGTCGCCGGCACCGAACGCATCCTCACGGTCGAACGCGGCGACGGCTTCCAGGACATCCTGGACAAGCTGCGCGGCCTGGGCGTAAGCGAGGGCCACGACCTGGAGTGGAAGGCGCTGGCGCACGAGATGCAGGTGATGTCGCGCCTGCAGGTCGGCGACTACACCATCCGCCACGGCATCACCCCGGCCCAGCTGCTGCGCAAGCTCGAGAGCGGGCAGGTGATCCAGCACCGCTTCACCCTGGTCGAAGGCTGGAACCTGCGCGACCTGCGCGCCGCCATGGCCAAGGACGAGGTGCTGGTGCAGACGCTGCCCGGGCTCGACGACGCCGCGCTGATGAAGGCGCTGGGCCGCGAGGGCGTGCATCCCGAGGGCCGCTTCCTGCCCGAGACCTACCACTTCACCCGCGGCATGAGCGACGTGGACCTGCTGCGCCGCGCCGCGCTGGCCATGGACAAGGCCCTGGCCGACGCCTGGGCCATGCGCGACCCCGGCTTGCCGCTGGAAACGCCCGACGAGCTGCTCACCCTGGCCTCGATCGTCGAGAAGGAGACCGGCAAGCCCGCCGAGCGCCCCGAGATCGCCGGCGTGTTCGTGCGGCGCCTGAAGCTGGGCATGCGCCTGCAGACCGACCCGACGGTCATCTACGGCATGGGCAGCGCCTACGACGGCAACATCCGCAAGCGCGACCTCACCACCGACACGCCCTACAACACCTACACCCGCGGTGGCCTGCCGCCCACGCCCATCGCCATGCCCGGCCGCGCCGCGCTGGTGGCCGCGGCCAAGCCGCAGCCGGGCGACACGCTGTACTTCGTGTCGCGCGGCGACGGCAGCCACGTGTTCTCGTCCTCGCTGGCCGAACATAACCGCGCCGTCGCCTGCCACCAGCTGGGGCGATGCCGATGAGCGCGCGCGGGGTGTTCGTCAGCATCGAAGGCGGCGAGGGCGCCGGCAAGTCCACCGTGATCGCCGCGCTGCACGCGGTGCTCGCCGAGGGCGGGCGCGAGGTGGTGGCCACGCGCGAACCGGGCGGCACGCCCGAAGGCGAGGCCATCCGCGAACTGCTGCTCAGCCCCGGCCAGCACCTGGTGCCCGAGGCCGAGCTGCTGCTGATGTTCGCCGCGCGCGCGCAGCTGGTGCGGCAGGTGATCCGCCCCGCGCTGGCGCGCGGCGCCGCGGTGCTGGCCGACCGGTTCACCGACGCCAGCTTCGCCTACCAGGGCGGCGGCCGCGGCCTGGACACCGGCCACATCGCCGAACTCGAGCGCTGGGCCGCGGGGCTGCGCCCGGACCTGACTTTCCTGCTCGACGTGGGCGTGGCCCAGGGCCTGGCGCGCGCGCGTTCGCGCGGTGGCGAGCCCGACCGCATCGAACGCGAGCGCGAGGACTTCTTCGAACGCGTGCGCGCGGCTTACCTGGCCCGCGCGAAGGCCGAACCCGGGCGCTTCCGCGTCATCGACGCCAGCCAGCCGGCCGACGCGGTGCGCGAGGCGGCCGTGGCGGCGCTGCGCGACTGGCTCCGGCAGCACCCATGAGTCCGCTGGCGCCCTGGCAGCAGCGCGTGCTCGACAAGGCCCTGGCCAGCCTGGCCGAAGGCCGCCTGGGCCACGCCCTGCTGCTGGTGGGCCCCGAGCGCCTGGGCAAGCAGGCCGTGGCCGAACTGCTCTCGAAGCGCCTGCTCTGCGCCAGTCCCGGCGCCGACGGCCTGGCCTGCGGTCGCTGCCGCGGCTGCCAGCTGTTCGCCGCCGGCACCCACCCCGATTTCCGCGGCGTGAGCTTCATCCCCAACGAGAAGGGCGACAAGCTGCGCAGCGAGATCGTCGTCGACCAGATGCGTGAGCTCGGCCAATGGTTCGCGCTGACGCCGCAGCTCGGCGGCGCGCAGGTGGCCCTGATCCACCCGGCGCACGCGCTCAATACCGCCGCCGCGAATGCCTTGCTCAAGACGCTGGAGGAACCCGCGCCGGGCCGCTACCTGCTGCTGGTGAGCGACCGCGCGGGCGTCCTGCCGGCCACCATCCGCAGCCGCTGCCAGCGCCTGGAGTTCCGGCTGCCGGCGCGCGGGGAATCGGAAGCCTGGCTGCGTTCGCAGGGCCACGGCCCGCAGGCCCTGGCGAAGGCCCTGGACGCCGCGCGCGGCCACCCGGGCCTGGCCGCCCACTGGCTCGAGGGCGGCTCCCTGGCCCTGCGCAACGAGGTGCAGGCCGACCTCAACGCCCTGGCCGACGGCCGCAAGCCGCCGGTGGAACTGGCCCAGGCCTGGCTGGGCGACGACCATGCGGCCCTGCGCCTGCGCTTCGCCGCCGAACTGGCGCTCGACGGCATCTCGGCCCGGCTGGCCGGCACGCCGGCGCCCGGCTTGACCCTGCCGGGCGATTTCCAGAAGCTTTCCGCGTGGTTCGACGGCATCAACCGCGCCCGCGACCAGCTGCGGGTACCGGCCCTGCGCCATGACCTGGCGCTGGCCGCACTGCTGCTCGAATGGCGTAGCATGTTCAAGGACACGGAAGCGGCGAGGGCAGGGCGATGATCGGAGGCGGCGCGGGCGCAAGGCAGGGCATCCTGTCCCTGGCCATCAAGGACAAGGCGTCGCTGTACAACGCCTACATGCCCTTCGTGAAGGGCGGCGGCATCTTCGTGCCCACCACCAAGCGTTACGCGCTCGGCGACGAGGTCTTCATCCTGCTGTCGCTCATGGAAGAGAAGGACCGCCTGCCGGTGGCCGGCAAGGTCGTCTGGATCACCCCGGCCGGCGCCCAGGGCAACCGCACCGCGGGCATCGGCGTGCAGTTCGCCGACAGCGCCGAGGCCGAAACCGTGAAGGGCAAGATCGAAACCTTCCTGGCCGGCACGCTCGAGGCCGACAAGCCCACCCACACCATGTGACGCACGCGCCCCGGGCGCGACGCGAACGAAGGCCCCGGCGAACCCGGGGCCTTCGCGTTTGCGGGCCTCAGCCCATGCGCCCGCTCAGCCACAGGCCGAGCAGCAGCCCCGCGCTGCCGAGCACGATGCCGGCGATGGCGCCCCAGCGGCCATTGCGGCGCTCGCGGGCCTGGCGGGCGGTGGCGCCCACCGGGTCGAGTTCGCGCTCGCGCGCGCGGCGGGGTTCCAGGATGTTGGGCAGCCACGCGCCGCAGCTCACCGAGATGCCCACCATGAAACCCACCGAGAGCGCGAAGTGCGGGATCCAGCCGGGGATCTTCGCCAGCGCCACGATGCCCAGGCTGAAGCCGACCACCAGGCCCGACATGACCAGGGCATAGGCCAGCAAGCCGCGGCGCTCCCGCTCGTCGAAGGGTGCGCGCAGGTAGCGGCGGACGCCCATCCAGATGCCCAGCAGGCCGCCGCCGATGCCGATCGCCGCGCCACCCAGCGCGCCCACGCCGACCTTGGCCAGGCCCTTGGCCCCGCCCAGCGCGCCGAGGCCGAGCGCGGTGGCTGCCGCGGCCGGCGGGGCCGCGGTAGCCAGCGCGATCGCCACCGCCGTGGTGAAGGCGGCGCCCGGCGCGGTGGACTTCGCGAAGTCGCCCAGCCGCTGGAGCAGTTCCTCGCGCACGCGTTCGCGGGCGCGGGAGAGGCGCTTGCGCACCGCCGCGTCCTGCAGCCCCAGCAGGCCGGCCACCTGGCGCGAACTCTGGCCCTCGCGGTAGTAGAGCAGCAGCACCTCGCGCGATTCTTCCGGCAGGCTGTCGATCACCGCGGCGGCCACGGCCTGCTGCTCCAGTTCGGCGGCATGTTCGCCCGGCTCCGGGCGTGGGTCGGCCACCTGGGCCAGCAGCCGTTCGACGTCGCCGGCCGGCTCGCGGCGGCGGCCCTGGGCGCGCAGGTGGTCGCGGGCGAGGTTGCGGGTGATCTGGCGCAGCCAGGGCAGGAAGCTGTCCGGGTTCTTGAGCCGGCGCAGGTTCTGCCAGGCCGACAGGAAGGCTTCCTGGGCCACGTCTTCGCTCGCCGGCACGTCGCGCACGATGGCCAGCGCGATGGAGGTGACCGTGCCCTGGCAGGCGGCGACGATGCGGCCGTAGGCGTCCCGGTCGCCGCGGGCGGCGGCCGGGAGGTGGGCATGGACCAGGCTGTCGAGGACGTCGGTGCTCATTGGGCGCTCCGTGGGATGGTAAACCCAGGGACGCCCCGGCGCGCCGGATGTGACCGGGATTATTCCGGCGCCGTGCCGTACTTCGCGCGCATGAAGTTCACGTACAGCCAGCCGTAGCGCTGGTACCAGTCGCGGTTGCCGAAATGCTCGGCCTCGCACTGGCCCAGCTTCTTCATCGAGCGGTCGATCTCGAACAGGTAGTCGTTGGCCTTGCGGGTATAGGTGCGCTTGAGGTCGGCCACCGCCTTCTCGATCTGCGGCTTGCCGCCCAGCGACCACGACAGCCCGGCCACGCCATGCACGCCCGAACTGCTGTCGCCGAAGGCCATGGCCGAGTTGGCCATGCGCACGTTGGCGGCGGTGATGCAGCGGGCGCGTTCGATGTAGAAGCGGTTGAAGTCGATGGCGCGCACGGCGTCGCCGTAACACTGCATGCACTCGCGCGAGTCGGCGCACTGCGAGGGCACCATCGGGCCGGCGTCGGCGGTGTAGTTCGAGCCGCAGTCGGCCTCGCGGTCGTCCAGCGACTGCCAGTCGTCCCAGGCCTGGGTGGCGTCGTCGTAGATCTCGAGCGCGTCGTTGACGGCGTCGATGGCCTCGTCCACGTCCTCGCGCGGATCCTCGTCTTCGCCGTCGTCGTCCTCGCCGCCGTCGTCTTCCTCCTCGCCGGTGTCGCCGAAGCCGGCCAGGCCGGTGCCGGTGGGGCTGGCAAGCGCGGCGGGGACCAGGCCCAGCATCAGCAGGGCCAACAACCAGGGGCGCAGGTTCATGACGGCTTCCTCCGCAGCACGAGGAGGGCGAGCAACACGACGCCGATGCCCAGCAGGCCGGCGATCACCCAAAGCACCATCGACCCGAGGCCGCCGCCCTCGCCGGCGCCCTCGAATTCGCTGGCCTTCACCACCACCGGGCGCATCTCGGGCTTCACCTCGTCGCCCACCCACACCAGCAGGCGGTAGGCGGTGCCGGCCTCCGGGGCGCTCACGGTGGCCTGGAACTCGCCCTCGGTGCGGATCTTGAACTTGAGGATCTCGCCCCCGGTTTCGCCTTCACGCAAGGGCTGGTTCCAGGCGTACTTCGACAGCTGAAGGCGCACGTCGTCGCCCTTGCGCACGGGGCGCAGCAGCACGGTCACCGGCATCATCGCGGTCAGGCCGTCGACCAGGAAGCGGTGGCCGTCTGGCCCGGCCTTGCCCTTCACCACCACGGCGCGGCCGGCGCGCAGGCCCTCCATGGGCTTGGGCTCGAGCCGGATGATGTTGGGCGGGGGCGGATCCGCGGCGGCGGCCACGGCGGGGGCCAGCAGGGCGCAGGCCAGCAGGCCGGCGAACGGGGCTCGGAACAGCGCGTGGACCATGGGCGTCTCCGGGGGCGACCGACCAGGCGAACCCGCCCCGGGGGCGGGCGGTGGCCCGAGTCTACGCCCGTCCCGGCGCCGGTGCGCGGCTCAGCCGGCGAGCTGGCGGATGACCAGCAGCGCGGCACCGGCGGCGGCCGCGCCCAGCAGGGCCAGGCGGATCTTGTTCATGCGTGCCCGCGGGTTCACCGCCGGCTTCTCGCGGAACTGCAGGTTCTCCGGCAGGTAGGACGGCTCGCGGGTGGCCTCGAGCAGGCCGGCCTCGTGCAGGATCTCGCGCGCCCGCTTGAAGTCGTCCGGGCGCAGCACCCACAGCGCGGGCTGCTGGCTGGGGTCGTGGTCCTTGGCCGAATAGCTGAACTCGCGGCGGCTGGTGCCCTTCCAGCTGCGGCCCTGGGTGATCTTGGTGGCGATGCCGGCCTCGTTGAGCAGGCGCTCGACGCCTTCGACGTTTTCCAGCCGCGTGGACGTGAATACCTGGCGCATCAGCGGGCCACCCAGGCTTCGGGCAGGACGCGGATCAGGCCTTCCTGCGCGGTGGAGGCCACCAGCCGGCCGTCGCGGGCGTAGATCTGGCCGCGGGCCAGGCCACGCGCGCCCTGGGCGCTGGGGCTGTCGAGCGAATAAAGCAGCCAGTCGTCGGCGCGGAACGGGCGGTGGAACCACATGGCGTGGTCGAGCGAGGCCATCTGCACGTTCGGCTGGTAGTAGCTGATGCCGTGCGGGAAGGTGGCGGTGCCGAGAAGGTGGAAGTCGGACGCGTACGCCAGCAGCGCCTGGTGCAGGATGGGGGAATCGCCGACTTCGCCGGTGAGGCGGAACCAGACCTGCTGGTAGGGCGGGCGCTTGGGCGGCTTCACTTCGTCGCGCGGGTAGACCGGGCGGATCTCGAACGGGCCCATGCGCGACAGCCAGCGCTGCGCCTTGGGCGGCAGCTGGGCCAGCTGCGCGGCGGTGGGCGCCGGCACCGGCTCGATGTCTTCCGGCGCCGGCACTTCGGGCATGCCGAGCTGGTGCTCGTTGCCGGGTTCGCTTTCCTGGAAGGAGGCGGCGAACACGAAGATGGGCTTGCCGTGCTGGATGGCGGTGACGCGGCGCACCGAGAAGCTGTTGCCGTCGCGGGTGCGGTCGACGTCGTAGACGATCGGGTGCTCGACGTCGCCGGCGCGCAGGAAGTAGGCGTGGATCGAGTGCACGTGGCGGTCGTCGGCCAGGGTCTGCTGGGCGGCCGACAGGGCCTGGCCCAGCACCTGGCCGCCGAAGACGTACTTGGTGCCGATGTCGCGGCTCTGGCCGCGGAACAGGTTGTCTTCGAGGCGCTCGAGGCGCAGCAGGTCGACCAGTTCGGCGGCGACGGATGCGGTCATGGGGACTCCGGGGTTCAGCCGCGGATTATACCCGCGGCGGGCCGCCGGGCCGGGGCTCAGGGGCGGATGCGCTCGAGCTTCACGGCGTCGAGCACCTTCGACCAGGGGAAACGCGGCCCCGGGTCGCGCTTGCGGAACACCATCTGGTGCAGGTTGTCGCTGGCCGGCACCTGGGCCAGGTCGAGGTCCTCGTGGCCGGCGATGAATTCCAGCGCCGGCAGCTCGCGCTCGAGCTTGCCCAGCAGCGCCAGCAGCGACGCCACCTGCGCGTCGGTGTAGGGCTCGTCCATGGTCTGGCGGCGGGAATCGAGCCAGTCCGGGTAACGGCCGCGGTTGACCAGCTCGATGCCGACCGAGCGCTCGTTGTAGCTGCGGGTGTGGTGCGCGACGCGGTCGGGCTTCACGAACACATGGATGCTGCCGTCGCGGTCGATGTAGTAGTGGCCGCTGTTGCCGGTGCCGCTGTCGTAGATCTCGCGCTCGCCGTACTGGCGCGCGGTGTCGAGGTCGGGCAGCTCGGTGCAATGGATGACCACCAGGTCCACCTGGGCCAGCGGACGGGACTCCAGGCGGTGCTCGTACGGAAGCGGCCAGTCGTGCAGGACGGGCTCGGGAGGCAGGTCGGGGGTCATGCCGCATGTTAACATCGCGGCCGTTTCCGGAGCCCCCCATGACCCTTCCCGCCGACACCGCGCTGGGCGCCCTGATGGCCACGCTGCCACGCCCCGGCCGGGTGCAGTGGCTGGGCCTGCGCACCGCCCGCGACGTGCCCATGCGCGAAGTCGGGGCCGCCGAGGCCGTGGCCGGCAAGGGCCTGCTGGGCGACCGCTACGCCAGCGCCAGCGGCAAGCGCGGCATCACCCTCATCCAGGCCGAACACCTGCCGGCCATCGCCGCGCTGGCGGGGCTGGAATCGGTCGCGCCGGCCACCCTGCGCCGCAACCTGGTCGTGTCCGGCCTGCCGCTGGTGGCGCTGAAGGGGCGTCGCTTCCGCATCGGCGAGGCCGTGTTCGAAGGCACCGGCGACTGCGACCCGTGCTCGCGCATGGAAGCGGCGCTGGGCCCGGGTGGCTACAACGCCATGCGCGGCCACGGCGGGCTGTGCGCACGCATCGTCAGCGGCGGCCGTATCGCCGTCGGCGACCTGGTGGTGCCGGAGGATGCCGCGTGAGCGGCCACGTCATCATCTCGCACGGCCTGGAAAGCGGCCCCGACGCCAGCAAGGCCACGGCCCTGGCCCGCGTCGCCGGCGCCCTGGGCTGGACCCATGAACGCCCCGATTACCGCGACCTCGACGTGCTCGGCCCGCTGGGCGACGTGAAGGCCCGCATCCGCCGCCTGGCCGAACGCGCCCACCTGGCCACGCGCAAGCCGCTGGTGCTGGCCGGTTCGAGCATGGGCGCCTATGTTTCGGCGCATGTCTCGCGCGAGGTGCCGGTGGCCGGCCTGTTCCTGATGGCGCCGCCGATCGCGCTGGAAGTGGAGCCGCGTTACCTGCGCGCCGCCATGGTGCCCACGCGCATCGTGCACGGCTGGGAGGACGAGCTGATCCCGGCCCAGGACGTGGTGCGCTGGGCGCAGCGGCGCCAGGACCACCTGGTGATGGTGCCCGACAGCCACCGGCTGGCGGCGCACGTCGAATTCTGCGCCGAGGAATTCGGCCGCTTCCTGCAGATGCTGTCGGCGTGAAGTTCTTCGTCGCCTGCGCCAAGGGCCTGGAGTACCTGCTCGCCGACGAACTGGTGGCGCTGGGCGCGGCGAAGGCCAGCGCCGCGCTGGCCGGCGCCAACGCCGAGGGCGAGCCGGAAGCGGCCTACCGCGCCGTCATGTTCTCGCGCCTGGCCAGCCGCGTGCTGTGGCCGCTGGCGGAGTTCGAATGCGCCAACGAGCACGACCTCTACCAGGGCGTGCACGCCATCGACTGGACCCGCCACCTCGACCCCGAGGGCACGCTGGCGGTGGACGCGCACGTCTCCGGCCCCGGCCTCACGCACGAGCGCTACGCCGCGCAGCGGGTGAAGGACGCCGTGGTCGACCGCATGCGCGCCGCGCACGGCGTGCGCCCCTCGGTGGACACCGAAGCGCCCGACCTGCGCCTGAGCCTGGTGGTGCGCAAGGGCCGCGCCATCGTCTCGGTGGACATCGGCGGCGGGCCGCTGCACCGCCGTGGCTGGCGCCAGTCGCAGGGCGAGGCGCCGCTGAAGGAAAACCTCGCCGCCGGCATGCTCCTCCGCGGCGGCTGGCCGAAGCTTTATGCCGAGGGCGGGGCGCTGCTCGACCCGATGTGCGGCAGCGGCACCCTGCTGGTGGAAGGCGCGCTGATGGCCGCTGACGAAGCCCCGGGCTTGCGCCGCCTGGCCGGCACCTTGCCCACGCGCTGGCGCCAGTTCGACGAGGCGCTGTGGTCGCGCATCGAACTGGAAGCCCGCCAGCGCGCCGAAGCCGGCCGCGCCGCGCTGCGCCCGGTGTTCTTCGGTGCCGACCTCGACCCGAAGGCCCTGCAGGCGGCGGTGGCCAACGCCGACCGCGCCGGCGTGGCCGAGTTCATCCGGCTCGACCGCGGCGACATCCGCGCGCTGAAGGCGCCGCCGGTGGCGCTCGGCCTGGTCGCCTGCAACCCGCCCTACGACGCCCGCCTGGCCGCCGACCCGGCGCTCTACCGCGCGCTCGGCGACGCCCTGCGCGCCGCGGTGCCGGACTGGCGCGCGGTGCTGCTGTGCGGCTCCGACGAACTTGCGCACGCCACCGGCCTGCGCGCCGCCAAGCGTTATGCCTTCTTCAACGGCGCGCTCGAATGCAGCCTGGTGGTGTGCGACCCGGTGCAGCCGCCGGCGCGCGCCCCGCGCGAAGCGCGGCCGCTGGGCGAGGGCGCGCAGATGGTGGCCAACCGCCTGCGCAAGAACCTCAGGCATTCGCGCTCCTGGCGCGAGCGCGAGGGCGTCACCTGCTTCCGCGCCTATGACGCCGACCTGCCGGAATATTCGGCGGCCGTGGACGTGTACGCCGAGGACGGCGGCGAGGCCCGCACCTTCGTGCACGTGCAGGAATACGAAGCGCCCGCCAGCATCCCCGAAGCCGACACCAAGCGCCGCTTCGGCGAGTTGCTCGACGCGGTGCGCGACGTGTTCGCGGTGCCACCGGGCCAGGTGGCCATCAAGACGCGTGCGCGCGGCAAGGGCGGCAGCAAGTACGGGCGCATGGACCAGCGCGGCGAGTTCGTGGCCGTGCGCGAGGGCGCCGCGCGCCTGTGGGTGAACCTGTTCGATTACCTCGACACCGGCCTGTTCCTCGACCACCGCCCGGTGCGCCTGCGCATCGGCTGCGAATCGGCCGGCAAGCGTTTCCTCAACCTGTTCGGCTACACCGGCGCGGCCAGCGTGCACGCGGCGGTGGGCGGCGCGGCGGAAACCACCAGCGTGGACCTGTCCGGCACCTACCTGGAATGGGCCGGCCGCAACCTCGCGCTCAACGGCGCCACCGGCCGCCAGCACCGCCTGGTGCAGGCCGACGCCATGGCCTGGCTGGAAGCCGACCGCGGCCAGTACGAGCTGATCTTCTGCGACCCGCCGACCTTCTCGAACTCCGCCCGCGCCGAGGACTTCGACACCCAGCGCGACCACGTGCGCCTGCTGCGCGCGGCCGTGGCCCGGCTGGCGCCGGGCGGCCTGCTGCTGTTTTCGAACAACTACCGCCGCTTCAAGCTCGACGAAGCGGCGGTGGCGGAATTCGCCGACGCCCGCGAAATCAGCCGCGACACCATCGCGCCCGACTTCGAGCGCAACCCGCGCATCCACCGCTGCTGGGAAGTGCGGCGGCGCTGATCCCGCCGGTCACTCGCCCTGGGTGGCGGTTTCGGCCTTGATGCGGCCCTTGGGTTCGTTGCGGCCGGTGGCCTCGAAATACTCGGCGTCGTCGATGCGCTCCACGCGCTGGATGCGGCAGCGCTCGCGCCCGACCACGACATATTCGCCGACGTGCCCGCAGATGCGATTGCTGACATGGTCGCCGACGAAATGCAGGTCCGGCGAGGTGCCCAGCGACAGGCACAGCTCCGACAGGCGGATGCGGTACTTGCGGCGGCCGGCGTCCACCAGCAGCTCGTCGTCGTCCACGTAGTCCCAGCCGCGCGCGAAGGCCGGGTCGAAACATTCGCTGGGATGCACGACGGCGCGCTTGCCCGGGCTGTCGGGCGTGGCAGGGCCGGGCAGGCTGGCGCAGGCGGCCAGCGAGAGGGAGGCAAACGCAGTCAGGACGAGCGGGGCGTGACGCATGGCAGTGGCCTCGGGCGGGGATGCAATCCAGTCTCGGACCGGGACGATTAACCTGTCCGAAACGCTTTCCGGAGCATTATGCTGTGGACATGAACCGAAGTGCCCCCACCGCCCTGGCGCACACCTGGACCTTCTTCCGCCAATGGCTGAAGAACCCGCTGGGCATGGCGGCCATTTCGCCCTCGAGCCGCCAGCTGGCCCGGCAGATGATGTCCGAGCTGCCGCGCGGGGCGCGCCGGGTGGTCGAACTCGGCGGCGGCACCGGCGTGTTCACCCGGGCCCTGCTCGACAGCGGCATCGCGCCGGCCGACCTGCTGGTGCTCGAGCTCAACGAAGAACTGCACCAGCACCTGCAGCGCCATTTCCCGAACGTGCAGGTGGCCTGCGCCGACGCCCGCGACCTGGCCGAGGTGGCCTCGGCGCGCGGCTTCGGTCCGGACGCGCCGGTGGATGCGGTGGTGTCCGGCCTGGGCCTGCTGTCCATGCCCAAGGCGACGCAGCAGGCCATCCTGACGGCGGCCTTCGACTGCCTGCAGCCGCAGGGGCGCTTCGTGCAGTTCACCTACGGCCCGGCCAACCCGGTGGCCCGGGAAGTGCTCGAGGCCCTCGACCTCAACGCCCGGCGCGGCAGCTTCACCTGGTGGAACGTGCCGCCTGCCACGGTGTACGTGTATTCGCGGCGCGTCTCGCGCGCCATCACCCCGCGCTCGATGCGCTGAGGGAAGTCCGGCGCGCCCCGAAGGGCGCGCCGGCCCGCGGCCTTACTGGCCGGTCTTGATGGTGGTCCAGGCGCGCACGCGCTCGCGGGTGGTTTCCGGCGGCAGCGTCACCGGGTCCACCAGCTTGGCCAGCACCTCGGCGGGCGGGTACACGCCCGGGTCGCCGGAGATTTCCGGGTCCACCAGCGGCGTGGCCGCGGTGTTCGGGCTGGCGTAGGCCACGTAGTTGGTGATACCCGCGGCCACTTCCGGCTTGAGCAGGTAGTCCATCAGCGCATGGGCGTTGTCGGCGTGCGGCGCGTCCTTCGGGATGGCCATCAGGTCCACCCAGCGCACGGCGCCTTCCTTCGGGATGATGTACTGGATCTCGACGCCGTTGCCCGATTCCTCGGCGCGGTCGCCGGCCAGGAACACGTCGCCCGAATAGCCCATGGCCAGGCAGAGGTCGCCGTTGGCCAGGTCGTCGATGTACTTGGACGAATTGAAGTAGCGCACATGCGGCCGGATGGCCGCGAAGGCGTCGGTGACGGCCTGGGTCTCGGCGCCGGTGAGGGCGTTGGCGTCCATGCCCTTCCAGATCAGCGCGGCGGCGAAGGCTTCCTGTTCGTCGTCGAGCACCGAGATGCCGCAGGCGGCGAGCTTCTCGGCATTGGCGGGGTCGAACAGCAGCGACCAGGAATCGAGCGGCGCGTCCTCGCCCAGCACTTCCTTCACCTTGGCCACGTTGATGCCCAGGCCCGTGGTGCCCCACATGTAGGGCAGGGCGTGGACATTGCCCGGATCCACGTCCTGCAGGCCCTGCAGCAGGCCGGCGTCGAGGTTGCCCAGGTTCGAAAGCTTGGACTTGTCGAGCGGCGCGTACACGCCGGCCTGGATGTGCCGCTGCGCGAACGGGCGCGCCGAGGGGAACACCAGGTCGTAACCCGAGGCGCCGGCCATCAGCTTGGCTTCGAGCATCTCGTTGTTGTCGTAGACGTCGTACACCACCTTGATGCCGGTCTCGGCCTCGAAGTTGGCGATGGTGTCCTCGGCGATGTAGTCGGACCAGTTGTAGACGTAGACGACCTTCTCGCCCTGGGCAGGCGCATCGGCGGCGGGAGCCGCGGTGGTGGCGGGCGGCTCCGGCGACTGGCTGCAGGCGGCCAGCAGGAGGGCGGAAGCGATCAGGCTGTAGCGCAGGATCATGGTCGGCTCCGTAGGTTCGGGCCTGCCATGGTCGGCGCGGGGGAGGGGGCTGTCAACGCACGCCAGGCGCGCGCGGGCGCGGCTCAGCGGGCCGAAGGCCACTCGCTGGCCAGCAGGCCCATGAGCACGCTGTCCTGCAGCTCGCCGGCCACTTGCCAGCGCTGGCGAAGGTAACCCTCGCGGCGGAAGCCGAGGGCTTCGAGCGTGTTGAGCGAGCCCTGGTTGCGCGGGTCCACGTCGGCTTCGAGGCGGCGCAGGCCGAGCTGGCCGAAGGCGTGGTCGAGCAGCACGGTGAGCGCCTCGCGGGCGTAGCGGCGGCCCCAGTGCTCGCGCGCAAGGGCGAAGCCCAGCTCGGCGCGGCCCTGGGCGTGGTCGATGGCGTAGAGCGTGGCGGTGCCGATCACCTGGTCGTCGCCGCGCAGCGCGATGCCCCACTGGAACAGGTCGCCCTGTTCGAACCCGCGGTGGATGGCTTCGAGGTAGATGCTGGCCTCGTCGCGGTGCGGCCAGGCCACGTGGCTCCAGAAGCGCATCACTTCCGGGTCCGAAAACACAGCGTAGAGGTCTTCGAGGTCCGCCGGCTCGATCCAGCGCAGCTGCAGGCGCGGGGCCACGAGCGTGGGAAGCCGGTCGGGCCCGGCCGGGGGCGGGCTGTGGGCGGTTCGGCTGCGGCGGGCAGTGGGCATGTCGCGCAGGGCCATGGGACATCGGGGGGCTGGGTTACCCGTTAGAACGCATGACGGGCCCCGGACCGGCCGCGCTTGCACCCGCCGGGGCGCCCTGCAACCCTGCGTTGCGGGCTGCCGGCCTGATCCCGGCGCCCGGCCGCCCCCATCATTCCTGCTATCCACCCGACCGGAGTCGCCCCATGAGCCCCACCGTCCGCCCCGTCCTGCGCACCCTGCGCGGCATGGCCGCCTCCGATGGCGCCGGCGTGAAGCTGACCCGCGTCATCGGCACGCCCCAGTTGCCGGACCTGGACCCGTTCCTGATGCTCGACGAATTCGGCACCGACCGGCCCGAGGACTACCTGGCTGGCTTCCCGGCGCACCCGCACCGCGGCTTCGAGACCGTGACCTACATGCTCGACGGCCGCATGCGCCATAAGGACAACCACGGCAACGAGGGCGTGCTGGTGCCCGGCAGCGTGCAGTGGATGACCGCCGGCCGCGGCATCGTGCACTCGGAGATGCCCGAGCAGGAAGAAGGCCGCATGCGCGGCTTCCAGCTCTGGATCAACCTGCCGGCCGCGCAGAAGATGACCGCGCCGCGTTACCAGGAATACGGACCGGAGCGTTTCCCGGAGGTCGAGCTCGGCCCCGGCGCGCGCGCCAAGGTGATCGCCGGTGACGCCGGCGGCGCCACGGGCCCGATCGCGCAGCCAGCCACCGATCCCATCTACCTCGACCTGTCGCTGCAGCCCGGCGCGCGCGTGGAGCAGTCGGTGCCCGTGGGGCACAGCGCTTTCGCCTACGTGTTCGAAGGGTCGGTGCGCATCGGCGAGGGCGAATCGGCGCGCAGCGTGCCGGCGCGCGAGCTGGCCGTGCTCGGCCCGGGTGATCGCGTGGTGCTCGAAGGCATGTCGCCCGATTCGCGGGTGATCCTGGTGGCCGGCCGCCCGCTGCGCGAGCCGGTGGCGCGTTACGGCCCGTTCGTGATGAACACCGAGGCCGAGCTGCGCCAGGCCTTCGCGGACTACCAGGCCGGGCGCTTCTGAGCGGCGCTCAGCGCTCCGGGAGCGGGATCGATTCGGTCTCGCCGGGCACCTGGCCCAGCCGGCCCTCGCGCCAGTCGGCCTTGGCCTGCTCGATGCGCTCGCGCGAGCTGGACACGAAGTTCCACCAGACGTGGCGCGGGCCGTCCAGCGGCTCGCCGCCCAGCAGCATCACGCGCGCGTCGCAGGCGGCGCGCAGCAGCGGTTCGGTGCCGGGCTCCAGCACCAGCAGGTGTTCGAGCGGCAGCGCTTCGCCGTCGAGCGTGAGTTCGCCTTCCACGGCGTAGAGCGCGCGTTCGGCGTGTTCGGCCGGGATCGACAGCGCCGCGCCGGCCGTGAGTTCGACCGACACGTACAGCGTGCGCGCCAGCACCTGCACCGGCGAGCGTTCGCCGAAGGCGTCGCCGGCCACCACGTGCAGGCGCACGCCCGGCAGCTCGACCACCGGCAGCGTGGCGGCGGGGTGGTGGGCGAACGCTGGCGCCGCTTCTTCGTGCTCCTTCGGCAGCGCCACCCAGGTCTGCAGGCCGTGCATGCGCTGAGGCTTGCCGAGCAGGCGTTCCGGCGTGCGCTCGGAGTGCACGATGCCGCGGCCGGCGGTCATCCAGTTGACGTCGCCGGGCAGGATCTCCTGCGCGTAGCCCAGGCTGTCGCGGTGCATGATCGCGCCCTCCCACAGGTAGGTCACCGTGGCCAGGCCGATGTGCGGGTGCGGGCGCACCGCCATCGGGTGCGCCGGGTCGAGTTCGGCCGGGCCGATGTGGTCGAAGAACACGAAGGGGCCGACGCTGCGGCGGCCGGCCTGCGGCAGCAGGCGCTTCACCGTGAAGCCGCCGCCGAGGTCGTGGCTGCGCGGGGAAAGGAGCTGCGGCATGGGAGGCCTCCTCAGTAGCGGCTGGTGACGACGCGGGCGGCGCCGTCCGCGTCGAGCAGCACCACGGTGTAGCGGTCGTACTCGGTTTCCGGCATCTCCGCGGCCGGTTGGCCCGAGAGCTCGGCCACGATGCCGGGCACGGTGTTGCTGTGGCCCACCACCAATACGGCGCTGCCGGCCGGCAGCGCGCGCAGGTCGCGGGCGAGGTCGGTGGCGTAGGTGGCGGCGTTCGAGGCGTCCACGGGGCGCACCTGCACCTCCAGGCCCGCGGCCTGCGCCGCGGGCGCCGCGGTGTCGCGGGTGCGGCGGAACTGCGTGCTCACCACGAGGTCGAGGCCGGCGCCGGACAGCGTCGCCGCCAGCGCCTGCGCGCGGGCGCGGCCGGCGTCGGTGAGCGACGGGTCGCGCGGGTCGTCGCTGGCCTTCTCGGCATGGCGCACCACCACGACCACGGTGGTGTCGCGGGCGTGGGCGGGCAGGGCGGCGGCAAGCGTAAGCATGAACAGGGCGGCGGGCAGCAGGCGGGACATGGGCGGGATCCGCGTGGGTTTCGCCCAGCATAACGGCCCCGGGGCGAAGCGCGCGTGCCGTTGGTTCAGCCCCGCGCGAGCAGCGCCAGCAGGCCGCGCGCCGTGCGCAGGCGCGAGGCGGCGTCGGGCAGCTCCATCTTCAGGCGCAGCTTGTCCGGCCCGTCCATGGCATAGACCCTGGGCTGCGACTGGATCAGGCGGATCACCGACATGGGGTCGATGGTGGGCTGCGGCAGGAAGGTGCAGCGCCCGCCCGTGGGGCCGAGCTCCAGCTTGCGGATGCCCAGCGGCGTGGCGGCCAGCTTCAGCTCGGCCACGGCGAAGAGCTGCTTGGCCGGCTCGGGCAGCACGCCGAAGCGGTCCACCATCTCCACCTGCAGCTCCTTGAGCACATCCTCGTCGCGGGCCGAGGCGATGCGCTTGTAGAGCGTCAGGCGCGCGTGCACGTCGGGAAGGTAGTCCTCGGGGATCAGGGCCGGGATGTGCAGCTCCACTTCGGCGCCGTGGCGCGTGGCCGGGTCGAAGTCGGGGATCTTGCCCGACTTGATCGACTTCACCGCGCGCTCGAGCAGCTCGGTGTACAGGCTGAAGCCGATCTCGGCCATCTGGCCGCTCTGGTCCTCGCCCAGCAGCTCGCCGGCGCCGCGGATCTCCAGGTCGTGCGTGGCCAGGGTGAAGCCCGCGCCCAGTTCCTCCAGCGAGGCCAGCGCCTCCAGGCGCTTCTCGGCGTCGGGCGTGAGCGTCTTCCGGTTCGGCACCACCAGGTAGGCGTAGGCGCGGTGGTGCGAGCGGCCGACGCGGCCGCGCAGCTGGTGCAGCTGCGCCAGGCCGAAGCGGTCGGCGCGATGGATGATGATGGTGTTGGCGCTGGGAATGTCGATGCCCGATTCGATGATGGTGGTGCACACCAGCACGTTGAAGCGCTGGCGGTGGAAATCGAGCATCACCTGCTCGAGCTCGCGCTCCGGCATCTGGCCGTGGGCGATGCGGATGCGCGCCCCGGGCACCAGTTCGCCCAGCTCGCGCGCCATCTTCTCGATGCTGTCGACTTCGTTGTGCAGGAAATACACCTGGCCGCCGCGCGCCAGCTCGCGCTGGAAGGCTTCGCGCAGCAGGTTGCCGTCCCAGGGCGTCACCACCGTCTGCACCGCCAGCCGGTGCGCCGGCGGGGTGGCGATGATGCTCAGCTCGCGCAGGCCGCTCATGGCCATGTTCAGCGTGCGCGGGATGGGCGTGGCGGTGAGCGTGAGCAGGTGCACCTCGGCGCGCAGCGCCTTCAGCGCCTCCTTCTGGCGCACGCCGAAACGCTGCTCCTCGTCCACGATCACCAGGCCCAGGTCGTGGAACTTCACGTCGGGCTGCAGCAGGCGGTGGGTGCCGACGATGACGTCGATCTTGCCCTCGGCCAGCTGCGCCAGCGCCGCCTTGATTTCCTTGGGCGACTTGAAGCGGCTCAGCACCTCGACCCGGATCGGCCAGTCGGCATAGCGGTCCCGGAAATTGCGGTAGTGCTGCTCGGCCAGCAGGGTGGTTGGCACCAGCACCGCCACCTGCTTGCCGGCCACGGCGGCGACGAAGGCGGCGCGCACGGCCACTTCGGTCTTGCCGAAGCCGACGTCGCCGCAGACCACGCGGTCCATCGGCTGGGCCTGGCCGAGGTCGGCGATGACGGCGTCGATGGCCGCCAGCTGGTCGGGCGTTTCCTCGAACGGGAAGGTGGCCGCGAACGGTTCGTACATGGCCCGGTCCAGCGGCAGCGCCAGGCCCTTGCGGGCGTGCCGGCGCGCCTGGATCTCGAGCAGCTCGGCGGCCACGTCGCGCACCTTCTCGGCGGCCTTGCGCTTGGCCTTCTCCCAGGCCTCGCCGCCCAGCGAATGCAGCGGCGCGTGTTCCGGCGACGCGCCCGAGTAGCGGCTCACCAGCTGCAGCTGCGACACCGGCACGTACAGCTTGTCGCCCTTGGCGTATTCGATCTGCAGGAACTCGCCGCGGATGCCGCCGCTGTCGAGCGCCACCAGGCCCTGGTAGCGGCCGACGCCGTGGTCCTCGTGCACGATCGGCGAGCCGATGGAGATCTCGCTCAGGTCGCGCAGCACCGCGTCGGGGTCGCGCACGGCGCGCTTGCGGCGGCGGCTTTGCTCGGCGCGCTCGGGGAAGAGCTGGCGCTCGGTGAGCACGGCCAGCGCGGGCTCGGACAGCGCGAAGCCGTCCTCCAGCCCCGCCACGGTGATGGCGAAGCGGTCCTCGCCGGTGAGGAAGGCATCCCAGCCGGACAGCACCGCGGGCCGGAGGTCGGCCGAGGCCAGCAGCTCCAGCAGCGCCTCGCGCCGGCCGGCCGAATCGGCGGCCAGCAGCGTGCGGCCCGGATAGGCGCGCAGGAAACCCAGCAGCGCGCTGCCCGGGTCGCCGCCCTTCTGGCTCCAGGGCAGCGAGGGCGCCGGCTGCTCCGGCAGGGCGATGGCCTTGTCGGCCTGCGCGTGCTGCGGCCCGCAGACTTCGATGCGCGCGGTCTTGTTCAGGCGCGCGCGCAGCTCTTCCGGCGGCAGGTAGATTTCGGCCGGCGCCAGGATGGGTCGCTCGATGTCGTGGCGGCGCTGCTCCCAGCGGTCGCTGGTCTGGGCCCAGAAGGCCTCGGCCGATTCCGCCGCGCCGTCGCCCAGCACCACCAGGGTGTCGCCGGCGAGGTGGTCGAACAGGCTGGCGGTCTGCGCAAAGAACAGCGGCAGGTAGTACTCGATGCCGGCCGGCGCGCCGCCTTCCTTCAGGTCCTGGTACAGCGGGCAGCGGCGCGGGTCGAATTCGAAGCGCTCGCGCAGCAGCTCGCGCACGCGCTTCGCGCTCTCGGCGTCGAGCGGGAACTCGCGCGCGGGCAGCAGGCGCACGCTGTCCACCGGGTGGTCGGAGCGCTGGGTCTCGGGGTCGAAGGTGCGCAGCGAATCGATTTCGTCGTCGAACAACTCCACCCGGTAGGGCAGGTCCGAGCCCATGGGGAACAGGTCGAGCAGGGCGCCGCGCACGGCGAAGTCGCCCGGGTCGAGCACCTGCGGCACGTTGCGGTAGCCGGCGCCCTCGAGGCGGCGCTTCTCGGCGTCGAGGTCGAGCTTCTGGCCCTTGCGCAGGTCGAGCGTGTTGCCGGCGATCCAGGACGGCGGCGGCAGCCGCTGCATCAGCGAGGCCACCGGCACCACCAGCACGCCGCGGCGCGTGGTGGGCAGCCGGTACAGGGCCGCCACGCGCTGCGAAACGATGTCGGGGTGCGGGCTGAACAGGTCGTAGGGCAGCGTTTCCCAATCGGCGAAGTGCAGCACCGGCAGGGCGTCGGCGCCTTCGCCGGCGAATACGCGCAGGTCGTGTTCCAGCGCCTGGGCGCCGTGGCTGTCGCGGGTGACGGCCAGCACCAGGCCGTCGTGCCGGCGCGCGGTTTCGGCCAGGGCCAGGGCGAAGGCGCTGGCGCTGGAAGGGGCGCGCCAGAGGGCGCGCTGCTGGCCCGCCCGGGGACGGGGCGCGCTGGGAAGGAGGGGGCGGGTCATGAGGCCGCGGATTTTACCGCAGCCGGCGTGACGGGGTTTTCAGCGCCGGCGGCGCGGCGCGGGGGCGTCGTCGAGGTCCAGGGTCACCCGCACCTCGCCGAACGCGCCGGGGATGTGCTCGCGGCGGAAGCCCACGGCCTGGGCCAGCGCAATCATCGCCGTGTTGTCGTCGAGTACGTCGCCCCAGATGTGGCGGATGCCGTTCGCCTGCGCCCATTCCACCAGGCGCCGCATCAGGGCCAGGCCCAGGCCCTGGCCGGCCAGGAAGTGCGAGACCAGGATGGCGAATTCGGCGCTGTCGCTGCCGGGGTCGCGGTCCAGGCGCGCCAGCGCGCCGACCAGCGCTTCGCCGGGCGGCAGGGGCTCGGCGGCCACCACGGCGAAGTGTTCGCCGGGGACCGGGTTCACCAGCGCGTGCAGGTATTCCGGCGACAAGGCCTTGACCGGGTGCAGGTAGCGGCGCCGCACCTCGTCTTCGTTGAGCAACTGGAAGGCGCCGTCGATGGGGCCGGCGTCGAGCGGGTTGACCGGGCGGATCCACATCTCGCGGCCATCCGGCAGGCGCAGCACGTCGGTCCGCTCGGGGCGGCGGGACGGGCGGCGGCTGGCGGGGCGAGGGGTTCCGGGGGTCATCGCGCGAAGCATCCCAGCAACAGGTTGCAGGCGTGCTCTATTCCGTGCCCGTTCCGTTCATGGGCGCGGCGGCGAGCATTGTGACCCATCGGGCAGGTTGTTACGCTCGGGCCGACGGGAAGGGGGGCCGCGATGCAACGGCAAGGCCAGGCTTGGCGCAATGCGGCGGTCTTCGCCGGGCTGCTGCTCTGCCCGTGGCTTCCGGCCCAGGCCCATGTCGCACCGGCCCCGGTCGCCGCGCCGGTGGCCGACGCCGCCGACTTGGCCGGGGTGGAGCGCGACCCGCTGGAGCTGCGCGCGCTGCGCGAACCCGACGTCGTGCTCAGGGAACTGGGCCCAGCGCTCAACGAGGCGCGCATGCGTGGCGACGAGCGCCGCATCGCCCTGCTCCAGCTCGCCCGCGCCAACGCCTGCCGGGTGGTGGCCGACTGGGACTGCCAGCGCAATGCCGGCGCCGCGGCCGCCGAAGCCGCGCTGGCCGCGGGCGCCCCGCTGCTGCAGGTGCGCGGCCTGATCGCCGAGGCGCGCGGACGCATCGCCGAACAGGACTACGGCCACGGCGAACGCCTGCTGGCCGAGGCGCAGCGCGTGCTGGCGGCGAACCCGCAGCCCGAACTGTTCGCCGACATCATGCTGGCCTATTCGTCGATGAGCTTTTCGCTCGGCAAGAGCGCGCTCTCGGCCGACTACGCCAGGCGCGGCCTGGCGGCGCTGCCGGCCGGCGTGGCCACGGCCATGCAGGCGCGCCTGCTGCGCAACCTCGCGCGGGCCCAGGCCCAGCGCGGCGAAGTCGGCGGGGCCGCCGAATCGCTGCGCGAGGCCACCAGCCTGGCCCGGGAGGAGCGCGACCCCAAGCTCGAGGCCGAGCTCTACCTCGAGGCCGCGCGCCTGGCCCGCATCGGCGGCGACCAGGCCGGCCAGCGCCGCAACGGCGAGCGCGTGCTGGCGCTGGCCGAACGGCTCAAGAACAGCCAGGTCGGCGGCCTGGGCCACGAGGTGATGGGGCTGGCCGCGCAGGATGCGCGCGACTTCGCCCGCGCCGAGGCCGAACTGCGCCTCGCGCTCGACGCCTTCGCCAGCCTCGGCCTGGACCAGGACGAACTGCGGGTGCTGCGCGAGCTGATCCAGGTGCTGCTGGCCGCCGGCCGCGACGATGGCCGGATGGCGCCGCTGGTGGGCCGCTACCTGGCGCTGGACGCCGCCATCGAGCAGGCCACGCGGGGCCAGGCCTACGACGATTTCGCGGCGCGCCTGCGCTACGCCGAGCAGGAATTCGAGCTGCGCCGGCTGCAGGCCGAAACGGCGCTGGAGCGCGAGCGCAACGAGGCGCTGGTGCGCAGCAACCAGTTGTCCAATGCCCTGGGCGGCCTTGGCGTGGGCATGCTGGTGGTGCTGGCGGCGTTCTTCTTCGCGCAGCGCCGCGGCCAGCGCCAGCAGCGGGAACTGCTGGCCCGGCTGCGCGCCAGCGAAACCGGCTACCGCATGCTCGCCGACAACGCCAGCGACCTGGTGCTGCGCTTCGGCGTGGACGGCACCGTGCACTACGTCTCGCCCTCGTGCCGCGAACTGCTGGGCATGGCGCCCGAGGCCTTCGCCGCGTCGCCGCGGGCCGGCATCCCCGAGGCCGACCTGCCGCAGCTGCATGCGGCGTTCGAGCGCATCGCCGCCGGTGGCGAGGCCGAGACCGTGCTCTACCGCCAGTCCCACGCCAACGGCGTGACGATCTGGCTCGAGGGCCTGATGCGCCGCGTGGACGGCGCCGAGGGCCAGCCGGAGGTGATGGTGGCCGCGCGCGACGTCAGCGTGCGCGTGCGCGCCGAGCAGGCGCTGGCGGCCACCCAGTACCGTTTGCGCGCCATCACCGACAACATTCCCGCGCTCATCGCCCACATCGACACCAGCGAGCGGTTTTCCTTCATGAACGCCTATGCCCGCCAGGTGATGGGCGTGGAGCCGGAAACCCTCGTCGGCCGCACCGTGCGCGAAGTGCGCGGCGACGCACTCTACGCCCACCTCAAGCCCTACCTCGACCGCGCCCTGGCCGGCGAGACCACCGAGGTCGAGGGCAGCACGCAGATCAACGGCAAGGACTACGACTTCCACACCACCTACGTGCCCGACCGCGACGCGCAGGGCAGGGTGGTGGGCGTCTTCTCCTTCACCTACGACATCACCGCGCTCAAGCAGGCCGAACGCCAGCTCGACCACCTGGCGCGCGTGGACGCGATGACCGACCTGGCGAACCGGCGCCAGTTCGACGAGCGCCTCGCGGCGGCCTGCGCGCGCGCCGGGCGGCAGGGCGCGCCGCTGGCCCTGCTGTTCCTGGACATCGACCACTTCAAGGCCATCAACGACAGCCGCGGCCACGCCGCCGGCGACGCGGTCATCCGCGAATTCGCCCGCCGGCTGCGCCGCTGCGTGCGCATCGGCGACCTGGTGGCGCGCCTGGGCGGCGACGAATTCGCCGTGCTGGTGGAGGGCGCCGTGGACCGCGCGGCGGCCGAATCCATCGCCGCCAAGCTGCTCGAGCGCATGCGCGAGCCGGTGGCGCTGCCGGGCGGCCCGCTGCAGGTAGGCGCCAGCATCGGCATCGCCATGGCCACGTCGGGCGCGGCGCCCGAGCCGCTGCTGGCCGCGGCCGACCACGCCCTCTACGCCGCCAAGGCCGCGGGCCGCGGCGCCTGGCGCTCGGTGGACGTGGACTGAGCGGGCGGCTTATTCGCCCGGCGGGAACTGCGCGAAGGTGACGTAATGCCCGCCCGGCTCGCGGTAGCCCACCTCGGTGGCGCCGTAGAAGGTGGTGCGGCGCGCGAAGGCCTGCTCCCGGCCCGCCAGGGCACGTTCGATGGCGTCGATGTTGTCCACTTCGATGAACAGGAACGTCGGCCCCTGGCGCGAGGCCTCGGCCAGGCTGGGCATGTCCTCGGCGATCGAAGCGTGCGTCTGAAGCATCACCTCCAGGTCGCGGCCGGCGAGGATGACGAAGCCGAGGGCGTCGCCGTGCGGCACTTCCACGGTGCGCGTCAGGCCCACCGCCTCCCAGAAGGGCAGCGAGGGTTCGATCGCGGCGACGGGCAGGACGGCGGTGATCTTGCGCAGGCTCGGCTTCATGCGGTTTCTCCCGGGGCGAGGGGGGATGATAGGCGCCGCCGCGGCGCGTTGGCGATGCCGACGCCGGACGGCAGAATGACCGGACACGGAGGCGGCCATGGACACGCGCGAACGCTTCAGCACCCACGTCGTCGAGAACCAGCCGCCGGCGCTGGCCCCCTACGACGCCTGGACCACCGACCTGCCGCTGCGCGAGGCCCTGGCGCGCGAAGGCGGCGGCTGGGCCGAAGCCGGGGTCGCCGCCTACGGCGCGCTGGCCGGCGGCGAACTGATGGAATGGGGACGGCTGGCGAACGAATGCCGCCCGCGCCTGCAAAGCTTCGACCGCCGGGGCCGGCGCATCGACCAGGTGGAGTTCCACCCGGCCTACCACCAGCTCATGGCCACGGCGGTGGCGCACGGCGTGCCGAACTTCGCCTGGCGCCACGCGGGCCGGCCGGGTGCGCACGTGGCGCGCGCCGCGCTGATGTTCCTGCACAACCAGGCCGACCAGGGCAGCAGTTGCCCGCTCACCATGACCTACGCCTGCGTGCCGGCGCTGCGGCACCAGCCCGAGCTCGCCGACGCCTGGCTGCCGCGCGTCTTCGATGGCCGTTACGACCCGCGCCACGTTCCGGCCTGGGAAAAGCCCGGCAACACGCTCGGCATGGGCATGACCGAAAAGCAGGGCGGCTCCGACGTGCGTTCCAACAGCACGCGCGCCACGCCCGTGGCCGCGCCCGGGCCGGGCCGGCTGTACGAGCTGGTCGGCCACAAGTGGTTCTTCTCGGCGCCGATGTGCGACGGCTTCCTGGTGCTGGCCCAGGCCGCGGGCGGGCTCAGCTGCTTCCTGCTGCCGCGTTTCGCGCCCGACGGCGGCCTCAACGCGGTGCGCATCCAGCGGCTGAAGGACAAGCTGGGCGACTGGAGCAACGCCAGCGCCGAAGTCGAGTTCCAGGGCGCGCTGGCCTGGCTGGTGGGGGAGGAGGGGCGCGGCGTGGCCACGATCCTGCAGATGGTGGCGCTCACGAGGCTCGACTGCCTGCTCGGTTCGGCCAGCCTGCAGCGGCAGGCGCTGGTGCAGGCGCTGCACCACGCGCGCCATCGCCGGGCCTTCGGCAAGGTGCTGTCCGCGCAGCTGCTGATGCGCAACGTGCTGGCCGACCTGGCCCTGGAATCCGAGGCCGCCACCGCGCTGGCCTTCCGCGTGGCGCGCGCGGTGGACGCCGGCGAGCGCGGCGATGCCGGCGAAGCGGCGTTCGCGCGCCTGACCACGGCGCTGGGCAAGTATTGGGTGTGCAAGCGCACGCCGGCCTTCGTGGGCGAGGCGATGGAGTGCCTGGGCGGCGTGGGCTACGTGGAGGAAACGGGTTTGCCGCGGCTGTACCGGCAGGCGCCGCTGAATTCGATCTGGGAAGGCAGCGGCAACATCCAGTGCCTGGACGTACTGCGCGCGCTGGCCCGCGAACCCGCCAGCGCCGAGGCCTTCTTCGCCGAACTCGACGCCGCCCGCGGCGGCCATGCCGCGCTCGACGCCGAAACCACGAGGCTGCGCGAGCGCCTGCGCGCGCCGGCGGAGACGCTGGAACCCCAGGCCCGCCACCTGGCCGAGCGCATGGCCCTGGCGTTGCAGGCCTCGCTGCTGCTGCGCGGTGCCCCGGCGCCGGTGGCCGAAGCGTTCTGCGAATCCCGCCTGCGGGGCGCCGGTGGCCTCGCCTTCGGCACCTTGCCGGCGGGCGCGGCGTGGGACCTGCTGCTGGAGCGCGCCTTGCCCTGAACGGGCGCGTCCCGATCGGCCCGCACTGCTTCCGAAATCGCCATGGAGCCGACTCCGGGCGCTGGCTAGCCTGCGTTTCCCCCAACGCAAGCCATCACTGCCATGCCCACGCCGCTCGACCTGCTGCTGTCCCCCGTCTCGCTCGCCATCCTCGCCGCCTACGCCGCCCTGATGCTCTGGGAGGCGCTCGCGCCGGCCCGCCCGCTGCCCGCGTCGCCGGCCTGGCGGCTGCGCGCCAGCGCCAGTTTCGCCCTGTATTTCCTCGGCTCGTCCTACCTGCCGTTGCTGTGGGGCGCCACGCTCGTGCAGTGGCAGCTGTTCGACCTTCGCCACCTTCCCACCTGGGCGGGCGTGGCGGTCGGCGTGCTGGCCTACCAGCTGCTGGCCTACGGCTGGCACCGTGCCATGCACGCCAGCCCGCGGCTGTGGCGTGCCTTCCACCAGATGCACCACAGCGCCGAACGGCTCGACACCTGGGGCGCGTTCTGGTTCTCGCCGCTGGACGTGCTGGGTTTCACCGCGGTCGCGAGCCTCGCGCTGGTGGTCGTCGTGGGCCTGGCCCCCGAAGCCACGGCCATCTCGCTGTGGCTGCTGACGGTGATGGCGGTGTTCACCCATGCCAACGTGCGCACGCCGCGCTGGCTGGGTTACCTGGTGCAGCGGCCGGAAAGCCATTCCTGGCACCACGCGCGCGGCCGGCACCGCGACAACTACTGCGAGCTGCCGGTGGTCGACCTGGTCTTCGGCACCCTGAACAACCCGCGTGACTTCGCCCCCGAGGCGGGCTTCCACGACGGCGCTTCGCTGCGCGTTGGCGAGATGCTGCGCATGCGCGACGTCTCCGCGCAGCGCGTCGCAGGCTCCGCGCCTGTTCATGCGGCGGACGGTTAAATAGGGCCTCCCCACGACAAAGAGGCGCTTAACGCCCATGTTCCGACGCATCCTGTGCCTGGCCGTGATGGCCGCCTCGCCCGCCTTCGCCCAGTGGCAGCCCAGCGCCGAGCTGGGCGCCGTCAGCACATCCGGCAACTCCGACACCACCAGCATCAACGGGCGCCTCGGCCTCAAGGCCGAGGACGCGCTGTGGACCCACGAGTACCACCTGGCCGCGCTGCGCGCCGAACAATCCGACGAGCTCACCGCCAGCCGCTACGAAACCGCCGCCAAGCTGGCGCGCAAGTTCGGCGAGCGCACCTACCTCGGCGCCGCCGCGCGCTACGAGGACGACGACTTCGCCGCCTACGACTACCAGGCCACGATGGCGGTGAACTACGGCGGCTGGCTGGTGCGCGAGGAGGGCCGCAGCTTCCAGCTCGAAGGCGGCCCCGGCGCCCGCCGCGCCCGCCTGGCCGAGACCGGCGACGTGGAGGAAAGCGCGCTGCTGCGCGGCTTCGCCGACTACCAGCACCGGCTCACCGACTCGACCCAGTTCTTCAACACGCTGCTGGTCGAAGCCACGGGCGACAACACCTTCGTGCAGAACGACATCGGCCTGGCCGTCAGCATCAACCGCTCGCTGGCGCTGAAGGCGGCCTACCAGGCCCGCCGCAACTCCGACGTGCCCGACGGCACCCGCCGCACCGACACCCTGACCTCGGTGAACATCGTCTGGAGCCCCAAGGCGAAGTAAGCGCCGCGCCCCTCCCGCCACCGGGAGGGGCTTGACGACGGCCCCGCGGCGGGAATATGGTTGGCACACGCAACCAAATGAGCCGACATGGCCCGCAGCCCCGCCAAGCCCCGCCCCGATGACGCCCGCCTGCGCGAAGACGCGCAGGCGCTGCACGTGGCGCTCTCGGCGCTGGTGCGGCTCTACCAGTTCCGGGACCGCGACCGGATCTGCTGCCACGACATCTCCGTAACCCAGTGCCACGCGCTGGAAGTGCTGGTGGAGCAGGGCGCCCAGCGCAGCCAGGTGCTGTCCGCGGCCCTGCGCCTCGACAAGAGCACCACCACGCGCGTGGTCGACGCCCTGGTGCGCAAGGGTTACGTCGAGCGCACGCCCGACACCGAAGACCGCCGCGCCGTCAGCCTGCGCGCCACCGCCGCGGGCAGGCGCCTCTACCACCGCATCAACGACGACCTGGTCGAAGGCCAGCAGGCGCTGATCGCCGACCTGCCGGCGGAAACGCGCCGCGCCAGCATCGAACTCATCCATCGGCTGGCGCGCAGCGCCGAGGCGCGTTTCGTCGCCGGGGCGGCCTGTGCCCCCGAGGCCTGTGCGCCGGACGACGGCACCCCGTCGCGCTGCGGCTAAAAAAATTTGCCCCTACAGTTGCAACTACCAACCATATGAATCCATCGACGCCCCGCATCCGCACCGCCCGCGCCGAAGACGCCGCGGCCATCGCCGACATCTACAACCACGGCATCCTCGGCCGGCAGGCCACCTTCGAAACACGGCTGCGTTCCGCCGCGGACGTCGGCGCGGGCATCGCCGCGGCCGCCGAGTGGCCGCTGCTGGTGGCCGAAGCGGGCGATGGCCAGCTGCTGGGCTGGGCCGGCGTTTCCGCCTATCGCCCGCGCGAGTGTTACGCCGGCATCGGCGACTTCTCGATCTACCTCGCGCCGGCGGCGCGTGGCCGGGGCCTGGGCACGGTGCTGCTGCAGGCGCTGGTGGACGCCGCGCGCGAACGCGGCCTCTGGAAGCTGGTGTCGCGCATCTTCCCGGAGAACGCCGCCAGCCGCGCGCTGTGCCGCCGCTGCGGCTTCCGCGAAGTCGGCACCTACGAAAAACACGGCCGCCTCGACGGCCGCTGGCGCGACGTCGTCATCGTCGAGCGCCTGGTCCCCGAAAACCTGCAGACGGCCGCACCGGCCGCAAGGAGTGCGTGATGCAAAAGCAACTTCCCGTCATCGTCATCGGCGCCGGCCCGGTCGGGCTGGCCGCCGCGGCCCACCTGCTCGAGCGCGGCGAGGAGCCGCTGGTGCTGGAGGCCGGCGAGCGCGTCGGCGCCAACCTGCGGCGCTGGTCGCACGTGCGCATGTTCTCGCCCTGGGAGTTCAACGTGGACACCGCCTCGGTGCGCCTGCTCGCGCCCACCGGCTGGACCGTGCCCGACCCGGCCGGTTTTCCCACCGGCGGCGAACTCGCGCGGGATTACCTGGAGCCGCTGGCCGCCACGCCGGCGATCGCGCCGCGCCTGCGCCTGGGGGCGCGCGTCACCGCCGTCAGCCGGCACCAGCGCGACCGCATGAAGGACGCCGGCCGCGCGCAGTCGCCCTTCGTGGTGCGCTACGAAGACGCCCGCGGTGAACACGAACTGCAGGCGCGCGCGGTCATCGACGCCTCGGGCACCTACCTCACGCCCAACCCGCTGGGCGCTTCCGGCCTGCCGGCCCTGGGCGAGGCCGCGCTGGCGGCGAACATCCATTACGGCATTCCCGACGTGCTGGGCGCCGACCGCGCACGTTACGCCGGCCGCCGCGTGCTCGTGCTGGGCAGCGGCCATTCGGCCTTCAACGTGCTGGCCGACCTGGCCACGCTGGCACGGACGGAGCCGGGCATGCAGATCGTCTGGGGCCTGCGCCGCGGTTCGATCCAGCGCGTGCTCGGTGGTGGCGACCACGACCAGCTCAGGGAGCGCGGGCGGCTCGGCAAGCTCATCGGCGGCCTGGTGGAGCAGGGCGCGCTGGTGGTGGCGACGGGTTTCCTGCTCGACCGCCTCGAGCGCACGGCGGAAGGCATCGTCGGCCGCGCGGGCGAGGTGGCGCTGCCGCCGGTGGATGAAATCGTGGCCACCACCGGTTTCCGCCCGGACCTGCGCCCCTACGCCGAGATCCGCCTCGACCTCGATCCCGGCACGCAGGCGCCGCGCGCGCTGGCGCCGCTGATCGACCCCAACCAGCACAGCTGCGGCAGCGTGCGTCCGCACGGCGCCGTGGAGCTCAGCCACCCCGAACCCGACCTCTACCTGGTCGGCATGAAGAGTTACGGCCGCGCGCCGACCTTCCTGCTCGCCACCGGCTACGAGCAGGTGCGTTCGGTGGCCGCCGCGATCGCCGGCGACTGGGAAGCCGCGCGCCGCGTCGAACTGGTGCTGCCGGAAACGGGTGTGTGCATCACCCAGTTCGCCGACGAAGAGGCGCCCGCGGCGGCGTCGTGCTGCGGCCCGAAGCCGGCGCAGGTCGTGCCGGCGGCCAAGGACGGCTGCTGTGGCGGACCGCCGAAGGCCGACGACGCTGCCTGCTGCGTGCGCGACGAAATCGCACGGAACGCCGGTGCCGGTGGCTGCGGCTGCAGCGCCCCGGCGCCTGCGCCGGCGCGCGCGCCGGTGGCCGCCTGCTGCGGCTGAGCGCATGCACGCCGCAAGGCGCCGCGCGGTGTGGTGGCTGGGCGCGTCGCAGTGCGTTTACTGGGGACTGCTTTATTACGGATTCCCGGTGTTGCTGTTGCCGATGCAGGCCGGCCTGGGCCTGCATCGCACGGCGGTGGCCGGGGCCTTTTCCTTCGGCCTGCTGCTGGCGGCACTGTCCGCACCGCGCATCGGCCGCTGGCTCGATGCGGGGCACGCCGCCGCGGTGTTCCGCGCCGGCGCCGCGCTGGCCGTCGCGGGCCTGGCGTCGCTGGCGATGGCGCGCGGTGCGTTCGGCCTGGTCCTGGGCTGGTCGCTGGTGGGGCTGGCGATGGCGGGCCTGCTGTACGAAGCCGCGTTCGCCCTGGTCGGCCGTGCATTCGACGACGCCGGGGAGCGATTGCGCGCACTGGCCGCCGTGACCGTGTCTGGCGGCCTCGCCAGCACCGTGTTCCTGCCGCTGCTGGCGTGGGTGGTCGACACCGTCGGCTGGCGCGGCGCGCTGCTGCTGTTCGCGGCGTCGGTCGTCGCCATGGCCGTATTGCTCGAACGCCAGGTGCTGCCGGTGCTGTCGCGACCCATCGCCTTGCCGAAGGAGGCGCCCGCAGGCGTGGCGCACCGGAAGGTTCCGCTGGCCGCGCGGGTCGTGTTCCCGCTCGCCACCTTCGCCGCCGCCGGGCTGACGACGTTGCTGGTGCCGCTGCTGGTGCAGCGCGGGCAGGCGCCGGTCGCCGCGGCCAGCGCGCTGGCGGGCTTCGGGTTGGCGCAGTTGCCCGGGCGCCTCTGGCTGCTCGGTGGCCGCCGCCGGGTGTCCGTGGCGCTGCTGGTGTGGTGGCCGCTGGTGCTGCAGTCGGCGGGGCTGCTGGTCGTGGCCATGTCCGGCGGATTGGTCGCGGCGGCGCTGGGCGTGGGCGTGTTCGGACTGGGCGCGGGGCTGCACACGCTGGCGCGCCCTTGGCTGCTGCAGGGCCTGGCGGGCCCTGCGCTCGCGGGTCGCTGGAACGGCGAGGTGGCCCGCGTGCAGGGCATCGCGCGCGCGGTCGGGCCGGTGCTGGTGGTCGCCGCGTCCGCAACGCTGGGCATGCCGGCGGTGCTGGTCATTGTGGCGCTGGTGCTGCTGGCGTCGGTGCCGGCGGCGCGTTCGCTGGCCAGTGGCGCCCGCAGGCCCTAGCCTTGCGTGGAGTCCGGACCCGGGCTGCGCACAAGGAGAACCCTGATGACCGACCCGCGTCGCCCCGAACCGCTGCTGCCGCGCCTGCCGTCGCTGCTGGCTTATCCCGCCGGCGGGCAGATGCTGGCCTTCCTGGCGGCGCTGTCGCTGCTGCGGCTGCTGGCCAACTTGCCGAACGTGCTGGGCCTGCTGTTCGAAGCGGCGTTCTGGGTGATGGGCTTCAAGCTGGCGGTGGAAGCGCTCACCAACACCGCGCACGGCCGCTATGAACCGCTGCAGGGCGAGGACGTGCTGGCCACCGACGGCGACGCCATCGAGCAGCTGCTGCTGATGCTGGTCGTCTACCTGCCCATCGTCGTGGTCGCGGCCTGGGTGGGGCCGGTGCCGGCGCTGGTGATGCTGGGGCTGGCCGTGCTGTTCATGCCCGCGGCCATCATGCTGCTGGCCATCAACCACAGCCATGCGAACGCGCTCAACCCGCTGGCGTGGTTCGAACTGATCGGCCGGCTGGGCGGGGCCTATGTGTCGGCGGTGGCGGTGTTCACCGCGCTGGGCGTGCTGTCGGCGCTGGTGCAGGCGCTGTTCGCGGCGACGCTGCCCTACGGCATGGGCGTACTGCCGGGCAGCTTCGTGGCGCTGTACTCGCTGGTGGCCAGCTACCACCTGCTGGGCGACCTGCTGCACCGGCACCACCGCGAACTGGGCCTGGACATCACGCCGGCGGTGGCGCGCAGCGTCCATGCCAATCCGATCGAAGACGAGACGATGGCGCAGGCCGACGCATTGGCGCAGCAGGGCCAGCCCGCGGCGGCGGCCGAGCGGCTGGCGGGGCTGTTCCGCGGCCGCGGCGCGTCCGACGCCGTGCACGACCGTTACCGCGAGCTGCTCATCGCCGCCGGCGACCTGCCGGCGTTGGCCGCGCACGACCGCGAATACGCCAGCAGCCTGCTGGTGACCGGCAAGGACAAGCGCGCGCTGGCCGTGGTGGCCGACACCCGCGCGCGTGTTTCCGGCTTCGAACTGGCGTTGCCCGAACACATCGCGCGGCTGGTGGCGCAGGCCGCGCGCACCGGGCAGTCGCAGCTGGCGGTGGCGCTGGCGGAAGGCTTCGAACAGCGCTTTCCGGACAGCCCCGACCTGCCGCAGGTGGTGCTCACCGCCGTCACCCTGCAGAGCGAGCGCCTGGGCCAGGACGAGCCCGCGCGCAAGCGCTTGCAGGCCCTGCTGGACCGCCACCCTGGCCATGCCCTGGCGGGCGAGGCGCGCACCCTGTTGGCCGCCCTGGACCGGGTCCGAGCCACGGCCAGCGGTTCCCGGGGCGGCTGAGCGCCGGGAAAAATGAACCAAGGATCAATTATTTGCAGGACATGACTTCCGGCCCATGGCGCTTCTGGTTAGGTGTTGTAGATTACCAACACACCAACTCACGAGGCTCCGGCCATGAATGCCCTGAACTCCTTCTACCGCCTGTTCCCGACCCGCCCGGTCGCGTCCGTGCCGGTGGCCCGGGCGGCCGTCCCCGCCACCCCGGCGCCGGTCGTCGAGCTCGCCGAGGCACTGCCGGCCCGTCGCCCCGACCGCTACCGCGCCCGTGACTTCGGCACCGGCTACGGCCGCAGCAGCGGCTACGCCCAGGACCGTTCCTACACCGCGATGCCGGGCTACCGCCTGGTGCGCGTCGGCTGACCCTCAGGCGGGCGGTGCCCCTGGCGCCGCCCGCCGCAGGCAGGCGCGGACCTCGTCGTCCGTGACCTGCGGGAAGTTTTCGTACCACGCGCCCACGGCCATGAAATCGGCCGGGGCCTGCAGGCAGACCACCTCGTCCGCCGCCCGCGACAGCACCGCCAGCGTATCCGCGGCGGCCACCGGCACCGCCACCACCAGCTTTCCGGGCGCCTGCGCGCGCAGCGTGGCCAGTGCCGCGAACATCGTCGCGCCGGTGGCCACGCCGTCGTCCACCACGATCACCGTGCGCCCGGCGATGCGCGGCGGCGGCCTGTCGCCGCGGTAGGCGCGTTCGCGCCGCGCCAGCTCGCGCCGTTCGGGCGCGGCCAGGGCTTCGAATTCCGCGTCGTCCACGCCCATCGCCTCGATCACCGCCTCGTTGCGCGCCACCGCGCCGCCGGTGGCAATGGCGGCCAGTGCGAGTTCGGGGTTGGCCGGGTGGGCCACCTTGCGCACGCCCAGCACGTCGAGTTCGGCGCCGAGGGCTTCGGCGATTTCCGCAGCCACCGGCACGCCGCCGCGGGGCAGGGCCAGCACCAGCGGATCGGCCAGGCCGCGGTGGCGGGCGAGCGACGCGGCCAGGGCCTGGCCGGCGTCGCGACGGTCGAGGAAACGGGGGCGCATCATCGGGCTGCTCCGTGTCACGGTGCCACGGCCCGATGATGCACCCGGAGGAACCGGGCTGTCGCGCGGCTCAGGCCCGCGCGTGCGCTTCGCCCGCGGTCGCCGCGCTGGCGGCGGCCGGTGCGCGCCGCGCCACCAGCGTGCGCAGCGCCACGTAGAACACCGGCGTCAGGAACAGGCCGAACAGCGTCACGCCCAGCATGCCGGCGAACACCGTGATGCCCGTGGCCGAGCGCACTTCGGCGCCGGCGCCGGTCGCGAACACCAGCGGCACGGTGCCGGCGATGAAGGCGATGGAGGTCATGATGATCGGCCGCAGGCGCAGGCGGCAGGCTTCCAGCGCCGCGTCCACGATGCCGCGGCCCTGCATTTCCAGCTCGCGGGCGAATTCGACGATCAGGATCGCGTTCTTGCACGCCAGGCCCATCAGCACCACCAGCCCCACCTGCACGAACACGTTGTTGTCGCCGCCCGCCAGCCACACGCCGGCCAGGGCCGAGAGCAGGGTCATGGGCACGATCAGGATCACCGCCAGCGGCAGCGTCCAGCTTTCGTACAGCGCCGCCAGCACCAGGAAGGCCAGCAGCACCGCCAGCGGGAAGACCACCAGCGCCGCCTTGCCCTGGGTGGCCTGCTGGAAGCTCAGGTCGCTCCAGTCGAAGCCCATGCCCGGCGGCAGCGCCTGCGCGGCCAGCGCTTCCACCTTGGCCATGGCTTCGGCGGACGACAGCAGGCGCGGGTCGGCTTCGCCCAGGATGTCGGCGGCCGGGTAGCCGTTGAAGCGGATCACCGGGTCGGGGCCGTAGGTGCGGCGGATCTGCACCACGCTGCCGATCGGCACCATTTCGCCTCGGTCGTTGCGGGTGCGCAGGTTGGCGATGTCCTCGACCTCGTCGCGGAAGGGCGCGTCGGCCTGGGCGATCACCTGCCAGGTGCGGCCGAACAGGTTGAAGTCGTTGACGTAGGCCGAACCCAGGTAGGTCTGCAGGGTTTCGAACAGTTCGGTCAGCGGCACGCCCTGGGCCTTGGCCTTCACGCGGTCCACCTCGGCGTCGAGCTGGGGCACGTTGGCCTGGTAGCTGCTGATCGGGAAACCCATGCCCGGCGTCTGCGAGGCCGCGCCCTGGAAGGCATTCACGGCCTGCTGCAGCGCGCCGTAGCCCAGGTTGGCGCGGTCCTCGATGAACAGCGAATAGCCCGAGCCGTTGCCCAGCCCCTGGATCGGCGGCGGCATCAGCGCGAAGGCGAAGCCTTCCTCGATGCCGGCGATGCGGCGGTTGAGCTCGGCGGTGATCTGCTCGGCGCTCAGCGAACGCGCCTTCGACGGCGTGAGGCCGAAGAAGATCACGCCGCTGTTGGGCGTGTTGGTGAACTGCAGCGGGTTCAGGCCCGGGAAGGCGACTTCGCTTTCCACGCCCTCGATCTGGAAGGCCTGCTCGGCGATCTTGCGCATCGCGCGGTCGGTGCGTTCGATCGACGCGCCCTCGGGCATCTTCACGCCCGCGATCAGGTACAGCTTGTCCTGCACCGGGATGAAGCCGCCCGGCACCGCCGAAAACACCGCCATCGTGGCCACCAGCAGCGCCGCGTAGACGGCGAACACCGTGCCGCGGCGGCCCAGCGTGCGCGACACCGTGCGCTCGTAGCCTTCGGCGCTGCGCCCGAAGAAGCGGTTGAAGGGGCGGAACACCCAGCCGAACAGGCGGTCGATCAGGCGCGTGGCCGCGTCGGGCGCGGCGCCGTGCGGCTTGAGCAGCAGGGCGGCCAGCGCCGGCGACAGGGTGAGCGAGTTGATGGCCGAGATCACCGTCGAGATGGCGATGGTGACCGCGAACTGCTTGTAGAACTGGCCGGTGACGCCGTCCAGGAAGGCCATCGGCACGAACACCGCGCACAGCACCAGGGCGATGGCGATGATCGGGCCCGAGACTTCCTTCATGGCCTGGTGCGCGGCGGCGAGCGGCGTGAGGCCTTCGCCGATGTTGCGCTCGACGTTCTCCACCACCACGATCGCGTCGTCCACCACGATGCCGATGGCCAGCACCAGCCCGAACAGGGTGAGCGTGTTGATCGAGAAGCCCAGCACGTACAGCACCGCGAACGTGCCCACCACCGACACCGGCACCGCGATCAGCGGGATGACCGAAGCGCGCCAGGTCTGCAGGAACAGGATCACCACCAGCACCACCAGCAGGGTGGCCTCGAGCAGGGTGGCCACCACCGCGTTGATGGAATCGCGCACGAAGGCGGTGGTGTCGTACACCGACAGGATTTCCACGCCGGGCGGCAGCCGCGGCCGGATCTCGTCCATCTTGGCCATCACCGCGTCGCGGATCTGCAGCGCGTTCGCGCCCGGGGCCTGGAAGATGCCGATGGCCGAGGCGTTCATGCCGTTCAGGCGCGAACGCAGGGTGTAGTCGCCGGCCGCCAGCTCGATGCGCGCCACGTCGGCCAGGCGCACCACGCCGCCGTCGGCGCTGGCCTCGAGCACGATGTCGCCGAATTCCTCGGGCGTCTGCAGCCGGCCCTTGGCGTTGATGGGCAGCAGGAAGTCGGAACCGTTGGGCATGGGCTCGGCGCCGAGCTGGCCGGCCGACACCTGCAGGTTCTGCTCGCGCACGGCGCGCAGCACGTCGCCGGCGGTGAGGCCGCGCGCGGCGATCTTGTCCGGGTCCAGCCACAGGCGCATGGCGTAGTCGCCGCCGCCGAAGGCCTGGGCGTCGCCCACGCCGGGGATGCGCGCCAGCTCGTCCTTCACGTGCAGGCGCATGTAGTTGCGCAGGTACAGCGAGTCGTACTTGCCGTCGCGCGACACCAGGTGCACCACCATCAGGAACACCGGCGACTGCTTCTGGGTGGTCACGCCCTGGCGGCGAACGTCCTCGGGCAGGCGCGCCAGCGCCTGGCTGACGCGGTTTTGCACGCGCACCGCGGCGTCGTCGGCGTCCACGCCGGGGCGGAAGGTGACCGTCATGGCCAGCACGCCGTCGGAGCCAGCGACCGACTTCACGTACATCATGTCCTCGACGCCGTTGATCGCTTCCTCCAGCGGCGTGGCCACGGTTTCGGCGATGACCTTGGGGTTGGCGCCGGGGTAGACGGCGCGCACCACCACCGAAGGCGGCACCACTTCCGGGTACTCGCCGATGGGCAGCATGGGCAGCGAGATCAGCCCCGCCGCGAAGATGACGATCGACAGCACCGCGGCGAAGATCGGCCGGTCGATGAAAAATCGGGAAAAATCCATGGAGAACTCCGTGCGGCCGGCGGGCCGCGGGAAACGGGGTGGGCGGCTCAGCGCGAGCCCGCGACGGTGGCGGCGACGGTGGCGTCGTCGAAGGGCTTGGTCTCGAGCGGCATGCCCGGGAAGAAGATCTTCTGCACGCCGCTGACCACCACCTGGTCGCCGGCGGCGACGCCCGACTCGACCACGCGCTGGCCGTCGACGATGCGGCCCAGGGTCACGTCGCGGCGCTCGGCGGTGCCGTTGGCGCCGACGATGTAGACGTAGCGGCGGTCCTGGTCGGTGAGGATGGCCTTGTCGTCCACCAGCAGCGCCTCGCGTTCGCGCGTGTCCACCAGCTGCACGCGGGCGAACAGGCCGGGCGTGAAGCGGCGGTCGGCGTTGTCGAGCACGGCGCGGGCGCGGATGGTGCCGGTGCGCGGGTCGACGTGGTTGTCGAGGAAATCGAGCACGCCTTCGTGCGGGTAACCTTCCTCGCCGGCCAGGCCGACGCGCACCGGGTTGCGCGCGGCGCGGGCGCCGGGGCCGCCGGCTTCGCGCGCGGATTCGGCGTAGCGCAGGTAGGTCTGCTCGTCGCCTTCGAAATACACGTGCACCGGGTCGAGCGAGACCACGGTGGTCAGCACGGTGGCGTCGGGCGTGGCCAGGTTGCCGGTGGTGACCAGGGCGCGGCCGGCCAGGCCGTCGATGGGCGCGCGCACCTGGGTGAACTCCAGGTCCAGCCGGGCCGAGGCCACGCGTGCCTCGGCGGCGCGCACGCCGGATTCGGCCTGGGCGGTGGCGGCGCGGCGCTGTTCGAGCAACTCGGCCGAAATGAGCTTTTCCGCCGCCAGTTTGCGGGCGCGCGCCAGTTCGCTGCCGGCCAGCGCGGCCTCGCTGCGGGCGCGGCTGAGCTCGGCCTGGGCGCGGTCGAGCTCGGCGCGGTAGCTGCGGGCGTCGAGCACGAACAGCACGTCGCCCTTCTTCACTTCCTGGCCTTCGCGGAAGTTCACGCTTTCGATGTAGCCGGACACGCGCGGGCGCAGCTCCACGGTTTCCACCGCGGCGATGCGGCCGGTGAATTCGTCCCAGTGCGCGACCGGGCGCGAGACCACGGGCGCCACCGACACCTGGGCCGGCGCGAGGCTGCCGTGTTCCTGGGCTTCGCTGCCGCAGGCGGCCAGCACGGCCAGGGTGAGCGCGAAGGTGGCGGCGCGGGCGAGGCGGGTGAGGGGATGGCGGTTCATGGGGGACCTCGGGGGGAAATGAAGGAAGGGATCAGGCCGGCCGGCGGCGGTCGAAACGCACCACCGCTTCGTAGCCGGGGGTGGCCAGCAGGTTCACCACCTGCTGGCCCAGTTCGGCCGGTTCCGGCCAGTCGGGACAGGCGTGTTCGCCCTGTTCGCGCGTGCGCAGCGGCGCGCACACCGACAGCTGCTGCACGCGCACGGCCGTCTGCAGGGTTTCTTCGCGCAGCGCGCGGCTGAACATGCGCAGCGCGGCCGACGCCACCGAGGCCTGGCCGTAGCCCGACCACGGCGTTTCGGCGGCCGGCCCGCCGACCACGACGTAGTGCGCGGGTCCGCCGTTGCCTGCCAGCAGCGGCACCAGGTGGCGTGCGGCGACCACGTGCGGGAACAGTTCGTCGTCGAGCAGTCCGCGCAGGCGTTCGGCGGGATGGTCGAGCAGGCGGCCGCGCCGGAGCGCGCCGCCGACCATGGCCACCACGGCGCCCGGCGGGCGGCGCAGCAGGCGCACGGCATTGGCCAGCGCGGCGCCGGCGGTTTCAGTGCGGGTGTGGCCGGCCAGGCGAACGAGCTCCGGTCCGCCGGCGACGACGAGGCGGGGCGAGGCGCCGTCGGCGGAGGCGGCGATGACCGGGTGGCCGGCCGCCAGCAGGGCCGCCACCACGGCGCCTGCGGCCTCGCCCGAGGCCTCGAGCACCAGCACGGGTCTGCGGATTGTCCCGCTGGTGGGACGGACTAGCCCATTATCGGAGTAAATCGGGACAATGCCCATGGCGCTGCCTTGAAGGGAAGAAGCCCGGGCTTCCCTGCGGGGGAGGGTATGTAACGGGGAAGCCCGGGCGGGGAGCGCCAATCTAGGCCGACGGCCGGCACTTGATAAGCCGGCAATTCAGGGAATAATTGTCCCGCCAACGGGCCAATCGGCCTTCACGCCCCCCAAGGAGCCGCCCCGTGACCCGAGACCTCAACGACACCCTGATCTTCGCCAAGGTGGTGGAGCAGGGCAGTTTCACGGCCGCCGCGCGCACGCTCGGCCTGCCCAAGACCACCGTCAGCCGCAAGGTGCAGGAGCTGGAGGAGCGCCTGGGCGCGCAGCTGCTCAACCGCACCACGCGCAAGCTCGGCCTCACCGAAGCCGGCGCGGTCTACCACGACCACAGCGTGCGCATCGCCCGCGAGCTGGAAGAGGCCGAAAGCGCCGTCGGCCAGCTGCAGGGCGGGCCGCGCGGCTGGCTGCGGGTCACGGCGCCGTATTCGATCGGCATCCTGTGGATCTCGCCGCTGCTGGGCGAATTCCACCAGCGCCATCCCGAGGTGCGCATCGACCTGCACCTGGCCAACGACACCGTCGACCTGATCGCCACCGAAACCGACGTGGCCCTTCGCATTGGCAACCTGCCGGATTCCTCGCTGGTGGCGCGCCGGCTCGACAGCTTCCGCACCCAGGTCTATGCCAGCCCCGAATACATCGCCCGCCATGGCGAGCCGCTGCATCCCGACGACCTGCAGCACCACCGCGTGCTGGCCTTCGCCAAGCACCGGCACGGCAACCGCTACTACTGGCCGCTGAAGGCCGGCGTGGCCGGTGACATGGTGGATTTCGCGGTGAGCCCCGTCTTCGTCGCCAACGACCCGGCCCCGCTGCAGGGCGCCATGCTCTGCGGCGAGGGGCTGCTGATGCTGAGCGACGTGAGCATCAAGCCCTTCGTGGAAAGCGGTCGCGCGGTGCGCGTGCTGGCCGGCTGGAGCGGCCCGACCGTGGATTTCAGCGCGGTCTTCACCCGCGGCCGCGTGCCGTCGCCGAAGGTGCGGGCTTTCGTGGATTTCCTGGTCGAACGCCTGAGCTACGACGCCTCCTACATGCTCAAGACCTGCCCGCTGCAGGCCGAGCAGGCGCGGCCGGTGGAGGCGGTGCCGGCCAAGTTGGCGGAGATCGCGGAGCGCTTCGTCGCGGCCTGACTTCGCCACGCTGGCGGCGCCGCAGTCCACTCATAACGGGTGACAAGAGGGCGCCTGCGTTATTGCCGCTAGGCGCGGGATGATCAATCAATTGATCGGGGCTGGCCGCCGGTTGCCGATATCGGCTGATGGACATAGGCCGGCTCCGCAGCGCGCCGTGACTGACCGGACTTGGCGGTTGCGCTTGCGCGCACCGCTGCGATGAGCGCCGAAGTGGAGGTCAGGCGATCAACGGCCATGGCGGCTAGCCCTGCCTGTTGTAGCCGGAGAGGAAGAGCGGCACGGTCGGGCCGGGACCGTCGCCCTCGGCCAAGGCTTCGAACCAGGCCTGACGGAGCTTGCGCATGTCTGCTGTCAGCGCGGGGAACATCTGCGGGCCAGCCACACCACGATCTACCTCGCGGATCGCAGCTTCCAGCTGCCCTTGTACTGCCTGCAACCATGCACCGGCATAGGCGCCGAGCACATCGGCATCTGGCGACTGCTGCGCGGTCAAAGCCATGGGCTCAAGCACTTGTACGGCGGCGTCCACGTCGCCTTTGACGATCAACAGCTGGCCCAGCTGGAACCGGGCCACCGAAAGCGCGGGATCAAGCGCCAGTGCGGCCCGGAACTCCGCCTCCGCGGCCTCCAGGTCACCCCTCTGGGCATGAATGGCCGCCGCCAACTGGTGGGCTCCGGCCAATTCAGGGGCGTCGCGCAGTACGGCCTGCAGCGCTGCGAGAGCGCTGTCGTCGTCCATGGCACCGAGGCCGTTGATGACGGCCATCAGGCGCTCCTCCGCCATGGAGGAAGAAGTTTGCACGTAGTCGATCCCCTGGTCCTGCGCACCCATCGCGATGACTCCGACTCCGGAGTCCCGATGGACCTCAAGCGAGGCCCGGAGTTTACACAGGCACTTTGTCCGCGAAACCGACCCCGCCCAATGTGAGAAAATCTCCCGAATGTAAATTTTTCACTTGCCGACTTCGGCCTGAAAAGGCGCCGAGCGCAGGGCAACCCGCCCGCCACTCTCCAGTGACGAACCAAGGATTGGTGGCGACGGAAGTGTCTTGGCACAGCAGCGAAGTTGGCCCAGCCAAGACAGTTTTAGCGGCGTCCTGACGCCAGAGACACAGTCATGCCACGCGGACCACGTAATCCGAATCGATTGCCAGAGGCGATGATTGCCCGCCTCATGCACTTGGGCACCACCCACAGATATGACGCAGGCAGAATCCTCATAGAGGAGGGCGCGAGAGCTGATTGCGCTTATGTCCTACTCTTGGGGCGAGCAAGGGTTTTCACCGCCGATGCAGACGAACGAAAGCTCATCTACAACAAGATCACCCCGGGCGAGATCTTCGGTGAAATGGCCCTCGACGGCGGCACGCGCTCCGCCTCCGTCATTGCCGAAACCGAAGCTGAATGCCTGCGCATCCGGAGCACCGATCTCCAGTCCTTCGCCCTGGAGAATCCGGATTTCGCCTACTACCTCATGCTGGCGCTAATGGGCAGACTCCGAACCGCGACCACGCAGTTGAAGCGGCTCGGGCTTCAGAACGTCAGCGAACGTGTGATCAGCGTACTAATGGCTGAGGTTGAGAAAGTGGACGGGAAGCTCCTGCTACCGAGTTCGCTGACCCAGCAGGAAATTTCTGACCGGATCGGCGCGACGCGCGAAATGGTCAACCAAGTTATTCGAAAGCTCATGCGCAGCGGGCACTTGATCCGCCTACCAGGCCGGCGCCTCCAGATACTCAAGACTCTGCCGGATACCAACTCATGCCGTCAGTAAGCATGCGCAACCCGCTTCGCATAACCCCATGGACTGCGCCTCTTTCGCGTCAATTGAATACTTGAGCACCCGTCCTTCAATATAGGCGTTGGTTACGTCAGGTCCGTGCTTGAAGAGCGGGTGCGTTGGCTCGCTTAGTCTGCCGTCAGAACGAAGCGCTCGGCTTCCTTCTGTGGCACGGAGTTCTCCAGCTTGAGATAGCCTGGTGAACGCTGCTTGGCTGTCTGCAACGTAAAAAGGCCTCGCTAGTTCGGGGCCGGCTCTGCGCATTAGGTGAAAGCGTAGTTCTGCAGCTCGCCGGTCAATTGATCCCAACGCCCACTTTCAAAGGCCGTAACTGCTCTCTGCGCTTCGTCACCATCGTGAAAGCCCGTCATAGTGACGCCTAGCTTGAGCAGGATGATGAAGCCCAATAACTCCTTGGGATTGCCGTCTAACCTGCAAAGCTCTCGAAAAGCCTTAGGGTCGTTGAACACATCAATGCCCAATATAGACACATACGCTTCTGGCAGGAAGTACACCTCCACCAGTCCGCGCGATGAAATTGAAGCCCCCATTCCGTCATACCGGACGATGACTTCCCCAAGTCGGCTCTTCTCCTCCGATCGTGGCTCCCCCAAAGCTGATACGACATCGTCATAAGTTGCGCCGAATTTGAGACCGCCCGCCGATACGTATGGCTCTATCACAGTCATTTTCATGGACCCTTCTTCAAATATCCCCTTCCATAAGCATAATCGAGCATCTCTCGTATTGCCGCATTGTACTTTGTCGTGGTTCCGGCACTTTGGACAGAGACACGACGTACGTCCCGGATTTCCATTGCCATCGCACCACGCATATTGCCGGCATCAATCAACTGCTTGACCTCGGATCGATACATCACACCCGCCAGGCCCTGAGAGCCGTGGCTTGAGGTCAAAAAATGGTCCGCATAGTCCATCTGAATGGCTGGACCGCTGTGAGTTGTGTGCGGACTCACACTACCCGCTGGAGCGTGGTGACGCTCTATGACCCCGCGCTGAGCAGAAAGCCGACCATAGGCCCCGCCGCTGTATGTTCTTCCGGCTGCCGCTACTTCAACTGAAGGGACGTTTGCAACAGTCTGCGATGACAGCTCGCCCGTCGCACCAATCTGCCCACCGAATCGCGGGCCTCCACGGGACATGGCCGGCAGGATCCCTGCCCTATCTGCAGCCTTGGTCACACTTACAAGTCCGCGACCACCCGCGCGGACGGCGCCATAGCCGCCAGTGGCAGTTGTCACCAGCATCGCCGACCCATCCGCCATGCGCATGCCGTACTCGAAGTTGCGGCCGCTGTTCAGGGCCTCAAGGCTGTTGTCTGCCCAGTTCGAAAGGCCCGCACTGATGGCAGCCGCAGGATCGGAGGCGAACGCTCGGAATCCGGCTTGCATTTCCAGGTGTTCTTGATGGGCCTCTTGCCCCAGCCATCCACCGGTCAGCTGGTACAGGGCCTCACCCTGACCGACGCGCTGAAGATGTGCTGCCCCCACAACACCATCCACTGCCATCTTTGCCAACGCGTAGGGCGTACCGACTACAACACCCGACGTGATTGCGCCCCACTTCATTACCTCAGACATCAAGCTTGCCTTGCCGGACCCTTCTCCGGAGACGACTGGCCCGATATGCATCGTCCCAGCCTCGTCATACCAATAGAGCGGCTCTCGAGCAGAGGACAGGCTGCCGTATTGCGGTACGCCACCTCCGCCACCACCTTCGCCATTGCCGTACGGGTACGTGCCGATGTGCGACGCGGCGCCAGTGGCAGCGTCTGAAGCCAGGTCAACTGCGGCCCCTCCCGCTCGGGCTCCATCCCAAAGGAGATGGCTCGCCTTGTCCGCGGTACCCCCCGACTTTATGGTGTCTGTGAGCGTTACGCCGGAAGACTTAGTGGGGTTTGCCGAAGTGCGACCCTCCAGGCTTTGATCGGCATCGTTTCCTAGCGCATTTCCGAGGGCCATCAACTGCTCGTGGGAGAGCAGGTTGGCGTCAGTGCCCGCAGCTCCGCCTGTTGCCATACCACGGGCCGGGCGCTGTGACAGGCCGCCAAGATCCCGCACGGCGGCGTTACCCAGGGCATTACCAAACGCATCTGCCAGGATCTGCCCATAGTTGACCGGGTCATCGAATCCAGCCGCGCGACGGGTGTGCAGGCTTACCACACCACCCATCAGACTGCCCACGATATCCTGGCCAATCTGGCCGGTGCCTCCAAACGCAGCCTCGGCGTTGAGTCCAAGTCCCTGGTTCGCCTTGGCGGTCAACACGCTGCTCACCGCACTGGCGGCTATGGCTCGCCAGCTAAACGACGTGTCTTTCACGCCCGCGATCTTTCCGCCGACATAGCTACCTGCGGCGTTGCCCAAGACCGACCGAGCAATCTGGGTGGTGCTCGCCTTGTCCGCCAGAAGCTTCGCTGTCGAGCCGCCGTAAGCGCCCGCCAGTCCGCCCGAGATGCCACCACCGATGCCCGAGGAGACCGCATCACGCAGGCTGAAACTATCGACTCAACCCGCGGCCTTGCCCACCAACTGGGACGCAACGCTGCCCGCGAAGCCGCCGATGGCGCCGGCCGTCAGACCAACCGCCGCGCCGCCTGCACCGCCCAGCGTAGCCAGGCCCGCCCCGAAGAAGCTGCCCGTGACGCCGGGCGTCGCCAAACCAGCCGTGTAGACCGTTACCGCAATCGCCACGACCGCCATGACGATCGTGGCGATGGGGTCGCACGCCGCCGCCGCAGGCGGAATGTACGGCAAGCTCGGTGTCGTCGGCCCGGTCACGTCGGCCGGGTTGTAGGGCTTGAAGGTGTTGGCGTCGTTGAGGCTGGTCCGCACCTCCGGCACGGTCAGCGTGCTGCCCGCCACCAGCGCCGAGCCCTCGTCCAGGCCGTTGGCGTCGGCCAGCACGTACCAGTAGGCCTCGTTGCCGTACACCCGGCGCGCCAGCGACTTGAGCGTGTCGCCCGCCTGCACCTGCACCCCGCCCCGGCCGGACGCGCTGTTGCTGAACGCCGTCAGGCCGCCGACCGCGTCAAGCCGGCCGGCTTCGTCCTGCAGGGCGATTTGTTGGCCGTTGACGTAGGTGTAGCGGAGGTTGTCGCGGGCGGGTTAGAGGCTCCGCGGCCTCAATGCGTGTCTTCTGAATGCGGCGCCAGCCGCAGGTGGTGGAAATCGAAGCTGAAGTCGGTCAGCGAGGACACGGCTTCCATCCGCAGCTCGCGCACCTTGCCGTCGGGCGTGAGGTCGAAGCTGGCGAAGGCGTCGGCGTTGAGCGCGCGGTCGTGCCAGCGCACCAGGAAGGTGTCGTGCTGCCAGTGCTCGAGCGTGCCCACGAGCGCCGCCGTCTTCGCGAAGCGCATCACCAGCGCCTTGCCCTCCAGCGCCACGGTGACGTCGCCGTACCACGGGTCAACGTAGGTCGCGGCGTAGTCCGCCAGCGGCAGCGAAGGCTGGCTGCGCTTGGCGCGCGCGGCCTGGTGCGCCGTCCATTTTTCATCGGCGCCCGAGCGGGCCTTGGCCACGGCCGCGGCGTAGGCCGCCACCCAGTCGGTGTCCGGCGCCTGCAGGTAATGGTCGAGCGCCTCCATGGTGACGGCGTTGAAGGCGGCGCCGACTTCCTGGTTGGTGAGCACCACGATGCCCAGGTCCAGCTGCGGCACCAGCGTGACGCGCGACACCATGCCGGGCCAGCCACCGGTGTGCCACACCAGCTTCCTGCCGCGGTATTCGCTCACCGACCAGCCTTCGCCGTAACCGGCGAATTGCGGCAGCGCCGGGGCCAGCGCCGGCACGGCGGGTTCGGCGGGAATGCGGATGGGCGTCACCAGTTCCCACATGGCGCGGTGGCGTTCGGCGCTGAACAGGCGGCGCTCCTTGCCGGCTTCGTCCTTGCCCAGCACGCCGCCGTCCAGCTGCACGCGCATCCACTTGGCCAGGTCGTTGACGCTGGCGTAGATGCCGCCCGCGGCCTGGTTGTTGCTCCAGGTCATCGGCGGCACCGTCACCAGCGGGCCGCGGAAGCCGGGCTGGGCGTGGCCGACCGCGGCATTGGCGCCGGCGGGCAGGTGGTCGCTGTTGACCACGGTGTCGCGCATGCCCACGGGCGCGAAGATGCGTTCGCGCAGGAAATCGCCGTAGGCCTGGCCCGAGACCTCCTCGATCACCAGCTGCGCCACGGCGTAGAGCACGTTGTCGTAGGCGTACTCGGCGCGGAAACTGGTGGCCAGCGGCACGTGCCGCAGGCGCTGCACGATTTCGCGGGTGGAGTACTGCGTGGTGGGCCAGAACAGCAGGTCGCCGGCGCCCAGGGCCAGGCCGCTGCGGTGGCTGAGCAGGTCGCGCAGGCGCATTTCGCGCGTCACGAACGGGTCGCTCATCTGGAACCAGGGCAGGTGGTCGATGACGCGGTCGTCGAGCGAGAGCTTGCCTTCGTCGGCCAGGATCGACAGCGCCGCCGAGGTGAAGGCCTTGGTCTGCGAGGCGATGGCGAAGCGCGTGTCGGCGTCCACCGGCGCCGGCTGGCCCTGTTCGCGCACGCCGAAGCCTTGTGCGTAAACCAGCTCGCCGTCCTTGACGATGCCGATGGCGATGCCCGGCACCTCGAAGGTCCTGCGCGTGGCCTCCGCCACCGGCGCCAGGTCGGGGGCGGTGGCGAAGGCCGGCAGCGCGGCCAGCAGCAGGGGCAGGGCGAGGGCGGGGGTGCGCAAGGAGCGGCTCCGGTGAAAAGGTCCGCCCGATTATGCCCAAGCCCCGCCCGCGGGTTTCAGTCCAGCGGCGGCAGGTCGAACACCAGCACCTCGGCGTCGCGGCCGGCACGCAGGGTGATGCGGGGTTCGTCGCGCAGCTTGAGCGCGTCGCCCGCGCCCAGCGGCTGGCCGTTCACTTCCACCGCGCCGCGCACCACGTGCACGTAGCCCAGGCGGCCCGGGGCCAGCGCCAGTTCGGCGCTTTCCCCGCCGTCGAAGAGGCCGGCGTACATCCGCGCGTCCTGGTGGATGTCCACCGAACCCTCGGCGCCGTCGGGGCTGACCACCAGGCGCAGGCGGCCGCGCTTTTCGGCGTCGGTGAAGGTCTTCTGGGCGTAGCCGGGCTTCACGCCCAGGAACTTCGGGATGATCCAGATCTGCAGGAAGTGCGTGGTGCCGGTGGCGCTGTAGTTGAACTCCGAGTGCGTCACGCCGGTGCCGGCGCTCATGCGCTGCACTTCGCCGGGCACGATGCTGGCGGCGTTGCCCATCGAGTCCTTGTGGCCCAGCGCGCCGTCGATGACGTAGCTGATGATCTCCATGTCGCGGTGGCCGTGCGTGCCGAAGCCCTGGCCGGCGGCCACGCGGTCTTCGTTGATCACGCGCAGCGGGCCCCAGTGCACGTGCGCCGGGTCGTGGTAGTCGGCGAACGAGAAGCTGTGCCAGGAATCGAGCCAGCCGTGGTTGGCGTGGCCGCGCTCGGCGGCGGGGCGCAGGGCGATCACCGGGCACCCGCCTTCGCCGCGGCGCGGCGGGAGGCGAGCAGCGCATCCAGGCTCAGGCGGCCGGCGTCGTTCGCCGCCAGCACCAGGAAACCACCGGCCATGGCCAGGTTCTTGGTGAAGTGGATGAACTGGTTCTGGTCGCCCAGGTCGAAGTGGAAGAGCACGGCGCTGGCGACCGAAAACGCGGCCAGGCCCAGCGCGGCCCAGCGCGTCAGCAGGCCGGTGGCGATGGCCAGGCCGCCGCCGATTTCGGCCGCGATGACCAGCGGCAGCAGCGCGCCGGGCACGCCCATGGCTTCCATGTAGCCCTGGGTGCCGGCGTAACCGGCGCCGAGCTTGGCGAAACCGGACAGGATGAAGATGAGCGACAGGCCGAGGCGGCCGAGCAGGGTGGTGGCGTCTTTCATGGCGGGGTTCCTTGGCAGGTTCAGTGGGCGTGGCCGGCGTCCCGCCGCATGGCGAGGCCGGAGATCACGAACAGGAGCGCCAGGCCCAGGCGGGCGAGCAGGAGGTAGGTCTGGTTCATTGCGGGGTCCCGGGTGGCGTTCGGTTCGTCTCGGGGCACAGTATTGGGCGCAATCACAAACGCATCAATACGGCAAAAATACAAGCTATCGTTGCATTAGTGGCAACAATCGGGGCCGTCTGGCCCCGCCGTTGGCCTCAGGCGCCCCGGAGCGTGCGCGCGAACAGGGCCAGCGTGGCGGCCCAGGCCTGCTTCGCGGCGGCTTCGTCGTACCGCGGGGTGGTGTCGTTGTGGAAGCCGTGCACGGTGCCGGCGGGCTGGAGCAGTTCGTAGGACTTGCCCGCCGATTCCAGCGCGGCCTCGTAAGCGGGCCAGGTGGCGTTGACGCGTTCGTCGTCGGCCGCCAGCACCACCAGCAGTTCGGCCTGGATCGCGGGTACGTCGGCGGCGGCCGGCGCGGTGCCGTAGAAAGGCGCCGCGGCTTTCAGGTCGGGCAATTGCGTGGCGAGGAAATTGGCGATCGCGCCGCCGTAGCAGAAACCCACCGTGCCCAGCCGGCCATTCGAGCGCGGGTGCGCCTGCAGCCAGCGCGCGGCGGCCAGCAGGTCCTGGCGCGTCAGCGACTGGTCGAGTTCCTGGAACTTCGCGCGCGCGGCGTCTTCGTCGCCGGGGTAGCCGCCGAGCGGGAACAGCGCGTCGGGCGCGAAGGCCAGGTAGCCCTCCAGCGCCAGCCGGCGGGTGACGTCTTCGATGTGCGGGTTCAGGCCGCGGTTCTCGTGCACCACCAGCACCGCCGGCAGCGCGCCTTCCACGCTGGCCGGCATCGCCAGGTAACCACGCCCTTCGAAATAGCCGTCCGGCGAATCGAAGCGCGGGTAGCTGGTGGCCAGTCGCGGGTCGTCGGGCGGTACCTGCTGCGCCTGGGCGAACTTCGGCGCCAGCGCCGCCAGCAGGCCGGCCGCGCCGCTGCTGCCGACCGCGAACGCCGCCGCGCCCTTGAGGAAACCGCGCCGGTCGATCTGCCCGTGCACGTACTGGTCGAACAGGCGCAGTACTTCGGGATCGAAATCGCGGATGGTCTTGCGCGGGGTGTCGGACATGGCGGCCTGGGCGGGCGGGGGTGCGGCAGGATCATCGCAGCCTGGCGGGCCGCCGGCGTGAAATTTCAGTCGCCGGCCGGCCCGCGGCGCGCGGGCTGGCCCGGCTTGGGCGCCAGTACGAAGGACAGGCTGAAGAGCTGGTCCTGGCCGGGCTGGCGCGGCCCCTGCAGCAGTTCCAGCAGGCGGCCGAGCAGGGCGTTGGCTTCGCGCAGGCCGTCTTCGTCCAGCCAGCCGCGGCTGCGGCCGGCCCAGAGTTCGCGGGCCTCGCCTTCGGTGCGCACCTTCGGGTTGGCGAGCGCGGCGCGGAAGTCGCGCCCGGCCGCCTGCAGCAGCTTCGCCACCACCTGCTGCACGGCCTCGCTGCTTTCCGCGCGCTTGCCGTAGACCAGGCGCAGTGCCGTGCCGCGGCGCGCGCCGATGCGGTAGCGGCGCGGCTCGCCGGCCTTGTCCCGGCGCTGCAGCAGCCCGGCGTCGGCCAGCCGTTCGAAGTGGTAGTACAGCCCGTCCGCGGGGCGGCCCAGTTCCCGGGCGACGGCGGCCACGTCGGCCTCGCCGCCCAGCGCGACCAGGGTGTCGACGATGTCCTGGCGCACCGGGCTGGCCAGCAGGGCGATGCCGGCCGGGTCGGACACGTCCTGGAAGCGCGCGGGACGGGGCGGGGTGGGCGTGCGCGACCGTGCCATCAGTTGGCTTGCCTGTGTTGAAAAACAGGTTCAAATTTCAACGCACATTCCCCGGCCACGCAAGTGCCGCGCACTTGCCTCCCTTCGAGGTCACCATGGACAAGTCCTTTTTCCCGCTGCATCGCCTGGGCCTGGCCCTGGCGCTTTCCCTGGGCCTGGCGTCCTGCAGCCAGATCGAACTGGGGCGGATCTATTTCGCCAACCACGGCACCGAGGCGCGGCTGGATTCGCCGCTGCCGGCGCGCCTGCCGTTCCGCGAGCACAAGGGCTGGATCGTGGTGCAGGCCAGCATCAACGGCTCGCCGCCGATGGATTTCGTGGTCGACACCGGCGCCTCGATGCTGACCCTGCTCACCGGCCCGAAGACCGAGGCGCTCAAGCTCGACATGAGCGGCCTGCGCCGGATCGCCGGCGAAGGCGTGGCCACGGTCACCGCCGCCGTGCAGCCCGGGCTGGACATCGATTTCGGCCCCGTCGCGCTGCTCGACCAGACCGTGCTGGCGATCCCGCTCGACCGCGTGCTCTGCGACAAGGGCATCGAAGCGCCGCCGTTCAGCGGCGTCATCGGCCACGAGCTTTTCAGCCGCTATGTGGTGGAAATCGACCACGCCCGCGGCGAAGTCGTGCTGCACGACCCCGAGACCTACGACTACCGCGGCGATGGCCTGGTGGTGCCGGCCGACATCAGCGGCCGCCAGCCCTTCGTGCAGGCGCAGCTGCAGGGTCCCGACGGCGCCCGTTACGAAGCGCGGCTGCACGTGGACAGCGGCGCCGGCATCGACCTGAGCCTGTTCCCGCAGGCGCACGAGGCCATCAAGGTGCCGGCCGGCGGCAAGGAAACGACGGCCTGTTTCGTGGGCGGCCTGGCGCGCTACCAGAGCGGCACCTCGGTGCAGCTGGCCCTGGCCGGCGCGCCGGCGGTGGAGACGCCGGCGAGTTATTCGATCGGCGACGAGGTCATCGACACCGGCCAGCACGGCCGCCTGGGTGCGCGCTTCCTGAGCCGCTACGACGTGGTCTACGACTACAGCCGCGGACGCATCATCCTCGAGCCGCGCAGCGCGCCGCCGGCCGCGGCGCCCTGAGGGCTATTCGGATTCCACGCCGGCCAGGTCGAGCACCCAGCGCGGCGTTTCCGGTTCGCCGTCGTAGAACGCGCGCGGCTTCTTCTCCGCCATGGCCCAGCGGTGCAGCCAGCTCGGGCCCCAGCGGCCGGTGTAGGCGTCGTCGCGGGCGTAGGCCGGGTCGGCCATGGCTTCGGCGAGGGAAACGCGCCGGTAGCCGCGCTCGTCCAGCCCCGCCATCAGCGCGGTCCAGGTGGCGGCGTTGAGTTCGTTGGCGTGCAGCAGCCAGGTCTGCGGCAGCGCGTAGCCGAGCAGGGCGAGGGAGAACCGCTCGTAGTAGTCCACCTTCGCCATCATGTAGGGCACGTAGCCGGTGCGCAGGCGGGCGAGGGTGGCCTCGTCGGCGCCGTCGTCGAGCACGTTGCGGTAGGCGCGTGCCCAGATCCAGTCGCTGTGGTCCACCGTGACGGGGGCGATGCGGTAGCCGTGCTCCGCCAGGAAGGCCGCCAGCGCCGCCTTGTCGGCGGCCGAGGTGCCGGCGCGCAGGTAGGGGTGGCGGAACCACTGCGGATGCTGGCCGCGTTCGGCCAGCAGCGGGCGCAGCACCTGTTCGCCGGCCAGGATGTTGGCCTGGTAGGCCGGCAGCCCCACGGCGTGCAGGTCCACGTGGCCGCGGGTGTGGTTGCCCAGCTCGGTGCCGGCGTCGAGCCAGTCGCGCAGCATGGCGGTGCGTTCCGCGCGCGAGGCCGGGTCGGCGCCGAGCTTGCCTTCGTTGACGAAGCCGATCACCGGGTCGCCGCCGGCGCGGATCGCCGCCATCAGGCGGGCGTGGTGCGCGCGCATGGCGGCGTCGAGCGGCCGGCCGGCGCCGTCGCCCAGGCTGGCCCAGGGCAGGTCGTCGACGGTGATGGCGATGCGGCGGTCGGGGCCGGCCGCGGCGGCCAGGCCGGCGGCGAGCAGCATCACCAGGGCGGAAAACAGGCGCATCGGCGGTCCGGCGAAAGGGGAGGGAGGATCATTGTCACATCTGGCGCCTTACTTCCGTCCATGGTTCACAAGGGCCGCGTGCCCTATCCTGCGCAGGGCGATTCAAGGGGAGTCGCGCCGCGCCAACGCCAAGGAGCCTTGCATGTCCCACCTGATCAACATCTTCCTCGAGCCGGCCAAGGTGTTCGCCGACCTCAAGGAGAAGCCGAGCTTCTGGCTGCCGCTGCTGCTGGTGGCGCTGCTGGGCGCCGCGTCCACCACCGCCTATTTCCTCACCGTGGACCCGGACTGGTTCGCCGACCACCAGGTGGCGCAGATGCAGGCCCAGCGCGACATGAGCGCCGCCGAAATCGAGCAGGCGAAGCAGTTCATGCCGGGCGCGCGCGCCTCGGCCTACTTCGGCGGGCCGATGGTGCTGCTGTTCGTGGGCATCATGTTCTCGGTGATGGCGCTGTACTTCCTGCTGGCCGGCAAGGTCACGGGCAACCAGGTGGGCTTCCGCCGCGGCCTGTCGCTGACGGCCTGGTCGAGCATGCCCATGGTGCTGGGCAACCTGGTGGTGCTGGGCGCCATCTTCACCAGCTCCAACCAGGTGTCGTTCGAAAGCCTGCAGCTGCTCAACGTCGACCCGCTGCTGGTGCAGCTGCCGCTCGACCACGACTGGCTGATGCTGGCCCGCAGCTTCAGCCTGCTCAATTTCTGGGTCTGGTTCCTGGCCGCGCTGGGCTGGAAGACCTGGTTCCGCACCGGCTGGGGCCAGGCGGTCACCGTCGCCGTGCTGCCCTCGCTGGTCATCTACGGCGTGATGGCGCTGTTCGCCGCGCTCTGAGCCACGCCCCACAACGGAAGTGCCGATGAAGATCAACAAGAAATGGGTGGCCGCGGCCATCCTCGTGGCGGTCGTGGCCGTGCCCCTGCTCATCAAGGCCGGGCGCGGTGAATCGCGCACCGAAGTCGAGGTGGTGGTGGCGGCCGAGCAGGAAATCCGGCCCACCATCCTCGCCTCCGGCGTGCTGGCCTACCTGACCGAGGTGAACCTGACCTCGGAAGTGGTGGCCAAGGTGCGCGAGATCCTGGTGGCCGAGGGCGACACCGTGGAGAAGGGCCAGCTGCTGCTGCGCCTGGACCCGGAAACCTACCGCAACGCCATCGACCGCGAACAGGCCAGCCGCCGCCAGAGCCTGATCAGCATCGAGCGCCAGCGCCTGGCCCTGGCCCTGGCCGAGACCCGGCTCACCCGCGGCGAATCGCTGCTGGCGCGCAGGATGATCGGCCAGAGCGACTACGACGACCTGCGCAACGCCCGCGACCTGGCCAAGGTCGAGCTGCAGAGCAGCGAGGAAGCCCTGCGCCGCGCCGACGCCATCCTGGAGGAGGCGCGCGAGCAGCTGGCCAAGACCGACATCCTCTCGCCCATCGCCGGCACCATCGTCGACCTGCCGATCAAGGTGGGCGAAACGGCCATCCCGTCCACCAATGCCCTGGCCGGCGCCAGCCTGATGAAGATCGCCGACACCTCGGCCATCCAGGCCGAGCTGAAGGTGGACGAGGCCGACATCGCCCGCATCAGCCTGGGCCAGGCCGCCGACGTTTACGCCGCCGCGTTCCAGGACACCGCGCTCAAGGGCAAGGTGGCCAAGATCGCGCTGGCGCCGACGCTGGAAGCGCAGGGCCGCGCCTACGAGGTGACCGTGTTGCTCGAGGTGCCGGAAGGCGTGGCGCTGCGTTCGGGCATGAGCGCCCGCGCCGACATCTTCCTGGGCGACGGCGGCAAGTCGCTGGCGGTGCCGGTGGAAGCCGTGGCCACCGAGGAAACGGAAGACAAGCAGGTCAAGCGCCACGTGTGGGTGGACCGCGACGGCACCGCCCGCAAGGTCGAAGTGGAAGTGGGCCTGTCGGACGACCGCTGGGAGGCCATCGCCAAGGGCCTGCAGGCCGGCGACCGCGTGATCACCGGCCCGGCCAAGGTGGTGCGCGGCCTGCGCGACGGCGACCGCGTCGAAGGCAAGCTGCGCGACGAAGGCGGCAAGGACAAGGACGGCGAGGGCGACGAGGCCGCCGAAGACGGCGAGGACGACGCCGGATGATCCGACTCACCGGCATCGTCAAGCGCTACCTGATGGGCGAGGAGGAAGTGCTCGCCCTCAACGGCGTCGACCTGTTCATCGACCGCAACGAGTACGTGGCCCTGATCGGCCCCTCGGGCTCGGGCAAGTCCACGCTGATGAACCTGATCGGCTGCCTGGACACGCCCAGCGAGGGAACCTACGTGCTCAACGGCCGCGACACCTCGCAGCTCACCGACGACGAGCTGGCGCACGTGCGCAACAAGGAAATCGGCTTCGTGTTCCAGTCCTTCCACCTGCTGCCGCGCATGACCGTGCTCGAGAACGTGATGCAGCCGCTGGTCTACCGCGGCATGCCGCGCGCCGAACGCAAGGCGCTGGCGACCCGCGCGCTGGAGCAGGTGGGCCTGGGCAGCCGCCTGGGCCACCGCCCGAACCAGCTCTCCGGCGGCCAGCGCCAGCGCGTGGCCGTGGCGCGCGCGCTGGTGGGCAAGCCCTCGATCCTGCTGGCCGACGAGCCCACCGGCAACCTCGATTCCAGGACCTCGGCCGAGATCATGGCCCTGTTCGACGAACTCCACCGATCCGGCCAGACCGTCGTGGTGGTGACGCACGAACCCGACATCGCCGCGCACTGCCGGCGCACCATCCGCGTCAGCGACGGCAAGGTCGTCGAGGACACCCTGAACCCCGCCCGCGCGCAGGTGGCCTGACATGTACGCCTTCCTCGAAGCCTTCCGCGCCGCGCTCACCAGCCTGATGGCGCACCGGATGCGCAGCTTCCTCACCACGCTGGGCATCCTGATCGGCACCGCCTCGGTGATCGCGGTGGTGTCGCTGGTGCAGGGGTTTTCCGCCTCGATCTCGAGCCAGTTCGCCGACCTCGGCGGCAGCACCATGAACCTGCGCGCCGAGAACAACAACGAGAACTTCCGCACCGGCCGCATCAACTTCATCACCTTCAAGGACCTCGACGTGCTGCGCTACCGCGTGCCGGGCGTGGACCAGGTGACGCCGATGATGCAGGTGGCCGTGGCCGGCACCAGCTACCGCGGCCGCACGTCCAGCCCGCAGGTGCTGGCCACCACGGCCGAATTCCAGGCCGTGCGCGGCCGCTATCCGGAGCGCGGCCGTTTCCTGGCGCCCAGCGACGACCAGGGCCGGCGCCGCGTGGTGGTCATCGGCACCCAGGTGATCGACGACCTGAAGCTGCCCGAGGACCCGGTGGGCGAATACATCCGCATCGGCAACGAGTGGTTCAAGGTGGTGGGCGTGATGCAGCGCCAGGGCGAGCTGCTGGGCTTCAGCCAGGACAACTACGTCGTCATTCCCTTCGACGTGGGCCGGGCCATGACCGGCAACAACACCCAGCCATTCATGTCCATTTCCTTCAACGTGCCGGACATTTCCCAGGTGGAAGTGGTGCGCGAGCGGGTCAAGCGCGCCATCCGCGCCTCGCGCAAGCTCAAGCCCGGGCAGGACGACGACTTCCGGGTGGAAGCGGCCGATTCGTTCGTGAAGCAGTTCGAGCAGGTCACCGGCACCGCCACCGCGGTGGTGGCCGGCGTGGTCAGCATTTCGCTGCTGGTCGGCGGCATCGGCATCATGAACATCATGCTGGTGTCGGTCACCGAGCGCACCCGCGAGATCGGCATCCTCAAGGCCCTGGGCGCCACCCGCCGCGACATCCTGGTGCAGTTCCTGCTCGAGGCCGGCCTGCTGGCGCTGCTGGGCGGCCTGATCGGCATCGTGCTCGGTTACGCCGCGGGCGTGGGCGTGGCGGCGGTGATCCCGAACTTCCCGCCGGCGCAGGTGCCGCTGTGGGTGGTGGCCGCGGCCGCGGGCTTCTCGGCCCTGGTGGGCGTGGTGTTCGGCATCATGCCGGCCTCGAAGGCGGCCAGCCTGGACCCGATCGAGGCGCTGCGCTACGAGTGAGGCGCGGCGCGCTCAGATCGCCGCGCGCGGCGGCCCGTTCGGCTCGATGATGATCTTGCCGCTGCGGGCGCCGGCGTGCGCGGCGCGCACCGCGTCGGCGACGTGGTCGATGGAATAGTGGTCCTGCACGCGGGCGTGCAGCGTGCCGTCCGCCACCAGCCCCGCCAGTTCGGCGAACACCGCGCGCCGGCGTTCGGCCGCGGCGCGCTTGTACCACTGCGACAGCCAGAAGCCGCGCAGGGTGAGGTCGTTGAAGACGAAGTAGCGCGGCGAGATCATGCAGCGTTCGCCGCTCATCGAGCCGTAGTTCACCAGCGTGCCGCCGGCCGCCAGGCAGCGCGCCAGGTGCTCGGTGTGCACGCCGCCGACGCAGTCCACGGCCAGCCGCACGTGCACCTCGCCCACGGCGTCGCGCACGCGCTTGGGCAGGTCCTCGGCGTCCACCAGCACGTGTTCGCCGCCGGCGGCCCAGACCGCCTCGATGGCCGATTCGCGCCGCACCACGTTGATCACGTTGATGCCGCGGCGCTTGGCCAGCTGCGCCAGGTAGCCGCCCACGGCGGAGTTGGCTGCGTTCTGGATCACCCAGTCGCCGGGCTGAAGCTCCACGAATTCGCTGAGCATCAGCAGCGCCGTGGGCGGGTTCACGGTGAGCATGGACAGCTGCACCGGGTCCACGTCGTGCGGCAGTGGCACCAGGGTCTTCACCGGCAGGTGCAGGTGGGTGCTCCAGGTGCCGCAGCCCACCGGCAGCAGCACCACGTCGCCCACTTCCAGGCCGTTGGGCTCGCCGGCGATCTCCTCGACCCGGCCCACGCCTTCGTTGCCGCCCACCGCCGGCAGCGGCGGCAGCAGGCCGTATTCACCGGTGAGGGTGAGGATGTCGCTGGGGTTCACCGGCGCGGCCAGCACCGCCACCCGCGCTTCGCCGGGTTGCAGCGGCGGCAGGGTGAACTCCACCGTCTTGATCACCTCGTGCGGCACCGGGCCGCGATAGGCGTAGCGTGCGTGCTTGGGCGGGTGCGTGGTCACGGGGTTTCCTGCTTGATCCAGGTGAGTCGCCAGGAGGCGCCGTCGTCGCCCATGGCGCGGGCGAGCGGCTTGAGCGCCGGTTCGATGGCCTTTTCCACCTGCCAGGGCGGATTGACCAGCAGCATGCCGCTGCCGTTCATGCGCAGCGGGGAGTCGTCGGGCCGTACCAGCAGTTCAACGGCCAGCGCCGACTTGATGGGCAGGCCGGCCACCTTGCGCATCAGCGGCTGCAGGGTGGCGCGCTGCTTGATGGGGTACCAGAGCGCGAACATGGCCTGCGGCATGCGCTCGAGGCCTTCGCGCAGCGCGGCCACGATGAGCGGGTATTCGCCTTCCTGGGCTTCGTAGGGCGGGTCGATGAGCACCAGCGCGCGGCCGATGCGGGTGTTGCCGTCGCGCGGCGGCAGCAGGGCCTTGACCGCGCCGTAGCCGTCGCGCTGCTGCACGTGGCAGCGCGGGTCGCTGGCCAGCAGGGCCTTGAGCGCGGCCGATTCCTCAGGCAGCAGTTCGCAGGCCACCAGGCGGTCCTGGGCGCGCAGGGCCTTGGACACCAGCAGGGGCGAGCCGGGGTAGGTGTCGGGGGCGTCGGCGCGGGCGGCGTCGAGCGCGGCCAGGTAGGCGGCCAGCGCGGGCGGGCCGGCCGGCGGCTCGTCCCACAGCTTCTGGATGCCGGCGCGGGCCTCGCCGGTGCGCCGGGCCTGGACGCCGCCAAGGTCGTAGCGGCCGCGCCCGGCGTGGGTGTCGAGCACGAAGAAGGGCGCGTCCTTGCGCTTGAGCGCGTCGAGCAGGGCGACCAGCACGAGGTGCTTGAGCACGTCCGCGTGGTTGCCGGCGTGGAATCCGTGGCGGTAGTTCATGCCCGCCAGTCTAGCGCCCGGCGGGCCGTGCCGGGGCTCTGCTAAGGTTTGCCGACTTCCGGAGGACCCATGAAGACCCTGCTCAAGTTCACTGCCTGGACCCTGTTCGCCCTGCTGGCCGCCGCCACCGCGCTCGGCCTGCACACCGTCTACGGCAAGCCGCTGAAGGTGGCGTGGTTCTTCGAGCGGGTCTTCATCGAGTACGCGGTGGACGACCCGGAGATGCTGACCTCGCTGGGCATGCTGCCCTCGTGGCTGGACTGGTACTCCGACGACCTGACCGACCGCTCCCTGGTCCGCGAGCGGGAAATGCAGGCCAAGCTGCGCGAGGACCTGGCCACCCTGCGCGACTACGACCGCGAGGCGCTCGACGAGGGCACGCGCCTGTCCTACGACGTGCTCGAGTATTTCCTGGCCATCCAGGAAGAGGGCGAGCGCTTCTCGCTGCACAACTACCCGCTCAACCAGCTGTTCGGCGTGCAGAGCAACTTCGTCACCTTCCTGGCCACCCAGCATGGCGTGGCTTCCGAAGCCGACGCCGAGGCCTACGTGGCGCGCCTGGGCAAGACCCCGGTGATGGTGGGGCAGGTGATGGAAGGCCTGGAGGCGCGCGAGGCCGCGGGCATCCTGCCGCCGACCTTCGTGGTGGAGAAGGTGCTGGCCGAGATGCGCGCCTTCACCGCCACGCCGGCGACCGAAAACATCCTCTACACCTCGTTCGTGGAGAAGCTCGACAAGCTCCCGGCCGGCAGCCTCGACGCGGCGCGGCGCGACGAGCTGCTGGCGTCCGTGGAGGCGGCCATCACCGATGCCGTGTACCCCGGCTACGGCCGCTTCATCGCCTACTACGACCGGCTGCTGCCGCTGACCCGGGGCAACCACGGCGTTTGGGCGTTGCCGGAGGGCGATGCCTTCTATGCCTGGTCGGCGCGTTTGCACACCAGCACGGACATGACGCCGGCGCAGATCCACCAGATGGGCCTGGACGAGGTGGCCCGCATCGAGGCCGAGATGGACGCCATCCTGGTGGCGGAAGGCCTGGTGGAAGGCTCCATCGGCGCGCGCGTGCAGCAGGTGGCCACCCGTGCCGAACAGCTCTACCCCGACACCGACGCCGGCCGCGCGGCGATCATCGCCGACTTCACGCGCATCATCGAGGAAGTGGACGCCGGCATCGGCGAACACTTCAACGTGCGGCCAAAGATGGGCGTCAAGGTCGAGCGCGTGCCCGAATTCCGCGAAAAGACCGCGCCGGGCGCCTACTACAACCCGCCGGCCTTCGACGGCTCGCGCCCGGGCATCTTCTACATCAACCTGCGCAACACCGCCGAGGTGGCGAAGTTCGGCATGCGCACCCTGGCCTACCACGAGGCCATTCCCGGCCACCATTTCCAGACCACCATCCAGCAGGAACTCACGGGCGTGCCGACGTTCCGCAAGATCCTGCCGTTCACCGCCTTTTCCGAAGGCTGGGCGCTCTACACCGAGCGCCTGGCCTGGGAAATCGGCTTCCAGGACCAGCCGCTGGACAACCTGGGCCGCCTGCAGGCCGAGATGTTCCGCGCCGTGCGCCTGGTGGTGGACACCGGCCTGCACGACCAGCGCTGGACCCGCGAGCAGGCCATCGCCTACATGCTCGACAAGACCGGCATGCCCGAGACCGACGTGGTGGCCGAGATCGAACGCTACCTGGTGATGCCCGGGCAGGCGCTGGCCTACAAGGTGGGCATGAACAAGATCCTGGAACTGCGGGCGCGCGCGCAGGAAGCGCTCGGCCCGAAGTTCGCGCTGCGCGATTTCCACGACCTGGTGCTCACCGGCGGCGACCTGCCGCTGGCGCTGCTCGAGCGCCGCGTGGACGCGTGGATCGCGGGCAAGCGCGGCTGATGGCGGCCGACCTCCAGGTCCGGCGCATCGCCGGCGCCGGCATCGGGCCCTGGCTGGACGCGGTGGCGCGGCTGCGCATCGCCGTGTTCCGCGACTGGCCCTACCTCTACGCCGGCGACCTGGCCTACGAGCGCGACTACCTGCAAGCCTATGCGCGCTCGCCCGACAGCGTGTTCGTGCTGGCCTTCGACGCCGACGAGGTCGTGGGCGCTTCCACCGGCCTGCCGCTGGCCGACGACACCGATCAATTCCAGCGGCCCTTCCGCGAGGCCGGCCGCGCCGTGGACGACGTGTTCTATTTCGGCGAATCGGTGCTGCTGCCGGCTTACCGCGGCCTGGGCCTCGGGCACCGCTTCTTCGACGAGCGCGAGGCGCATGCCGCGGCGCTGGGCCGCTTCGCCTGGACCGGCTTCTGCGCCGTCGACCGCGACCCGGCCGACCCGCGCCGCCCCGACGGCCACCGCGGCAACGAGGCCTTCTGGACCAAGCGCGGCTACGTGCGCCAGCCCGGACTCACTGTGCACCTGGCCTGGCAGGAGATCGGCGAACCCGCCCCCAGCGAAAAATCCCTCACTTTCTGGCTCCGCTCCCTCTGAAAAAGTTCCTATCCCAGATCCGGAACCGGCGCCGTCGCCACGGCGGA